>JAQBNP010000138.1 GCA_028288515.1 Flaviaestuariibacter sp. | reverse complement strand
ATAAAGCCTTTTTGCATCAGGGCCCCTTCGTTCACACGGTCCGTACGCCACAGGCAGAAATCGTTGGCCTGCTGCCAGCTGACGCCGACAACGGGATAGTCGTTAAAGCCCGGGTGGCGGAAATAGTATTCAACGAGCGGCTCGTTATAGCTCAGCTCACTGCGCCAGACAAGCGTGTCGGGCAGGGCGGCATCGAGGATCTTCTGGTTGGCGGGATCGTCAGCCGGGAAGATGCGGTTCAGCCAGTGGATATACTCACGGTAGTGAACGTTTGCCACCTCCGTCTTATCAATATAAAAGGAAGGAACGGTTACACGGCGCGGGATATTATTCCAGTCACCCATGATATCCTCTTCCGTCTGGCCCATGGTGAACGTGCCACCCTGGACAAACACGAGGCCGGGACCGGCTTTCTGGTCCTTTCCTTTGGCAACCTGGTAGCCGCCCATGTTCTTGTCGTTGTAATTCCAACCGGTGACGTCGGATTTTGCTTGCTTTTTGTGGAAGAGACCACCGTTTTTGCAGGAGCCCAGGAGGCAGGCTGCAGATAAAAAGAGCACGAAATTTTTTACTTGCATGTCGCGTTTTTTGTCTTTCAAAAGGACACATGAAATCATGTGCGTTTATTGGAATCGGCTTTTGGAATAACTTTAACGGCGCTTCAAATGAAATATTGTGAGCCGTAAAAGTTTCTCCATTCCGACGTTGCGAATATAGAGCGTTAAAAATAAAATAAAGAGGGAAAACCCCTTTTTTTCATGTTAATTCTACGATCTTCAACCTATGACTGCTTTGTGTAAAGGCGCCGTGTTTGCGGCGGTTTGCTGCCTGTGCGCAGTGGGTTCCGGGGCGCAGCGAACATATAAGCCGCATTCAGTCCTGGCCTCCGGCGCCTGGTACAAGATCGGCGTTTCGGAAGAGGGCATTCAGAAGATGGACGCGGCATTTTTAACGGGCCTCGGCCTCGGCTCATCGATCCCATCGGGCCAGCTCCGGATCTTCGGCGGCGAAAGCGGGATGCTTCCGGAAAGCAATGCGGCCGGCCGCACCGACGACCTCGAAGAACTGGCCATCCTGGTCGTTGACGGGGGAGACGGCATCATCAACGGTTCCGACTACGTTCTCTTTTATACACCGGGCCCGAATCCCTGGCGGAAGGACTCTGCCAATGCACGCTTCAGCCATTCCAAAAACCTTTTCTCGGACCAGGCCTTTTATTTCCTCAGTGTTGGCGGTACTGGTCGCCGCGTGTCGACGGCTCCCCCAACCGGGCCGGGCGCCGTTACCGTCACCACCTTCGACGAGCGGCTCTACCATGAGCTTGATTCCGTGAATTTCCTGTCGAGCGGCAAGGAGTGGTACGGCGAGGAGCTGAGCAACCTGCCCGGCCACGGAACCACCCGCCAATTTTCCCTGCCGGCTTCCGGTGTTGTGCCCGGGGCGCCGTTCGTATTGTCAACCGACCTGGCAGCCCGGTCGATCGGGAGCGCCAGCCGCTTCACCATTCAACTCAACGGGCAGGTGCTGCAGCAAGCCTTCGTTCCACCGGTCAGCAGTGGCCTGAACGACCTCTTTGCCCAATCGGCCCGCACGGTTTCCTCCCTGCCGGCGCCCGCATCTCCTTCACTGACGTTCACCTTTACGCCCGGCGGCTTCAATGCGCAAGGCTGGATCAATTGGTTCGAAGTCTTTTACAGGAGACAGCTGGCCGTGAATGGCGGGCAGCTTCTTTTCCGTGACTGGGCCAGTGTCGGGAACCCGGCGGCAACTTTCCGCATTTCCGGCGCGGACGCAACAACCCAGGTGTGGGATGTGACGAACCCTCTGTCCCCGGCGCGGATGCCGGCATCGCTTGCGGGTGGTGAGCTTTCGTTTTCAAACGCCGCCCAATCGCTTCATGAATACGTGGCCTTCGGCACCGGAGGCTTCACGCCCAAGCCGTACGGCCGCATCGGGAACCAGGACCTGCACAACAGCGCCGAAGCGGACCTTCTTGTCATCACCCACGCGACCTTCCTGCAGCAGGCGCTGCGCCTCGCTCAATTCCACCAGCAGCGCCATGGGATGCGCACCATCGTCGTCACAACGGAGCAGGTGTTCAATGAGTTCGCGGCTGGCCGTCCCGACCCGACCGCGCTTCGCGATTTCACGAAGATGTATTATGACAGGTACCGCGCCAGCTGGGCATCCGGTGGCAAATACCTTCTGCTGTTCGGACGGGCGAGCTTCGACTACAAGGACCGCGTAAATAACAACACGAACTTTGTACCTGCCTACGAGAGCACCTATTCGCTCGACCCGCTGGCCACATATACATCCGATGATTTTTTCGGCTTTCTCGACGACAACGAGGACATCAACAGCAACCTGCTGATCAATACGCTGGACATCGGCATCGGGCGGGCCCCCGTTGCGAACGCTGCGGAAGCAAAGAATTTTGTCGATAAGATCTTCGATTACCACAGCCCTGCGTCCTTTGGGCCTTGGCGCAACAACACCAATTTCATTGCGGACGACGAGGACTTTAACCTGCACCTGCAGGATGCCGAAACGCTGACGCAGACAACGGCTTCCGTAGCTCCCGACCTGAACATCACGAAGATCTACCTTGACGCATTTCGCCAGGAGGGAGGCACCGCGGGCGGGCGCTACCCGCAGGCCAATGCAGCCGTCAACAACAATATATACAACGGCACGCTGATCTGGAACTACAGCGGTCATGGCGGCCCCCCGCGGCTTGCGGAGGAAGTGATCATCGACCAGTCCATCGTCAATACCTGGGCGAACCGCTACCGACTCCCGCTCTTCATCACGGCCACCTGCGACTTCGCAGCGTATGACCTGCCGAACGTTGCATCGCTGGGGGAGAACCTGCTGGTGCGGCCATTGACGGGAGCGATCGCGCTGATGACGACCACGCGTGTCGTCTTCGCTTTCAGCAACCGTATTTTGAATAATAACTATTTGCGGATTGCGCTGGAGCCGGATCCAGCGGGCCGGTACAAATCGCTCGGGGAGGCCGTGCAGGCGGCGAAGAACTTCACGTATCTCAATGGAGGCGATATCATCAACAACCGAAAGTTTGCCCTGCTCGGCGACCCGGCCATGACGCTCGGCTACCCGCAGATGAATGTCAATCCCTTGACCGTGAATGGCAGGCCGCTCGCGGGCGCGGCGGACACATTGAGCGCCACGGAAGAAGCCCTGATCACGGGAGAGGTGACAAGCCCGGCCGGTGTGCGGCTGGCCAATTTCAATGGGACCGTGTACCTGTCGCTCTATGACAAGCCGCAGACGATCCGCACCCTGGCCAACGACCCGACGAGCATTGCGGTTCCCTTTCAGTCGCAAACAAGCTCCCTGTTCCGCGGGAAGGTGTCGGCGGTGAACGGGCTCTTTTCATTCCGCTTCAAGCTGCCGCGCGACCTGAATTTCCAGTATGGCAGCGGGAAGCTAAGCTTCTATGCGAACGACAGCACGCGGGATGCCAACGGGTACTCCACCAATATCATCATTGGGGGCATTGCGCCGGGGGCGATCACGGATAAAGAAGGTCCCACGATCCGGGCCTACCTGAATGATGAAAAGTTTGCGAATGGCGGGCTCGTGAACCAGACGCCTGTCCTGCTGCTGAGGCTCGCGGATTCGTCCGGCTTCAACACCGGCAATGCGGGCATCGATCACGACATAGTTGTCACAGTGGACGACGACAACCGGAACTTTTACATCCTGAATGATTTTTATGAGAGCGAGCTCAATAGCTACCAGAAAGGAGCGGTGCGGTTCCAGCTGCCGGCATTTGCGCCGGGACGGCACACGCTGCGGATCAAGGCCTGGGATGTGATGAACAACTCGAGCGAAACGACGATCGAGTTCACCGTGGCTGCCAACGAGGCCCTGGTGCTGGATCACGTGCTGAATTACCCGAACCCTTTCACGACGAAAACCTCCTTCTGGTTCGAGCACAACAGGCCCGGAATGGACCTCCAGGTGAAGGTGGAGATCTTCACGATCACGGGCCGTATAATAAAAACCATCACCCGGACAATAAACACGGAGGGCAACCGTTCAAGTGACACCGACTGGGACGGTACGGACGCTTTTGGAGACAAGGTCGGACGTGGCGTCTATCTCTATCGCCTCAGCGTTCAAAGTGCCGACGGTAAAAAGGCCTCGCATCTACAACGCCTCGTGTCGATCCGCTAAGTGTGAAAAACCAACAATTTATTTTGTCTTTAAACCAAAACCTATATTTTCACACACTATTATCAACTATTGACTATGAGAGCAACTGCTTTAAAATTGACCTTCGGTGCGATGGCATGCCTGGCCGCTTCGACAGGATTTGCCCAAACAAGATTGAATGTTGTGACGACGGCCGTTCCGTTCCTGCGGATCTCTCCTGATGCCCGTTCCGGCGCCATGGGTGACCTTTCTCTCGCAACGAACCCTGATGCAAGCTCCTCCTATTTCAACCTGGGCAAAGTGCCGTTCAATGAGTCCAAAGGCGGCATCAACCTCACGTATACTCCCTGGCTGAAAAAATATGTCAACGACGTGTATCTCGCATCTGTTGCGGGTTATTACAAGCTCGACGACCAGCAGGCCATCTCGGCGTCCCTTCGTTATTTCAGCCTCGGCGACATCCAGTTCACCGACGAAAACGGACAGAACATCGGCTCGGGCAAACCACGTGAGTTCGGCGTCGACCTCGGCTACTCCCGCAAGCTCTCCGACCGCACCGGTCTTGGTGTCGGCCTCAAATACATCAACTCCAACCTTGCCGGCGGTTCCTCAACACCGGGCTACAAGGCAGGAAGCGCCGTTGCCGGCGATATCGGCCTGTATCATAACCGCCAGTCCACCATCGGACAAGGCTGGGCATTCGGCCTGGCACTGACCAACCTCGGTTCCAAGATCGCTTATACAGACAACGCCGACCAGAAAGATTATATTCCTGCCAACTTCGGCATCGGTACAACGTATACAAAGGTCTTCAATGAAAGCAACAAGCTGATGTTCGGCCTCGACCTGAACAAGCTTCTTGTGCCGACACCACCGACCTTCCAGGAAAACCCGACGAACGACCCGACGATCGCTTCCAACAACGCAGCGCTGGCAACAAAGTACCGCAGCAAAAGCGTTGTGAGCAGCTGGTTCAGCTCCTTCGGCGATGCGCCTGATGGCTTCAAGGAAGAACTGAAAGAATTCCAGGTATCTGTGGGCGCCGAATACTGGTACAACAACCAGTTCGCTCTCCGTGCGGGGTATTTCTACGAGGATAAAGACAAGGGCAACCGTAAATATTTCTCTACCGGCGTCGGTGTGAAATACAATGTCTTCGGTCTGAACTTCTCCTACCTCGTTCCTTCGGGCGGATCAAGCGTTAACCAGAACCCACTGGCCAACACGCTGCGCTTTTCGCTCGTGTTTGACCTCAATGGCAGCGGCGCAACAACCGGCTCCGGTCAGTAAGAGATCACCAATGATTTAAAAAGGCGGAAGCGAACAGCTTTCGCCTTTTTGTTTTCCGATATTTGCCGCAAATCAACACCATGTCATACCGCATCGGATCGGGAGTGGATTATCACCAGCTGGGCGAAGGGCGCCCGCTCATGCTCGGCGGCGTGCACGTCCCGTACCACCGCGGTGCCATTGGCCACAGCGACGCGGACGTTCTGCTGCACGCGATCTGCGATGCCATGCTTGGCGCCGCATGCCTCGGTGACATCGGCATCCACTTCCCCAATACCGATGAGCGTTACCGCGACATCGACAGCAAGATCCTTCTCGCAGAAACAAAAGAGCTCGTCGCCAAAGCAGGCTACCGCCTCGTTAACATTGACAGCACCATCTGCCTTCAGGAGCCGAAGATCAAGCCCTACGCGGCACAGATGCAGTCTATCATCGCGGATACATTGGGTGTAAATACCGGTGACGTTTCCATCAAGGCAACGACGACGGAAGTGATGGGCTTCGTTGGCCGTGGTGAGGGACTCGTGGCCTACGCCACCGTTTTATTGCAAGCTCTTTAACAGGATTCGGAACCCGCACACTTATCTTTGAAACACATGATAACGACCCTCACGGTGAAGATCCGCAACGAGTCGGACAACACGCTGCCCACCTATGCAACGGAAGGTAGCGCGGGAATGGACCTCCGGGCCTTCCTGCCGCAACCGCTCTGCCTGCGGCCTCTCGAACGGATCCCGGTCCCCACCGGGCTCTACATGGAGCTGCCGCTCGGGTATGAAGCGCAGGTGCGGCCCCGAAGCGGGCTTGCCCTGAAGCTCGGCCTGACCTGCCTCAATACGCCGGGTACGATCGACAGCGACTACCGCGGAGAAATTAAGGTTTTGCTGATAAACCTCTCCGGCGAGGCACAGGTCATAGAGCCCGGCGACCGCATTGCGCAGCTTGTCTTCCAGCAAGTGGAGCGCGCCGCCTGGGTCGTAACAGAACAACTCACACCGACACAGCGGTCCGAAGGCGGCTTCGGCTCCACAGGTAAAGCATAAACTATGAAGAATCTCATCTGGCTCCTTTTAGCAGCAGGCCTGGTAAGCTCCTGCCGCTCGACCCGAAAGATCGGAACCGCCATTTCGCGGAAAGACACTGTGCAGGCCTCTTCCGTCACTCCTGACGGGAAAGCGGACTCGCTCGCCTTTATCCAGGCCAGCCTGCGGCAGGTGAGCGCAAACCACATCGATTACACAACCTTCTCGGCCAAGGTGAACATTGACTACCGGGATGCGTCGAACAAGAATTATGATGTCAATGCTGTCGTCCGCATATACCGTGACAGCGCTATCTGGATCTCCGCAAATGCCATCCTGGGCATCGAAGCGCTGCGGGCCTATATCACCCGGGATTCAGTAAAGATCCTTGACAAGCTGAATAAGACCTACACGGCGCGCAGCGTTGACTACCTGCAGGATGTGACAGCTTTGCCTCTTGACCTGCATACGATCCAGGACCTGCTCATTGGGAACCCGGTCTATCTCGACAGCAATCATGTCGTGTCCTACTCGCGTGGGCCCGGCACCGTTGCCCTGCTCAGCTTCGGCGAATGGTTCAAGAACCTGCTCACGATCCGCGAAGGCGACGGGGCACTGCAACGCAGTCGTCTTGACGACCTGAACCCGGCGCGCAACCGTACCGCGGACCTTACCTACAGCGACTATGAAACACGCAAGGGGCCGCTGTTTTCAACGAAGCGCAAGATCACGATCACCGAGGCAAAGCAGCTCGATATCAAGCTTGATTTTAAGCAGTACGACTTCAACGGTGAGGTAAGCTTTCCGTTCAGTGTGCCTAAAAATTTTAAGCGCAACTAAAATTTATCACGCCCTGTGCCGTTATAGACGGGCAGAGCCAAACGACACCGCATGAAAAAATCACTCTTCCTGGTTGCCTTTCTCGTCTCCACGCTTGCCGCGCTCGCGCAGCAGCCGGGCGAGAGGGCCCGCATGGAAAGCGAGCGCAAAGCCCTGCAGCGCGAGCTCAAGGCCATGCAGGACGAATACAATAAGGTGAAAGGGCAGAAGAAGGTCACACTCGGACAGCTCAACGCCCTTCTTGGAAAGATTGCCGTGCAGGACGCCTACATCCGCAACATCAACAACGAGATCAAGGTTCTGAGCGACGAGGTCTACCTGAGCACGCTCGAGATCAACCGCCTTCAACGGCAGCTCGATACCCTGAAGGCCCAGTATATCCGCAGCGTTGTCTACGCATACAAGAACCGCAGCTCGTACGATTATCTCAACTTCATCTTCTCCGCCAACAGCTTTAACGACGCCCTGAAGCGCGTTGGCTACCTGCGCAATTACCGCGCCTACCGCCAGCAGCAGGTGGCTACGATCAAGGACACGCAGAAAGCGATCGAGGAGCGCAAGCAGCAGCTTCTTGGCAAGAAGACCGAAAAGAATTCAGCCCTCAGCAACCAGCGCGAGCAGCTCGCGGTGCTGGCCGATCAGAAAAAAGAAAAGGACGTTGTTGTCAATAAGCTGAAGTCGCAGGAAAGCGACCTGTCGAAACAGATCGCATCCAAGAAGAAGCGCGATAAGCAGCTCCAGAACCAGATCGCGGCGGTGATCCGTCGTGAGATCGACGCGGCCCGGAAAGCAGAAGCGGCGCGTGTTGCAGCGGAGCGGAAGCGTACCGAAGAGGCCAACCGTGCCAACCCGACAACGTCAACAGGCTCCGTAGCGACGGCACCGAAAAAAGCGGCTGCATCAAAAGAGTTCAAGCCACTTAACAGCAGTGAAAAGGAGATCAGCCTCAGCGCCAATTTTGAAAAGAATAAAGGTAGCCTGCCCTGGCCGGTCGATAACGGCGTGGTCAGCATTCCGTATGGCACGAGCAAGGTCGGCGGACTCGAATTCGACAACCCCGGCATCACCATCAGCACTCCATCTGCGGGCACGGCGGTGAAGGCCATCTTCGATGGCGAGGTACGCTCTGTCTCCAACACGGGAGATGGGATGATGGTGATGATCCGTCATGGCAAATACTTCTCGGTGTACAGCAACCTCGCATCGGCGAACGTGAGCATCGGCACCATCGTGCGCACGGGCCAGTCGATCGGCACCACGGCAACCGCCGACGATGGCTCTGGTGGCCAGGTCGACCTGATCATTATGCAGGAATATACAAAGGTGAACCCGAGGTCCTGGTTGAGACGATAGCAACTCTCACCCGCCTACCCGCATCTCCCAGGCTGTCATCCCGCAGGGACCCGAAACGTGCGGTTTGAACCACGAAGCCGCGAAGAGCGCGAAGGAGCACAAAGGAAATCCCTTTGCGTCTCATTTCCTTCTCCGCGCCATTTGCGTTTACGGCTGTTCGTCCATGCCTGGTTCATGGATAGTTCATGGTGGGTTCATGGATACTTCATCAGAAGCCATAAAAACCTACATTATGTTAAGTAGAAAGCCTGCCTGCGGACGCCGGTGCGGCTTAAAGCAGATTCGTGGCTCACATTGATGACACGGCCAGCCACCGGATTGACATGCTGACGCATGTCAGCACCTTTCTCAATCCGCGAGCGGTGCGACTGGCGGAAAGCGAATCAGG
>JAQBNP010000087.1 GCA_028288515.1 Flaviaestuariibacter sp. | reverse complement strand
GATGCGGGCCAGGCGCTTGGCGCTTTCCAGTCGTTCTTCCTGCCGCCGCAGCGTTTCCTCGATCTCCTTGCGACCGGTAATGTCGCGCATGACGCTCAGGGTTGCATAGATCTTTTCGTATTTGTCGCGCAGCGGAACGATATTGGCCTCCAGCCACCGGATGGTGCCGCGCAGGCTTGTTACCCGGAACTGAAAAGTCTCGATCTGGCCGGTGCCCACCTTTTGATTCGTTTCGATGAAGTTGCCCCGGTCGGATTCCTGGATCAGGTCCGGGAAATACGTGCCGATCAGCAAGTCGCGGCTGCCTTCCAGCAGCTGCACGCCGGCCGGGTTCAGGTCGACCAGGGTGCCGTCGAGCGAGAGCACCGCAACGCCGTCCTGCTCATGGTAGAAGATGGCCTTGAGCCGCTGCTCCTGGTCATAAATATCGCGGTTGAGGTTAACCGTTGCCGTGACGTCCTGTACGAAGCAGCAGGCGCCGGTGGCGACCCCGTTCTCGAAACAGGGAACAATCGTGACCTTGCCAATGCGCCGCTCTCCGCTGCGTGTTTGGAAAGCAAGGTGGCCGTAGGCGGGGGATCCGACGAGAGCCTTGCGGACGAACTCGCGGGCCCGTGGCTTTTCGGCGGGGACAATGAAATCGGGGAGGGTCATGCCGTCTACGTCAGCAGCAGGGTAGCCGACGAAGGCTTTGAAAGCTTTGTTGACCGCGGTGATCAGGCCCGCGCCATCGAGAAGGAATGCAATTTCCTCCGTGGCGGACAGGTCGATCGGTGAGGCCGGCAGCATAGTCTTCATGTACGGATGCAGTCAATTTTTTGGAGACGCAAAAGTAGCCGGCCGAAACCGACGGAAGTTCGAATATCTGGCTAATATAGGAGTTTCCTTTAGGAAGAGTTCGCCAAAATCGCCGGTCCGGGCTAAAAAAAGCCCCGCTTGGTGCGGGGCTCAGTTGGTCGTCATTCTCATACAGCCTTCTGCCGGTATGCTGGCAAGCAATGGTTGAAGATGCAGTTGGAGGATGAGAATGACATAAGTTAGATGGTAAGGGGGATACGAATATACGGTTTTACAAGGCAATTTGTTTTTGTACCATCATCTTCCGCAGGTTGATCAGGCCATAGCGCATCCTGCCAAGTGCGGTGTTGATGCTGCAGCCTGTCAGTCCCGCGATCTCCTTGAAGGAGAGCTCTGCATAATGGCGCAGGATGATCACTTCGCGCTGGTCCTCCGGAAGGCTGTCGAGCATCTGCCGAACGCGGTCGTGGCTTTGCTGGCGCACCATGCGGTCCTCGGCATTCTCTTCGGTAAAGTTGAGAACCTCGAAGATGTCCTGGTCATCGCCCGTCTTGATGACCGGCGCACGCTTGACCTTGCGGAAATGGTCCACGCACAGGTTGTGCGCGATGCGCATAGCCCAGGGAAGGAACTTGCCCTCGTCTGTGTAGCGGCCATTGCGGACCGTGTCGATAATGCGGATGAAAACGTCCTGGAAGATGTCCTCGGCGAGGTACTTGTCCTTCACAAGAAAATGAATCGAGGTGTACAGCTTGTCTTTGTGGCGCAATACCAGCGTTTCCAGCGCATTGACATTGCCGGCAACGAACAAGTTGATCAACTCGTGGTCGGTAAGTTTAGGTAAGGTTGTCATAAAAAGCTTCTACGAGGTTTTTAATTACAAGTATTGGACCAGTAAAACGTTGAAGTAGAAGTTATGACGATAGGCGGTCGTTTGAGTTTTTTGGGTAAAATTTCTACACTAAAATAGGGCGTTTTTTTGAATTGCCAACATCAACCGTCCGAACTATTGCTTGCTTTTTGCCAAAGAATCGTTAAGGATCTTTGCCCACCAGGCCGCCGTTTTCCTCATCGCCGGCCTACTGCTGAGCCTTCGTTCTTGCTAAAGCCGTTAGCAAGCGCATTCGATCCTTGGTTACCTTTGCGCACCAGCAATATGAAACAGGCAGCCGCAACGAAAAAGAAAAAGGAGACACGCCGCCCCGAGGCGGACAGCATCATCATCAAGGGCGCCCGGGTGCACAACCTCAAGAACGTCGACGTTTCCTTCCCGCGGAACAAGCTGATCGTGGTAACCGGCGTGTCCGGTTCCGGCAAGTCCTCACTCACCATCGATACACTTTATGCGGAAGGCCAGCGCCGCTATGCCGAAAGCCTCAGCGCCTATGTCCGCCAGTTTCTGAACCGGATGGACAAGCCCGACGTGGACTACATCAAGGGGCTGGCGCCAGCGATCGCCATCGAGCAAAAGGTCGTGACCAGGACGCCCCGCAGCACTGTTGGCAGCATGACCGAGATCTATGACTATCTCCGCCTTCTCTATGCACGCATCGGCCGAACGGTCTCGCCGGTGAGCGGTCGCGAGGTGAAGAAGGACGATGTCGCCGACGTCCTCACGTCGATCCGCACCCTGAAAGAAGGAAGCCGCGTCTTTATCCTCGCAGCCTTTCGCACCCACCGCAATCGCGAGGTCCGCGAGGAGCTTCATATACTGATGCAGAAAGGCTTCACGCGTGTATACGTCTCGGCCCTGTCTGCAACACAGAAGGAAAATCCCATCGATGAAAGTTCGACGCATTCCATCGAAGACCTCCTCGCCGATTCCGCTGCTCTTGATGCGGCCTTCGCTTATCCCGAGAATGTCTTCGTCCTGATCGACCGCATCGTCGTGAAAAACTTCGACGAAGACGATGAGCATCGCCTCGGTGACTCCATCGGCACCGCCTTTTACGAGGGGGAGGGCGAGGTCTTTGTTGAGGTCGACGGCAGGAAGCTTCTTGCTTTCAACAATCGCTTTGAGCTCGATGGGATGCAGTTCGAAGAGCCCGCGCCCAACCTCTTTTCATTCAACAACCCGCTCGGCGCATGCCCGGTGTGCGAAGGGTTCTCCCAGGTGCTGGGCATCGATGAGGACCTGGTCATACCAAATAAACTGCTCAGCGTTTATGAAGGCGCCGTAGCACCCTGGAAAGGGGAGAAGCTCGGGCAATGGCGGGAGAGCTTCATTCGCGCCGCGCGCCGGTTCGACTTCCCCGTGCACAAGCCGATTGCCGATCTGACGAAAGAACAGTACCGCGTGCTGTGGAAAGGCAACCAGTTCGTTGAAGGCATCGACGACTTTTTCAAGGAGGTGGAGCGGAACCTTTATAAGGTACAATACCGCGTGATGCTGAGCCGCTTTCGTGGGCGCACCAAATGCCCCGAGTGCGAAGGCTACAGGCTTCGCAAGGAAGCACTTTATGTCAAGGTCCAGGGACGCCACATCGGCGAGCTGAGCGAAATGCCGGTCACCGATCTGAAAGCATGGTTTGATGAAGCGGTGACAAAGTTCTCCGAGTATGAGCAAACCGTCGCGAAGCGGATCCGGATCGAGATCACGCACCGCATCGACACACTTCTCAATGTGGGTCTCGGGTATCTCACACTGAACCGTCTTGCCAATACCCTCAGCGGCGGCGAAAGCCAGCGCATCCAGCTCACGCGAAGCCTTGGCAGCAACCTCACGAACTCTCTTTACATCCTTGACGAGCCCTCGATCGGCCTTCATTCGCGCGATACGGAGAACCTGATCCGCGTCCTCAAGGAGCTCCGGGACCTTGGCAATACAGTGGTTGTCGTGGAGCACGATGAGATGATGATGCGCGAAGCGGATTTCATTGTGGACATGGGGCCCCTCGCATCGCACCTCGGCGGCGAGGTTGTCGCCGCGGGCACGTACGACGAGATCATTGCGAGCCCTGAAAGCCTCACCGGCAAATACCTGCGCGGTGCCCTCTCCATCGATCCTCCGAAAACCCTTCGCACACCGCGCGAGTTCATCACGGTGGAAGGCGCACGCCACCACAACCTGAAAAATATCGACGTTGCTTTTCCACTCGGCGTGCTGTGCGTTGTGAGCGGGGTCAGCGGCAGCGGGAAGACCACTCTTGTCAAGCACTTACTCTACCCCGCCCTGCAAAAGCTGAAAGGAGAAGCAGGGGAGAAGCTTGGTCTTCATAAAGCAGTTACCGGTGCCATTGACAGCATCACGGCGGTGGAAATGATCGACCAGAACCCGATCGGCAAGTCATCCCGTAGTAACCCGGTGACATATGTGCAGGCATGGAACGGCGTCCGCGACCTGTATGCATCGCAGCCTCTGAGCAAGATCAGGGGCTTCCAGGCAAAGCACTACTCCTTTAACGTTGACGGCGGTCGCTGTGACGCCTGCAAAGGCGAAGGGGAAAAGATCGTGGAGATGCAGTTCCTGGCCGACGTACACCTGACCTGCGAGGTCTGCGGCGGACGGAAATTCAAGGAAGAAGTTCTCGAGGTGCAGTATAAAGGCAAGAGTGTGTACGACGTTCTCGAGATGAGCGTGGATGAAGCGCTCGAATTTTTCGACGGTGAGAAGTCGATCGTTTCTGCGATCAGGCCGCTGAGTGATGTCGGCCTCGGTTATGTCAAGCTGGGCCAGTCCTCCGATACACTGTCCGGTGGCGAAGCGCAGCGTGTGAAGCTGGCAACTTTCCTTGGCAAAGGAAAAGCGGCGGGCAGGCTGCTCTTCATTTTCGATGAGCCCACGACCGGCCTTCACTTCCATGACATCAAGAAGCTGCTGACCTCATTCAATGCGCTGATCGACCAGGGACATTCGATCCTCGTGATCGAGCACAATACCGATGTGATCCGGAGCGCCGACTGGGTCATCGACCTGGGCCCCGAGGCAGGAGCGGCGGGTGGCAACCTCGTGTATGCGGGCAAGCCTGCGGGACTGAAGAACGTGGCGGGAAGCCACACGGGAAGGTTTTTGTAAAACGCCCTGCGCTTTGAACCCACAAACCCACGAAGTGCGCGAAGGAGCAGGAAGGGATTGACGATTTTAGATTTTTGGAGAGACTTTTTACGTCGTTATGGTGAGGAACGAAGCCATCTCCTGCACCGTTAGCCTGTCATCCCGCAGGGACCCGAAACGTGCGCTTTGAACCACGAAGCCACGAAGAGCGCAAAGGAGCACAAAAGGAAAGAAGCGGTACGTTTCGGGTACGGGTTTGCTCGAGTGCCGTATGAACGCCATGCGAAGGAACTACCAATGAACCAGTGCGCTTTACGTGGACATTCTGGCTCTTGGGACCGGTTAGTGGCTGTAGAGGAGCCTTCGAGGGCAGGGGATGGCTTCGTTCCTCGCCCTGACGGACAGTACCAAGGTGCACGGGCTCCCTCGCTTCGCGCTCGGGATGACAGCGTGGAAGTTACAGAGTCTCCTAAAATCTAAAATCTAAAATCGTAAATCTAAAATCGTAAATGCCTTCGTGCCCCTTCGTGGCTTCGTGGTTCAACAGGCTCTCCACAATCTAAAATCGTCAATCTAAACTTCCACCTGCTCAGCGTCCACCCACAATGCCCTTCTCTTCGATCAACCCGTGAAGCTGATCCACGAAAGAGCGATACTCGATGAAGGTTTCGGGCTTCACCACGTAATCTGCCGCGCCAAACGCCAGGCACTTGTCAATGAACGTTTTTGTCGACGAGGTCGATGTGATGATCACGGGCATATGGCTGTACGCAGGCGTCGTGCGCATGTCCGTGATAATGTCGTAGCCATTCCGACCCGGCATGTTCAGGTCGGACAGAATAAAGTCCGGCAGCTCCGTCGGATGCTGCCCGAGCCAGTCCAGCAGCTCATCGCCGTTGGCAACCATCGCCCTGATGCGGAACTTTCCCGAGGCTTCAAATCCTTCCCGCATAAAATATTGCTCGTCTTCATCGTTCTCGACGATGATCACATTGTAGATCTTCATGAAGCGATGTTGTTTTGCATATTTTCGTTTAGCGTGAAATAAAATGTCGTGCCCGCACCGGGTCCGGATTCAGGCCAGATCCGGCCATGGTGGCGGTCGACGATCTTCTTGCAGATCGCCAGTCCAATGCCCGTTCCCGGGTAACTCTTGCCACTACTCAGCCGGCGGAAGATCTCGAATACTTTGCCGAGGTCGGCTGCAGCGATACCGATGCCGTTGTCCTGGATCGCAACCGTTATCGTTTTACCGTCCTGCTTCGTTCTGATCACGACCGCGGGCTCGTCCGATGCCGTGAACTTTAAGGCGTTGCTCAACAGGTTCTGCACCAGCTGCACCAGCTGAACGCGGTCGCCACGCACTGTATCGGCCTCGTTCTCGATCGTGATCGTTGCGCCGCTTGCCTTGATCGATGTCCGCAGGTTCTGCAGCGCCTCATTCAGAATGTCTTCGACGTTAACATCGTCGAGGACCATCTCCCCGCGACTCAGCTGGGAGTACTGCAACAGGTTTTGGATCAGCTCGCGCATGCGCGTTGCCGCCCCGATCGATTTGCTGACATAGGACTTCAAGTCCTCCGTTCCTTCGCTTCCAAGCTTTTGATCGATCAGCATGAGGAAGCTCTTGATCGTCCGGATCGGCTCCTGGAGGTCGTGCGAAACGATCGACGTAAACTGCTCGAGCTCCTCGTTTGCGTAAGAGAGCTCGTCGTTCGTGACCCGCAGCTCATTTGCCAGGGTCCGGTAGCGGTCATAGCTGTCGCGCAGCGCACGTTCAGCCTCCCTGCGCTCGGTGAGGTCGCGCGTGACCTTCGAAAAACCGATCAGGATCTTGTGTGTATTGTAAACGGCGGTGATCACGACGTTGGCCCAGAACAGCGAGCCATCCTTGCGAAGCCGCCAGCCTTCTTCTTCATATTTCCCCTCCGTACGCGCCACCTTCAGCTCGTGTGCCGGCTTCCCGTTGAGGATGTCTTCTTCGGGGTAGAAGATCGAAAAATATTTACCGATGATCTCGTCTGCCTCGTATCCCTTAATGCGCCGTGCGCCTTCGTTCCAGCTGATGATGCGTCCTTTTTCATCCATCATGAAGATGCCGTAATCCGTTACCTGGTGGACGAGGGAGCGGTAGCGCTCTTCACTTTGCCGAAGCGACTCTTCTGCCTCGCGGCGCTCGGAAAGATCACGCGTAACTTTTGCAAATCCGATCAGCTTGTTCACTTCGTTGTATAAGGCCGTTATGACGACGTTGGCCCAGAATACGGACCCATTCTTCTTGACCCTCCATCCTTCCTCTTCGTACTTACCAGTTTGGATGGCAATGCGAAGCTCGCGTGCCGGCTTGCCGTCCTCGAGGTCGACACCCGTGTAGAACGTTGAGAAGTGCTTGCCGATGATCTCATCGGCCAGGTAGCCTTTGGTGCGGCGCGCGCCTTCGTTCCACGTGAGGATATGGCCGGTGGGGTCAAGCATGAAGATGGCGTAGTCCTTTACGGCTTCGACCATGAGACGGTATCGCTCCTCGCTTTGGCGGAGGGCGATCTCCGCTGTCTTGCGCTCCGTGATGTCGATCAGGTGGCAGGAGAAACCTTGCAGCGAGCCGTTCTCATCGCGCAGCGCCGTCAGTGTCATCTCGCCCCAGAACTTGCTCCCATCCTGCCGCGGACGCCAGCCTTCCCCAACGAAAATTCCGTGGCGCCGGGCGAGACCTCGCTCAAATTCGCTTTTGAGCGTATCATCTCCCAGGTCGTAAAAGGCGGCGAGACTCTTCGTTAGAAGTGTCTCGGCAGGATACCCGAGAAGGCGGGGCGCAGT
>JAQBNP010000086.1 GCA_028288515.1 Flaviaestuariibacter sp. | reverse complement strand
GTTTCCTTAACAGAGTCTTGAGAAACGCGCCCGTTTATCTTGCTGCACCTTGCATAAGAAAAGCCCGCCGGGCGGCGGGCTTTTCTTGTATTCAAAGGACTTAATTCCAATTGCGTGAGAAGACCTTCTGCAGCAGATTTGTGCTGCGGGCGGAGGCGTTATTACGGATCTCCACCTCTTTTTCAGCAATCTTCTGGAACATCTTTTCGCTGACGATACCGGCCATCAGGTTTGCCAGGTCGAGGTTCAGCTTGTTGCCGGCAATGCCTTTCACAGGCTTGATCAGGTTCTCCCATTGCTCATTGAGCTTGTATTCGTCAAGCGCCGATTGCATGGCCGGGGTAATGGATTTGCGAAGGTCGGAACCGATGGTGGCGCGGAGATAATCCGTTCCGGAGGTACCGCCGTTTTTGATGATGCGCATGGCGTCATTGAACCGGATGTTGGTAATGCCACTCACGAAAATCGGCACCGCGTTGTTCGCCGTCTTTTCGGCGGCTGTGCCGAGGGTTGTCGTAAACCGGTCGATCTCGTTTGTCAGACCCAGCTGCTGCATCGTGTTCAACACCTTGGCAACAGAGGACGGAAACAACGTTGAGATAATGGTTTCCTTGCTGAACGCACCGGTCAGAGAGCCGTTCTGCGTACCGATCTGGAGCATCTGGCGGATGGCGGCGGCGGCATCCTGCTCATTCAGCTTATAGCCGGCAAGACGACCGGCGCCACTGCACGAATAGGTCGCCGGAAGAACGATCGCGAAAATAAGAGGAATAAAGATCTTTTTCATATCTGTACTATTTAGGTGAGTTTGCCTGCGAGGAGGGACTAAAAAATCATGCTCAAGTTTCGTGGTGTTCTGTTAAAACTAGCCAGGAGGGTGTGAATCGCATCGAATACCGCCCCGTTCCATCGGCTGATTTTGCCGCTGCCCCAATAAGCGTTTCCTGCCCGGCAGCTGGTCAATAAATTGGCGGAGAAAATCACGACTGCCATGCTCCGGACCGTCTTACCCGTCATTTTTCTTTTCATCTTTTCAGCCTCCTTCGCGCAGGGAACCGGTGACATTACCGTACTGGTGAAAGAAGACGGGCGCGCGCTGGCAGGGGCGACCATTGAGCTACGCACAGCGAAAAAGCTGGTGCGCATCGGCGTGAGTGACAGCTCCGGCATCACGCATTTCACGGCGGTGTCACCTGGAGTCTACACTTGTGCAGCTTCACTGGTCGGCTTTGCACCTGCCCTTTCAGATTCATTCCGGTACGAGGGCGGCGCCGTGGTGCTTCCTGTCCTGTTCATGAAAAAAGAGGTGCGCTTGCTGGCGGGCGTTACTGTACAAAGCCGCAAGCCCCTGATCGAGCTGCGCTCCGATCGAACGATCGTCAACCTCGAATCGAGCATCAGCCAGGTCGGCACAAGCGTGTTGGAAGCCCTTGAAAAAATGCCCGGCATAACAGTCGACAAGGACGGAGTCATCAGCCTGAAGGGGAAGTCCAGCGTCCTTGTTATGATCGATGGCAAGCCAACCTATCTCGGTGGCGCCGAACTGGCAAATCTCCTCGGTGGCATGAGCTCTTCAGGCGTGAGCCAGGTGGAGCTCATGACGCAGCCGCCTGCGCGGTATGACGCATCGGGCAACGCAGGGGTGATCAATATCCGCACGAAAAAAACCCAGGTCAAAGGATGGAACGGATCGGTGAACGTTTCGGTTGGGAAAGGCCGTTATCCAAAAAGCAATAACAGCGTGCAGGTGAATTACCGCATGGGGAAGGTAAACCTGTTTGCCAACTACAGCCTCAATGCCAACGGCTCCTTTACACGCATTTATGCCCTCCGCCAGTACTATAAAGCGGATGAGCGGACCATTGAGAGGGAGCTTGAGCAGCCGACATTCATTCGCGCGAGAGCCGCCACCCACACGCTCCGGACGGGCATCGATTATTCCCTTGGTCAGCGCACAACCCTTGGATTGGCGCTCAGCGGCTCGCGGCTGTCGCGTCATTCGGACAATACGGCCACCGCTTCCTGGAAGCAGCCATCGGGCGCCGTCGATTCACTGATTGAAACATTCACCGGAAACGCAAGCCGGTGGCGCAGCGGCGGCCTGAGCGCCAGTGTTCGCCACAGCTTCAAAGCGACAGGCCAGCTGGGCGCGGATGTCGACGTTCTTTCCTACAGGATCCACGGAACTCAAATGTCGTCGAACGTCCGCCGCTTCCCCGGAAATGAAACCGAATCGTTTCGCGGCAACCTGCCCTCCTCGATCAATATTTACTCAGCGCGGGCAGATTACAGCGACCGGTTGTCCAAGACCGTTACCTTAGAGACGGGTTGGAAATCATCGCGCATTGTAACAGACAACGAAGCGGCCTACGAGCTTCTCGATGGAGGCGCCTGGAAAACGGATGCGGGCAAAACAAACCACTTCATTTATACAGAGAACATCCATGCCCTCTATGCGACAACGCAGGCGAGCGGCACCAGGTGGAGCGGGCAAGGCGGGCTTCGCTTCGAGCGAACCTCGTACAAGGGGCACCAGCTCGGGAATGACACGCGAAAGGATTCTGCGTTCTCGCGCAACTACAACAGCTTGTTTCCTTCTGCTTCGGTCAGCTACCGGCTCGATTCGAGCAACAGCCTGTCAGCAAGCATCGGACGACGCATCGACCGCCCCGCATTTCAAAAATTGAATCCATTTGTTTTCATCATCAACAAATACACGAACCAGCAAGGCAATCCCTACTTCCGGCCACAGTTCACCTGGAACGCGGAGGTCGCCCATCTTTACAGATCGGTCATCGTTTCCACCCTCAGCTACAGCGTCACAACGGATTATTTCTCACAAATCTTTTATTCGGACAGTGCCGGTGTCGTTGTGTATACGGAAGGCAACTTGGGACGTGCCCGCAACCTGGGCGTGTCTGTGGCGGTCCAGCTCAGCCTCCGCCCCTGGTGGTCTTTGAACGGCCAGGCGACAGGCAACAGCAAGCGGATCGAAGGCATCGTCTATGGAAAAGCAGTGGCCACGATCAGCCAGGGGCAGTTGAGCCTTTCGAACACGTTCCGATTCAAAAAAGGATGGGGGGCCGAGCTGTCGGGCTTCTACACGACACGAAGCCAGGCCGACCTGCAGGAAGTCGTCGATCCATCAGGACAAATGACCGCTGGCCTTTCGAAAACGGTGGCGTCCGGCCGGGGCACCTTCCGGCTGGTGGTCCGCGATATCTTTTACACGCAGGCCATGGCGGGCAACACAACCTTCTTCCGGTCAGGCGAATACTTTAAGCTCACACGGGACACACGCGTCGCAACGTTCGGCTTCACCCTGCGATTCGGCAGGGCGTTGAAAGGAACGCCACGGCGGTCTGAAGGATCGGCGAAGGACGAGATCCAGCGCGTGGGCAACGGATAACATGATGGTCGTATCTTGGCGCTCAACACAATTGCCATGATCGATACAGTACGGATCCATACAGACCTCGATTCCAGCACCGAAGCGCTGCTGGCGCGGCTCGACATGTTTTCGCCGGAGTCCTTCACCCGCCAGCACGCCCCGGGACAGTGGACGCCCGCGCAGGTTGCCGAGC
>JAQBNP010000072.1 GCA_028288515.1 Flaviaestuariibacter sp. | reverse complement strand
GCCTTCCAAAGCCGCTTCCAGCAACTGTTGCAGCAACGGACCAAACGCGCCTTCCTTGCCAAATACAGGCTTACCACTCATGAACTGATCCAGGGCCAACTTCCGGGTTGCCGCATCGATACCCCCCCAGCAAATCCTTCTTTTCCTTTTTCATAAACTGAATTTACAAGTTGAAAATTATCCCAACCTGACACAGTTTAGTTTACACTCTCCTCCTGAATCATTTCCAATGCTCTCCGAATCATTTACAGAGCTCTCCGAATCATTTCCACTGCCCTTCGAATCCTTTACAATGGTCTTCGAATCGTTTACAATGCCTTCCGAATTGTTTACAATGCTCTCCGAATCATTTCCACTGCCCTTCGAATCATTTACAATGCTCTTCGAATTGTTTACAATGCCCTTCGAATCCTTTACAATGGTCTTCGAATCGTTTACAATGGTCTTCGAATCGTTTACAGAGCTCTTCGAATCGTTTACAGAGCTCTCCGAATTGTTTACAAAGGCTTCCGAATCATTTACATTTCCAGCCGAACGCTTGTAAACGGCTGATTTTCAGCGTGCGGTGCATGAATTTGAACCACGAAGGCAGGAAAGACGCCAAGAAGCACAAAGAAACAGCCCGCTTTGCGGTTTTCCTTGCTCCTTTGCGCGTTTGCGCGAAACGGCTGTTCAATCCTAAGATTCTCCTCCCTTACACCACCACATTCACCATCTTCCCCTTCACAAACACGATCTTCTTCGGCGGCTTGCCTTCCAGCCATTTTTGGACCACCTCGTTCTGCAGCACGATCCCTTCTACTTCCGGGGCTTCGGCGGACAGGTCGATATTGATCGTTGTGCGGAGCTTGCCATTAACGGAAACAGGGTATTCCTTTGTGCTTTCAACTAGATAGCTTTCCTCCACTTTCGGGAAGCTCGCATCGATGATGGTTCCCTCGTTACCGAGGGCATGCCAGAGCTCTTCGGCAATATGCGGCGCATACGGCGCCAGGATGACCAGGAGCGGCTCAAGTACCACTCGTTTGGTGCATTTCAGGTCGGTGAGCTCATTCACGCAGACCATGAAAGCGCTGACGGATGTATTGAATGAAAACCGCTCCGTATCCTCGCCGATCTTTTTAATTGTCTTGTGCAGCACCTTCAGCTCCGCCGGCGTTGCCGCGTCGACCGTGACCTGCAGGCCCGCCTCGTTATAGAACAGGCGCCACAGCTTTTTCAGAAAGCGGTGTACACCCTCGATGCCCTTTGTATCCCAGGGCTTGCTCATCTCAACGGGACCGAGGAACATTTCGTACATGCGGAATGTATCGGCTCCATAGCGCTCCACGAGGGTATCGGGATTGACGGTGTTGAATTTGCTTTTCGACATCTTCTCCACTTCGGAGCCGCAGATATACGTTCCTTCTTCAAGGATGAACTCAGCGTCGGCGAAATCGGGCTTCCACGTTTTGAATGCTTCGGTATCCAGTTCCACCCCATCAACGATATTGACATCGACATGGAGGGCATCAACTTCATAGCCTTCTTTGAGCCCGGCAGAAACATAGGTGTTCGTCCCTTTCACCCTGTATACGAACCTGGATGCGCCCTGGATCATACCCTGGTTCAGCAGCTTCTTGAACGGCTCGTCGAAGGAGATCAAACCCAGGTCGTACAGGCATTTCGTCCACATCCGGCTGTACAGCAGGTGACCGACAGCATGCTCCGTACCGCCGACGTACAGGTCAACCTGGCGCCAGTAATCGGAGACCGACGGATCGCAAAATGTGTCGTCATTATGCGGGTCCATATAGCGAAGGAAATACCAGGAAGAACCCGCGTAGCCGGGCATTGTGTTGGTTTCGAGATGGCGGTCCGTCCACTCCGGGATATTCGCCAGCGGTCCCTCGCCCTCAGGTCCCGGCTTGTACGTATCCACGTGCGGCAGCTCAAGCGGCAGCTCGCTTTCATCAAGCGGCACCGCAACGCCATCGATCCATTTAACCGGGAAGGGCTCGCCCCAGTAGCGCTGACGGCTGAAGGCCGCATCGCGGATCTTGAAGTTGACCTTGCGGCGGCCGATGCCTTTCTCTTCAAGCTTGCCGATCACGATCTCTGCCGCTTGCTTGTACGCAAGGCCATTCACGAAATCGCTTTCCTGCAGCGCGAGCTCTTTTGACGTAACCGCGTCTTCGCCGGTATAGGCGTCGCCGAAAATATTGGTGATGGGAATATTGAAATGCTGCGCGAACTTATGGTCGCGCTCATCACCGCTCGGCACCGCCATGATCGCGCCTGTGCCATACCCTGCGAGCACATACTCGGAGATCCAGACAGGGATGGGCTTGCCGGTGAAGGGGTGCTCTGCGTAGGCGCCGGTGAAGACGCCGCTGATCTTTTTTTCGGCCATGCGCTCGCGCTCGCTGCGGCTTTTGACATAGGCCACATACTCTTCGACAGCATTCCTTTGCTCATCCGATGCGATAGATTCCACAAGCGCATGCTCGGGCGCAAGCACCATGAAGTCGACGCCGAAGAGCGTGTCGGGGCGCGTGGTATAAACGTCGATCGTGTGAGACGAATTCTTGAGAGAGAACCTGATTTCGGCGCCGGAGCTTTTGCCGATCCAGTTGCTTTGCATGTCTTTCATGGCCTCGCTGAACTCCACTGTCTGCAGGCCTTGCAGGAGCCGGTCGCCGTACTCGGTGATGCGCAGGTACCATTGCCGCAGCTTTTTCTTGACGACGGGGTAGCCGCCACGCTCGCTGACACCGTTCACGACCTCATCGTTGGCGAGCACTGTTCCCAGGGCTTCGCACCAGTTCACTTCACCGATGCCGCAATAGGCAACGCGGTATTCCATCAGGATCAACTGCTTCGTTTTGTCGTCGTAAGCGGTCCACTCCGTTGCAGTGAAGGTGGCGGAGGACAGGCCGGCGATCTGCAGGCTTCCAGATGGAACGGGATGGGCGCGGTTGCCCTCGGCCTCAAAGATGCGGACAAGCCCTTCGATGGGCTCGGTCTTTTGTGTGGCCCGGTTGTACCAGCTTTTGAACAGCTGCAGGAAGATCCACTGCGTCCATTTATAGTAGCGGGGGTGAGAGGTATTCACCTCTCGTGACCAGTCGAACGAAAAACCGATCTTATCGAGCTGGCTGCGGAAGGTGCGAATATTTTTTTCGGTTGAATCCGCCGGGTGGACGCCGTGCTCGATGGCATACTGCTCGGCGGGAAGGCCGAAGGCATCGTACCCCATCGGGTGCAGAACGTTGAAGCCGCGGAGACGCTTGTAGCGCGCGAAGATATCGGAAGCGATATAACCGAGAGGATGGCCAACATGGAGTCCCGCGCCGCTTGGGTAGGGAAACATGTCAAGCACATAGTACTTGGGCCTGTCCGACCTGTTGGAGACCTGGTATACGCCGTCTGTCGTCCATTTCCGTTGCCACCGTTGCTCGATCTCTCTGAAATTGTATTCCATGAATGCGATTGAAAGTTGTGCCTGCTTGTTCTATCCGCAAGGCAGCACGGTTGATGGGAGGACCGGGCAGGGCGGCCTTGCGTCACCGTGTCATTGCGGATCTTGTGCGCGGCCGGGGGCATGTCCGGCCGGCAATATTTTCTGGCAGGCAACCGTTAGAGGGGCAAAAATAAGCCTTCCGGCGCTTCACTTTTGACAAAGCTTTCAGAACCAATGCGGTCGTTTTTAGGTCAAAGGGCTATTTTTGTTCACTTCATAAACATTCCACAATGGCACAATTCGGAAAGGCATCCTCCAAACGCGGCAAACCGTCCTACTTCATGTCCATCCTCGGCGTGACGCTGGTCCTGTTCCTGCTGGGCATCCTGGGGTGGCTGGGCATCAACTCGAAGAAGCTCATGCAGCATTTCAAGGAGAGCGTGGAGGTCCAGGTTTTCCTGCGCCAGAACATCAATGACCGCGACCGCCTTGCACTGCAGGACTCGCTCAAGGCGAAGCCGTTCGTGAAGGACGTCCGCTATACCGATAAAGAGGCAGCGAAGAAAGAATGGGCGAAGAGCGGCGGCGAGAATTTTGACGAGTTCATCGAGAACAATATCCTTCCGGCCAGCATTGACTTCACCCTGAAAGAGCAATACGTGGATTCGGTTCAGCTGGCCTCCATCAAGCAGCAGCTTCTCCAAAATACGGCGGTGGACGAGGTCCGGTACCCGACGGCCGTCGTGGGTACGATGCAGCGTAATTTCCGGATGGTGAGCCTCGGCATTATTGCTATCGCGGTGATCGTGAGCATTCTGGTCATCATCCTCATCGACAATACGATCCGTCTCGCGATGTTCAGCAACCGTTTTCTCATCAAGACGATGCAGATGGTTGGCGCGACGCGCGGCTTCATTGCACGCCCTCTGAATATCCGCGCGATCGTGAATGGCGCCATCAGCGCTACCATCGCGATCCTCGCCCTCTACGGCGCCATCCTGATCACCGAAAGCTTCTTCCCGGGCATCCGCGCCTTCTTCGATACGAAGATGTTCCTGACCCTGTTCGTGATCCTGCTGCTGATCGGCATCAGCATCACGTTCCTGAGCACGTACCGGAGCGTTCTGAAGTATTTGCGGATGAAGCTTGACGAGCTGTATTGACCCGTGCCAGCCCATGGCACATTCAAACTTTCC
Source organism: Flaviaestuariibacter sp. (assembly GCA_028288515.1). Taxonomy (GTDB): domain Bacteria; phylum Bacteroidota; class Bacteroidia; order Chitinophagales; family Chitinophagaceae; genus Flavisolibacter. Next base: position 24,610 of record JAQBNP010000072.1, on the reverse strand, counting down.
CTATCTTGCCGTTTCTAAGAACGCCACATGAAAAGCAAACACGTTCCCACGTCGACCGATAAAAGTCCAGAGCGCATGAGCAGCAAGCCGCTGTTTGCCCGGGAGAACATCACCTGGATGATTGCCGGCGCCGTGATCATGGTCATTGGCTACCTGCTGATGTCCGGCGGTCGCAGCGAGGATCCCAACGTGTTCGACAAGAACCAGGTTTACAGCACCGTGCGCATCACCATTGCGCCGATCGTGATCCTGATCGGTCTCGTGGTTGAAATTTTTGCCATCTTCCGCCAGCCGCGCAAGCAAATCGACTAAGCAATTTCCATGAGTATCGTTGAAGCAATCGTGATCGCGATCGTCGAAGGGCTGACCGAGTTTCTCCCCGTGTCGTCTACAGGCCATATGGTCATCGCCTCGTCGCTCCTGGGCATTGGCTCATCGGACTTCACCAAGCTGTTCGAGGTGGCGATCCAGCTCGGCGCCATCCTGGCCGTTGTGATCCTGTACTGGCAAAAATTCATGCGCTTCAGCCAATGGCAATTTTATGTGAAGCTGTTTGTCGGCGTATTGCCGGCCCTGATTTTCGGATACCTGTTCAACGACAAGATCGATGCCATGCTGGAAAGCCCGCTGGTCGTGGCCCTGTCGATGGTTCTTGGCGGCATCGTGCTCCTGTTTGTGGACCGCCTTTTCAAGAATCCAACGATCGAGTCTGACGACCAGATCACGTACCCGAAGGCCGCCCTGATCGGGCTGTGGCAGGTGATCTCGATGATCCCGGGCGTAAGCCGCTCTGCGGCCACTATTATCGGCGGCATGCAGCAAAAGCTGACGCGCAACCTGGCTGCTGAATTCTCCTTCTTCCTGGCTGTTCCTACGATGTTTGCGGCAACGGGCTACTCGTTATTCCTAAAGAAGTGGTCGGGCGACGGCATGGAGCGTCACGGCTATGAGCTGATCACGGCGAGCTCGCAGAACCTGATGGCCTTTGCCGTCGGCAATGTGGTGGCCTTCATCGTGGCATTGCTGTCCATCAAGCTGTTCATCAATTACCTCAAGGTGTACGGCTTCCGCGCTTTCGGCGTGTACCGCATTGCACTCGGCTTGATCCTGCTGGTGCTGATCGCGATGGGAGGACTGTGAGGATGTACGATTTTTGATTTACGATTTCTGGCGGAGGGGTCTGTCTTTAACCGTTCGATCAAGTGTTCAGTTCCATTGCGGATTGGCGATTGCGGATTTTTGAACATTCACCATTCACTATTCACTATTCACTCCTCACCATTCACGATTCACTATTCACTACTTTAGCTGTATGCAAACGGCATCCAAGAAAGTGATCAACGGCTGGGCGATGTACGATTGGGCGAACAGCGTCTACAACCTCGTCATCACGACCACCTTTTTCCCTGCGTACTATGCAGCGGTGACCGCCACGACAACCGACAAGTATAAACACGGCGTCAGCTTTCTGGGGAGGACGTTCGTCAACACAGAGCTGAAGGACTATTTCTTTTCGGCGGCTTATATCGTCATCATCTTCCTCTCACCCATCCTGTCGTCCATCGCCGACTACCGTGGCAACAAGAAAAGCTTCATGCGCTTCTTCTGCTACCTCGGTGGCATCTCCTGCTCGCTCATGTTCTTCTTCGACGGCGACAATGTGATCTTCGGGCTGTTCATGCTGCTGCTGGCATGCATCGGATTTTACGGAAGCCAGGTCTTCTATAATTCCTACTTGCCCGAGATCGCTGCCGAGGCCGACCAGGATCGCATCAGCGCCCGTGGCTATACATTCGGCTATATCGGCAGCGTCCTGATGCAGATGATCGGCTTCGGGATGGTCATCGCCATGCCTGACTCTACGCTTCCGCTCAAGCTCAGCTTCCTCCTTGTCGGCGTTTGGTGGATCGGCTTTGCGCAGATCACGTTCGCACGCCTTCCAAGGAGCGCTCCCTCAGGGAAAGAAAAAGGACACCTGCTGAGCCACGGCTTCATCGAGCTGAAGAAAGTTGCCAGGCAGCTTCGTCATATGCCGGTCCTGAAGCGCTTTCTTGCCGCGTTTCTTTTTTACAGCATGGGCGTCCAAACCGTGATGCTCATTGCAACGGACTTCGGCATCAAAGAGCTGCATCTTAAGAATTCAAAATTGATCCTGGTGCTCGTCGTGATCCAGCTTGTGGCCATCATAGGCGCGATCGGGATGTCGAGACTGGCTGCGCGCATCGGCAATATCCGCGTGCTGTCATTGACCGTACTGCTTTGGGTTTGCGTGTGCATCGCGGGCTACTTCATGCGGACGGAGCTACACTTCTATATCATCGCAGCGGTCGTCGGTCTTGTCATGGGAGGCATCCAGTCGGTCAGCCGCTCAACCTATTCCAAGTATATGCCCGCTACCAGGGACACGGCTTCTTTTTTCAGCTTCTTCGACATTACCGAGAAGCTCGCGATCGTTGTCGGTGTCTTCTCGTTCGGACTCATCGAAGGACTCACACATTCGATGCGCAATTCCATCCTCGCCCTTATCATCTTTTTTGCCATTGGCTTTATCCTGCTTTTGTATGCAGGGCAGGCCGTTTCTAAAAACAAACTTCATGAAGCTGTATAGTATTGAAACCGGGAACTTCATGCTCGATGGCGGCGCCATGTTCGGCGTCGTGCCGAAGCAGATCTGGAACAAGATCAATCCGGCCGACGAGAACAACCTGTGTACCTGGTCGATGCGGTGCCTGCTTGTCGAGGACGGCGACCGCCTCATCCTGATCGACAACGGCATCGGCAATAAGCAGGACGATAAATTTTTCGGGCATTATCACCTCCACGGCACGGCGACTCTCGACGGATCGCTGGCTGCGCATGGCTTCCACCGCGATGACATTACGGATGTCTTTCTGACCCATCTCCACTTCGACCATTGCGGCGGCTCCATTGTCCGCAACGGCGATACGCTGGCACCTGCTTTTCGAAACGCGACGTATTGGAGCAATGAAAAGCACTGGGAATGGGCCGTATCGCCAAACGACCGGGAGAAAGCATCGTTCCTGAAAGAGAATATCATCCCGATCCAGCAAAGCGGGCAGCTGAAATTCGTAGCGCAGCCACATCACCAGGACGTCGGCAGGCTTCCGCTTGCTGACTTTGCCGATGACTTCCAGGTTCGCTTTGTCTGCGGCCATACGGAGAGCATGATGCTGCCGCAACTGGAGTACAAGGGCCGGACGATCGTGTTCATGGCCGACCTGCTTCCTTCAGCGGGGCATATCCCGGTCCCCTACGTGATGGCCTACGATATGTTCCCGCTGACAACGCTCGGGGAAAAGAAAAGGTTCCTGGCGGAAGCAGCTGAAAAAGATTTCATTCTCTTCTTCGAGCACGATGCGCAGCGCGAATGCTGCACCCTGGAGCAGACGGAGAAAGGCGTGCGGATGAAGGAAAGCGTGCGGGTGAGCGAGATTTGAGAATTGACGATTTCCGGGGGTGCGGTTAGGCGCTTGGAGGATTGCGGATTGGCGATTGCGGATTTGTGAAGAGGCTTGCAGTTGTAAAAGGTGCCATGCAATCGCAGACCGTACAAAAAATCTGCAATCGCCAAATCTGCAATCAAGTCTAAAATCGTAAATCGTAAATCTAAAACCCACCTACCTCAGGTTCTTCAGCGATGTCAGCGGGTAGCGAAGGTTGCGGTAGCTCATCATGTCGACCTTGATGCTTCCCACGCTGAGCGGGCTTTCCACACGGAGGGGGATATGATTGGGATCGTCGCTGACCCAGACATTCATCTTCTCGCCACCTTCGAACACCGTTCCCTTGATCAGCAGCGGCTTGAACTTGATTGCCTTGAATTTCCCATAGCGTGTCTTCACGGTCTCGCGGCCCATGTAGCGGATATACATCGCGTAAATCTCGTTATCGATGAACATGTTGAACGAGATCTTATCGCCGGGCTTGTACTTGTCGAAATTGATATTGCGCGCGTAATAGAGCGCGCTGAGCACGTCCTGGATGCAGGCCGGCACCTTGTACACGCCGTCGTTCGTGACGACAGTATTGGCGATCCGGTTGAACGAGATCGTTTCGAACTTGCGGTGGCGGCCTTCCTCGACGTTGCGCACGAACTTCACGGGAAGCATTGACCCGGTATCGATATAGCTCTCGTAACGGTCGTTCACTTTCGACACCCAATCGTAAGAAGAATTTGTTTTGCCCTCGGCAACAATGTGGTAAACCGGCTTTCCATTCAGTCGCTCCGTAGCTACGTTGACGCTCGCGTTCGCGGCGTTCACATAGAGCCCGAAGAGAGAGTAGTAGACATAGAACGTCAGCTGCTCGCCGTTCTGAAACGTGGTGTTTCGGATGGTGCAAAAGTCTTCGGGACCGGCAGCCGGCACTTGCTGCTGCTGCTTTCCGGCATGTAGCGCCACCAGCAAAAAGCTGCAGCCCAGGAACAAGAGTAATTTTCGATTCATCTATCGACGTTTAAAAACTTTTACACTCAGAATGAGAACACTGCCGACCAGGGCAGGGATCATCAGGTTGATCGCCCAGATCGTCACCGATGTGAGCAGGATGCCGAGACTGTTGGCGGTGAACAAACCGACAAGCTGGAGGCTCACCTGCCCCCGGATCCCGACCTCCAGCAGCACGATGCTGGGGATCACGGCCAGCGCCAGGAACACAAGGCTCAGGACCCAAACCGCATTCAACAATGATACATCAACCCGAAATAAATGAAAAGCCAAAATGTACTGGCTGATGAATACGGCGTACCGGGCACCCGAAAGAAGCAATAAACTCCCAAGGCGTTGCATCCCGAACGACCGGATCGCCTCCACCAGGTAGAGCCAGCGGCTTCGCGCAAACCAGCGTTCCAGGAGAGCCTCCACAAAACCCAGGTTGAAATAAAACAGCGTTAACAGGATCGTGCCGAACAGGAGGCCGAATGCGGCAAACTGAAAGGACAGGACGGAAATCATCCCGGAAGCGATCAGCCTTCCCTTCAGCACAAGGAAACCAATGCTGCCCACGAGCAGCGTCACGAGCAGCTGGCTCAGGCTGCCGATCACGGTAAGTGAGATCACCTTGAGCCGCTTGCCGTCCGGAAGGTACAGGATACGCCCAAGGTAATCGCCGACCCGGTTCGGCATCGTTACCGAAAATGAAACACCCGACAGAACTGCCTTAAGCGATTGAAGAAAGGAAACGGGATGAACAACCGAAACAGACTGCCGCCACTTCACGGCCTCCAGGCTCCAGTTGGCCACCATCAGCAGCACGAGCGCAACAAGCGTTGCCATTTGCCCTGAGCTGAAGCCGGTCCTGACAAGGCGCCAGGAGGCCTCCAGGTGCGGCTGATTTTGTACCTGTCGCCAGATTGAATAGGCAAGCCAGGCAAACAGGACAGGACCCAAAAAATAGTTGATGAAGATTTTGATATTTTTGTTGGGCCGCATCGCGGTAAAAATACCCCTCCTTGCAAAAACACCCCAAAATCATATTAGGCATCGACCCGGGAACGATCATCATGGGATACAGCGTGATCGCGGTCAGGAACGATGTCATTACTCTCAAGGCCATCGACGTTCTGAAGCTTCCGATAAAAAAGGACAATTACGAGCGCCTGTACCTGATCCATCAAAAAGTATCGGAATTGGTTCGCGAGTTCAAGCCCGACGAGATGGCCATCGAAGCGCCCTTTTTCGGCAAGAACGTACAGAGCATGCTCAAGCTTGGACGCGCGCAGGGCGTGGCGATCGCGGCCGCCATGAACAGCGATGTGCCGGTCACCGAGTATTCGCCGCGCCGCATCAAGCAGGCCATCACGGGCAACGGCAATGCCGACAAGGAGCAGGTGTGGAAGATGCTGCAGACGATCATGTCGATCGAAGAGAAGCCCAAATACTTCGATGCCACCGATGCCCTGTCGGTCGCAGTCTGCCATTTCTTTTCGGAAGGTCTCCTCATCCCCAAAGCCACAGGAGCGGCAAAGAAGAAGGCAGCTTCCTCGTGGGAGAAGTTCGCGAGCGATAACCCGGGGAGGGTGGGCTAATGGGAATTTTGGATTTACGATTTTAGATTGGTGATTGCAGATTTAGCGATTGCAGATTCCGGAAAGCCTGTGTCGTAGCTGATCGACTGCATACACGAATCGGAAATCAGACATTAGAAATCTGCGCCCGGCTTCTGGATCCTGACATCCTGGCTTTCTCAACCTTCCATCGCCGCCAGGATCCTCCCCTGCGCATCTTTTAGCTGCTCTTCGGTGAGTGTGAGCTTGGGTTGTGTGAAATTGAGATCGTTGGAGGAGTTGATGGGAATGAGGTGGAGGTGTGCATGAGGCACTTCCAGGCCGATCGCCGTGATCCCCACGCGCTTGCAGGGGAACGATTTCTCGATGGCCCTGGCGATGGGCTGTGCAAACACCAGCATATCGGCCAGGTAATCGGCCGGCAGGTCAAACATTTTATCCACTTCGAGTTTCGGTACCACCAGCACATGGCCGGCGCGAAGCGGGAAAACGTCGAGGAACGCGAAGAAGCGCTCATTCTCTGCGATTTTGTAGGCAGGTATCTCACCGGCAATGATCCTGGAGAAGAGAGTCATGGAAATTTTGGATTTACGAGTTGCGATTTTAGATTCTGAAAAAACATTGCAGATTGGCGATTGCAGATTTCCGGTCAGTCTGCCCGACCGCATCAAAGAATCAGAAATCAGAAATTGCTTTTGACCCCTGGATCTTGAAATCTGAAATCAAAAATTGCTCTCACATCCTGGCTCTTGACATCTGAAATTTGAAATCCCTTAAATGCTAATGTCCTCCACCTTGAATTTCAGCACGCCGGCGGGTGCCTGCACTTCGGCCACTTCCCCGACAGCCTTGCCCAGCAATCCTTTGCCGATCGGTGATGTCGATGAGATCTTGCCAAGCTTCAGGTCGGCTTCCTTCTCACTGACGATCTGGTAGGTCACCTGCTTCTTTGTTGCCAGGTTGGTCACCTTCACTTTGGTAAGGATGGACACTTTGCTCGTGTCGATGGAGGTTTCGTCCACGATGCGGGCCGTGGCCACCTGCCCTTCGAGCTGCGCGATCTTGGCTTCCAGCAAGCCCTGTGCTTCCTTCGCAGCATCGTATTCTGCGTTCTCTTTCAAGTCACCCTTCTCCCGCGCTTCTGCGATCGCGCGCGATGCTGCCGGACGCTCCACGCCTTTGAGCTGCTGCAATTCCTGCTTCATCGCCTCAAGCGTTTCCTTGGTCACATATTGAATACCACTCATGATCGTTCGGTTTGGGATAAAATGAAAAAAGAGCAACGCCCCGGCTTTCACCGAAGCGTTGCTTCAACACAAATATAAATTCTTTTTACAAAAAACCGGCTGCGTATAGTTTTTCAAGAAGTACTTCGGACATGCGACTGAACGCTTCGAATGTGTAGCCGGCGATATGCGGTGTCACGATCACGTTCGGCTGTTCGAGCAGCCAGGCGAGCTGCGCTTTCTCCGCATCGGTATGCCTGTCAAGCTTTTCGTTTTCCAGCACGTCAAGCGCGGCACCCGCGAGCGTGCCGCTTTGCAACGCTGCGATCAGGGCTTCGGTATCTGTCACCTTCCCGCGGCACGTTGTAATGAAATAAGGGTTCCTGCGAAATCCTGAAAAGAAGGCGCTCCCGGCCATGTGAAAGGTCTCGTCGGTCAGCGGCAGGTGCAGGCTGATGATGTCGGCGTCCGCCTGGATCCGCTCGATGGACGCTTCCCGGACCACGGCATCGCCAAACCCTTTCTTGTATTTATCATAAGCCAGGATGGTCACGTCGAAGCAACGAAGCAGTTGGGCGAATGCGCTGCCCGTGTTGCCAAAGCCGATCACGCCAACAGTCCGCCCCCGCAGCTCTGTACCGCGGTTCTCATTGCGCAGCCATTTGCCCTGCTTCACCTCGTTGTGTGCGTGGGAGATGCGGTTCATCAGGCCCAGGACAAGTCCGAGTGTATGCTCAGCCACCGCATTCCGGTTTCCCTCGGGCGTTGCAATGCAGGCGATGTTTTTTTCCACGGCAGCTACCGTATCGATCAGTTCCATCCCGCTGCCGAGACGGCCGATCCATTTCAGGTTCGGTGCTTTTTCAAGCAGGGTTTTGTCGATGCGCAGGCGTGTCGTTACGACAAGCCCTTCCGCCCCTTCGATCACTGCTTCGAGCTGCTCGTACGTGATCGCGGGTTCCGACAAAACCGTATAGCCACGGGCGCGAAGGCGCTCGGCAAGCAATGGGTGCGCAGGTGCGGTGACGATCACGTTTCTCATGTCATTCGAAAGGTTAAGGCGGCAAAATCAGTAACGCTCAGTTGTTCTGCCCGCTTTCCAAACAGGTCCTCCTGCAGGATGATCGGATCGAACAGGCCGCGAACCGCATTGCGAAGGGTTTTTCTCCGCTGTCCGAATGCAGCCTTGACAAGCGCAAAGAGCTTTCTTTCCGATGCGATCGAAAGAGGTTCGGCGCGCGGCACGAAGCGGATCACGCCACTCACCACTTTCGGTGGCGGCGTAAAGGCCGACGGGTCCACGTCGAACAAATAGGTAACGTCAAAGAAAGCCTGTGTCAGCACACTCGTGACCCCGTACACTTTGCTGCCTTCGCGGGCAGCAAGGCGTTGCGCCACTTCTTTCTGGAACATACCTACCATGCCCTGCACGGACGTCCGCCATTCGATCAGCCGGAATACGATCTCCGTGGAAATATTATAGGGAAAATTTCCGACGACCTGGAACGGCTCGTCAAACGGCTGCCCGATCTCCAGGAAACTGCGGTGGATCAGCTTTCCAACCAGGGTCGGGTAGGTCTTTTCCAGGTAGGCCACTTTCTCATCGTCTACCTCTACCGCCCTGAAGTCGATGCCGGGTATCTCCACCAGGTATTTCGTCAGGGCGCCACCGCCGGGGCCTACCTCGAGCAGGTTGGTGAACGGTTGCTCCGCCAGCGCATCAACGATCTTCCGGCAGACGGACTCGTCTTTCAGGAAGTGTTGCCCCAGCGATTTTTTGAGCGTGTACATGGATGCAAAGTACGGGCGGATCAAAGAGCGAAAAACAATTCCCGCCTGTGTGGCGGGAATTGCTTTTAAAGTTTTACGATGCGATGCGAACTCAGCAAAGAGCCGTCTTCGGCGCGTACCCGCAGCACGTAGACACCTGCCTGCCAGCCCACGGCCGGGACTGTGATATTGGTCGAGCCCCGTACCGCCATTTGGTTGCGCGTGTACATGATCCGCCCGGTCACATCGCTCACTTCGAGCTGGAGGGGAGCGCCGTCGGTGGATACGACATTCACGGACAGTCGGTCGCGGACCGGGTTGGGGAAGACGCTGAGCTGGATGCGATGCGATAGCTCGACGACGACAATGCGACTATAGCTGATGCGCCCATTCTTGTCGACCTGGCGGATACGGTAATAGTTGCTTCCCTTGGCTGGTGCCCGGTCGATGAAGCGGTACGGAGGCTGGTTGGGACCGCGGCCGACGACCGAAAAGTCCGCCCCGTTCAGCGAGCGCTCCACTTCGAAGTGGTCGTGGTCCGCATCGGTGATGGCCTCCCAATCAACCGCAACCGTATTATCGGGCTGCAGCTTTGCTGCAACGTTGACGAACTTGACGCCAAGAACGGAGCCCGTCAGAGCGGTCTTGACCACCTTGACATTATCGATATAGAATCCGTCATCGAGCTCGTAGGCAAAGGATCCGCCGTCGGCGTCGGACGTGAACTGGAACCGTAGATAGACGGCAGGGTTGCCGTTGTAACCGGTCAGGTCGTAGATCACGCGTGTCCAGTCCTCGCGGATGCCGGTCAGGGCCGGAACGCCGGCGAGTGTGCCGGAATTTTCAGCGACGGTCTGCGTGCCGCAAACAGCGGTGAAATTCGTTCCATCAACAGACACCTGGACCTGCAGCTTGTCGTTGCAGTTCTCTGCGCGGTGCTTCACCCAAAAGCTCAGGTAGGCATGCTGCGCGTCGGAGAGGTTGAGAGTTGATTTGTATTGAACCGTACGTGTCGTGCTTGTGGTGTAGTTCCCGCTCGGCGACTCGGTCAGGGAATGTGTTCCCTGGTAAGCCGCCGTGGTGGTGAACGCCCATTTGCCGGCCGTGGTATTCACGTTACTCGTCGTGGTCCAGTTGGTGGTGAAGCTGCCTTCCATATCGTCGCTCAGGAGCGTGACGGGGTTATAGATCTTCACGACGGTATCATAGGAAATGATGCCGTCCGATTCCACCTTCCATGCATAGCGGATCCGCTGCCCGTCGCGTACATTGTTTGTGAGCGTGAATGGAATCGATCCCGTATAGGTACCGTAATATGTAGCGATGGTTGTTGTCACGGCAGAACCGACTGTCTTCAGTCCCTCGATCGGCAACAGGGTCACCGTCACCGGGCTTGTCTTGAGCCCTACGTTACGCAGCAGGAACGAAAATGATCCCTCCCCGGTAACTGCGATATCATTCTGGTCCTCGATGTTGAAATAAGAGCCTGCAGCATAGGCGAGCTGCAGGTTTTGAAAGCAGTTCTGCTTGCACAGTGTCAGGATCTGCGAGATCGGGGCCCAGAAGGCGCCACCGCCAGCCTCGCCTGTCATGCCGTAGATCTTGCCTTTCGTTCCGACGCCAATGTCTCCCATCAGCAGCCAGTCCTTGATGCCGCCGGCCACTTCGTAAGCCACGGTTTCCGGGCTGTTTCCGGCACGGTGGCAATTGTACTTGCCCATCAGGGCGGGAACGTAGCTGTAGAAATTCTCGTCATCCGTACTGAGCGTATGGAGGGAAGGTCGACCGAACGGGAGGGAGAAATAAGGTCCGTAGCAGTGCTGGTCGATGGCAGCAATGAAGTGGTGCGCGTAAACGAAATCACGCAGGGCCTTGGTCTCTTTTTCAGAGAATGCGCTTGGGCCGTAGTAGGTATCGTCCGAGGACACGTTCGAGCCGCAGCTGGTGGTTGCGCCGCTGCAGTTGCCCCAATCGATGCCATAGTTGCGGTTGATGTCCACGCCGTACGTGGAGCCGCTGATCAGGCGCCGGTTCTTGCGCCATAAGCCGCCGCCCGTTGTCGGGTACGATGAGCTGGCGCCACTATAGTTATAGGCGTACCCATCGGGGTTCAGGCAGGGGATGATGAAGATCTCGCGGTTGTTCACGAGGTTCTCCATGTTATCATCGCCGGCAGCATAGTTTTCCGCAACATATTGCATGAAGAAGATCAGGCTCGTGCCTCCGATGGCTTCACGCGCGTGCTGGAGGCCGGTGAAGAGGACCTCCGGCTCGGACTCATCGGTGGCAACGTTGTCAGAGATCTTGACACCGTAGATGGTCTGTCCCTGCTCCGAGAGGCCGATGCTGTAGACGCTCACGATGGATGGGTACGCAGCAGCAAGCGCCTGCATCTTCGTGACCATCTCTGAGTATTTGAAATACCCGGTTCCACTGGCAGCGCCAAGGCGAAGAGAGCCCCCCGTGCCGAAGGACGCTGGTGTCTGGAAGATGGATGCGGACGTTCCGCAATCGTAAGCAAAGGGCGCGCGGGCCGAGGCACCACCACCGCCTTCGCGGCGATTCAGCTCGGTGGTGTACGCCACCACGTCGTCGATCAGAACCTCGTATCTGTAACCGGAGCTTTTCAGGACCTGGAGCTCGTCCTGGTTCAGGACAACTTCCAGGACCTTGCCTTTTGACTCAAAGTGGTCGAGCGCCAGGTGGTCGGTCATGAACTGGCGGACGGTTGCGGTTGGAACAGGTATCCTGACCTTGGTATACTTGTCCTGGGTGAAGCCCATCAGGGGGAAAAGCAGGAGGAGAAGGCATGAGACGAATCTCGTGGCTTGTTTCATAAACGGTGGTATTGGATTCAGGTATTGGTTGAATGATTATCTGCTGACGGTCAGGCGCTGCGTGAAGCGCTGGCTTCCGACCCACACATCGGCCTGGTAGACTCCTGCGGGAAGGCTGCCGGCGAGCGGGAGCGGGATGCGGTTGGAACCCGCGCTCAGGGATACTGTCTGGTTGCACAGGGTGCGCCCGGACAGGTCTAAAATGCGGATCGTCGCCGAGCCTTTGATCAGCGCTTCGACCATGACGGCCGTGTTGGCGCGCACCGGGTTGGGTGCGATCTTCAACTGTACATTGCCGTCAAAGACGAGGGTTCGGATGGGGCTGTAGACCACGAGGCGCGAGGACTTCGTAATACGAAGGCGATAGAGGTTCGTACCGATGAAGGGCTGTGGATCCTCGACATCGTAGAACACGCGGTTCGAAACGCCGAGGGCGTTCTTATGGCCGATCGTGACCCAGGTGCGGCCGTCTGCGCTCTTCTCCACATCGTAGAGGGTACCGGCGCGCTCGTCCGCGATGGTCCATTGCAACAGAGCTTTTGACTCATGTGATTTATGGGCTTCGAAGGTCACGAGGTCAACCGGCAGCACGGCCGAATTCACCAGCACGCGGTAATCCTCGACCTCTCCATTCGGGAAATAGCCGGTCGGGTTCGACGTTGTCATACCATTCGAAGTCGACGTCACACGGATGCGGATAAATGTGTAGGTATTGGGAGACAGGTTGTTGACAGGATTGGCCCAGAACAGGTCTACGTTCTGGATGGACGCGCTGCTTGGCACCAGCGTGGTCGTGCCTTCGCCCGCGGTGAACACGCCATCCTTGTTGAAGTCGACCCAGGCGCAAACCGTAGCGCTGGCGCCGGTATTGTTGAACACGTTGACGTTCGCAAGGTAGTTGCCGCTCGAGTTGACGATCGCCACGAAGGGCATGCCGTCATCCGTATCGCCATCGGCCAGAGCCGTTGTCTTTTTGGTATACTCGTCATTAACGGTATTTCCAAGTCGAAGCGTGGTGGGCGTTGTCTCGTGCAGGGCGGGTGACAGGGCAACAGGGTCATACGTAGCAGGGGCGTCTCCGAAGTCCGCTTCGGGACGGAAGGCCTCGCCGCCATCGCCATAGCTTGTTCCGGGCGTCAGCGCCGGTGAGGCAACAACGGAGAACCGTTGTGCCATCGTGATGCCCGTGGTACCGTTGTATGGCGTGATGGTGCTGTCGATATTATAAACGTTGCCATTCCAGTCCACCGCCACCTGGCTGGGACGAAAAGTGGGCGTGTACTGTGACAGGACGCCGGTTTGCATATTGAACTGGTAAACGTCGTTGTCGCCGCTGGCGCCGTCGAAGTCGTACAGGATGCCGTTATTGATTCCGATATCGCTCCAGTCGTGAAGCAGGTTGGACCCGTTGTCGGCATCCGTGCCGTAGGCCTGCACGGCGCCGGTGGCGTTGAGGGAGGCATCGAAATCGATGCGCCAGACGATCGATTTGCGGTCGGTTGCGTTGCCGCCGGCCGTGTTATAGCCTTCCACGCCGAGGTAAAGCGAGCCGTTGTAAAAGGCCGCGGCGCCTGATTCCACGCCGCTTTCATACAGCGGGATGCCCAGCGTTGTGACGTCGGCGATGGCAGTGCTGATGGTTTTCGTGGAGAAGCTGTATTTCTTCACTGCCTTGTCTGTTGATGGCGAACCGGTGAGGCTGTATGTGTAATAGATGATGCGGTTGACAGGATCGAAGGCAGTGGAGTTGATATTGTTGCCGGAGGGATCGGTGAACAACAGCTTGGCCGCGCCGGTGGCCGGGTTGACCTGGTACATGGAACTGTTACCGGATACCATGACATAGCCGGGCATGCCGGTGAACGGCTGGCTGACGGCGTAGTAGTTCGTAGGAAAGGCCGATGCGTTTGTGCAGGCAGCGATGTCGGAGATCCAGAAGTTCACGTCGGACCCGGTGTTGGATGTCGTGACCGTAAAGGTCGTGATCGGGCCGGCGATAAGCACGTTGACCGTGCCCGTGTTGGCCGTGTTGGCAACGCCGGTATTGGCGGCATCCACGCGGGGGTTCGTGAGGTTATTGTTCGAGATCGTCAGGATACTTGTTCCCAGTGTGGCCAGGTTGATCGTCGCGGGGATGATCCCGTTGGATGCCGTGATGCTCGCCCTTTGGCTCCGGTCGATGTCGTAGATCGAGAACTTCACGTTCTGAACGGCCGTTGGAAACGTTACCGTGAATGTGCCATTGCCGGCAAACTGGATATCGGCCCCTGCTCCGAAAGAGCTGGTCTCACCCGTGTTCGTGGTGTTCTCGCCGACATTGTTGGTACCGGTAAAGTTGTGCGTGATCGTGACCGTCTGCGTGCCAAAGGCAAACTTTTGGGTGGCGGCCATTGATGCGGTCACGTAGGATGCGTAGGTTCCGTTCGTTGTCAGGAAATCCAGGGCATCCCAATTCAGGGCCGCTGTGCTGTAGCCCGTGGGACATTGGGCAAACGAGAGGCTGGGAACAAATACGGCCAGGATCACAAGGCGTAAAAGTCTTTTCATAGAGGGACGGATTTATATTGGATTCTAAACACTGTACCGGTATGGTACTCCTTGACCTTCGGAAATCAATTCCCTGCAGAGAGGTGCGCAGGCGCAGGCATGACATGCCTGTCAGTGTAGAGAGGTCGCGTGGCAACGTCTGCGGGTAACGGATTTTTTTGGGTCGGGTGCTTTCCGGGCGCTCTTCGCTTGCTGCGAATCCCACCTGGTAGACACGATCCAAAAGTAGAGGGCTCTTCCGGCGCGGGCAAGAGTAAAACTTGGCGATTTTTTTACGATAGGGATTTCCCACCCGGCCGTACATATACGCAGACTGGACGAGAGCCTGGTGCCGGAACTTTACGATCCCCCGCCTTGGGCCCTCCGTAAATCAACGCGCCGGCCCGGGAGTCGCGCCACCCCCCGGCTAACGGACTTACCAGTCCGCCATCCGCCGCTCGCCGATTTTCCGCACCTTTGCACCATGCAAAAACCTGTTATCGGCATTACCTGCGGCGACCTTAACGGAATCGGAATGGAGCTGATCCTCAAGACATTCTCCGATCATCGCCTCATTGACCGCTGCACGCCGGTCATTTTCGGGTCGCAGAAGCTGATCAACTTTTACAAGAAGACGATCCCCGAACTCGTCCTCAACGTGACCGTGGTCACCGACCTTACCCAGCTCAATCACAAGCAGGTAAACGTGGTGAACTGCTGGGAAGACGAGGTCGAGATCAAGCCGGGCGAGCTGACGGAAGCTGGCGGTAAATACGCGGTACTTGCTCTTAAAGCAGCGGTGAAAGCGGTGCAGGAAGGCCATCTCCACGGCATCGTCACCGCGCCGATCCATAAGAAGAATGTCCAGTCGGCCGATTTTAACCACAGCGGCCATACGCCTTTTCTCAAAGAAGCAACCGCCATGCGCGACGTGCTCATGCTGCTTTATGCAGACCAGATCCGCGTGGCGCTTGTCACCGAGCACCTGCCGGTCAAGGATGTCGCGCAGCAGCTGACTAAGCAGGCCATCATCTCCAAGATGAAGCTTCTTACGCAAAGCCTCCGCCGCGACTTCGGCATCGACCGGCCCAAGGTCGCCGTGCTCGGCCTGAACCCACATGCTGGCGACGAAGGACTTATCGGAAACGAAGAAGAAACCATCATCAAGCCTGCCATCAAGGATGCCAAGCAGCACAACGTGCTCGCCTTTGGGCCATACAGCGCCGACGCTTTCTTCGCACGCCAGTCGTACCTGCAATTTGATGCAGTGCTCGCCATGTACCACGACCAGGGCCTGATCCCCTTCAAAACGATCGCGTCGGGCGAGGGTGTGAACTTTACCGCCGGTCTTCCTTTCGTGCGCACGTCGCCCGATCATGGCACGGCCTTCGACATTGCCGGCAGGAACCTGGCAGACGCCACATCCTTTACCACAGCCGTGTTCGAATGCGTGGCGATCATCAACCACCGCGAAGAGTATGATGAGCGCACCAGCAACCCGCTGCGGAAGATCACGGGCGAGATCCTCAAGAATGTTGAAGACGAGCGGATCGACGAAACGATCGGGTAGAGCTAAAGGCTGATCGCAAACCGGGTAAAAAATGCCGCCCGGCGACGACTGAGCGTCCGTATAAAAAAGGGCTCCTGGAAAAGAGCCCTTGACAACACATGAGAACTGGAAAGCTATGGTCAGCTTCCAATACCGGACGAATCCGGCAGGTTGCTGAGGCATTCGCAATCAGCGAAAAAGAGGAAGGTTTTGATTCATCGAAGGTTGGACCTTTTTTCATAGGAAACAACAGTATTAATACGGCGAATCGCGCGTAAAATTACGGTCGCAGGTGGGTGAAGTCCGCCCCCGCCCTTCCGTCCGGGCCAGGAAGACCATGGCTCTTACCGATCTCGCGCAACCGGGCCGGGGCTGCGTTCAACAGGAAATTTTTTCACGCCTGCTTAAAAACGGTAGCAGGCACCGTTAGACATATAACGATTGATTTCATATATTGCAGCCGAATTACGTCCAAACCGAAAACAACTGCCATGATCATTTACGGCCGGAAAGGCAAACTCCAGGCGCGACAGACCCTTGTACAGCCCTGCCCCCACTGCGGCACTACCAATAGTGTCGAGATGTCCGTCTTCCAGAATTATGCTCACGTCTTTTTCATTCCCTTCTTTCCGCTTGGCAAGACTGCCGTTAGCCAGTGCCAGCACTGCCAGCAGGTACTTCGGCTGAACCAGATGCCACCAGACTGGCGCCAAGACTACGACACATTGCGCAGCACCACCCGCGTACCGGTTTGGATGTTCGCCGGCGTCGCCCTGATCGCGGTCCTGATTGCCAGCTCCGCTTATTCGGACGCGCAGAAAACAAAGAATACGCAGTCGTATATCGGTCATCTGCAACCGGGCGACCTCCTGGAAGTAAAGCTCGAGGGAAACTTTACGTATTTCAAGGTCACCGACGTTCGCGGCGACAGCGTCAGCCTGCTTTATAACAAGCAGATGTCGGTCTACAAAAGTGGCATGGACAAGCTGACCGTATCCGAATCGGGGTTCGACCCGGAAGTGCACATCACCACCCAGCAAACGATCCAGAAGCTACATAAGGATGGCGACATCATCGATGTCGTAAGACCGGTGAACTAAGCTCGGGCAAGAGGCGATGTTTCTGGTGAAAGGGTGAATCGTCTCTCACCAGGGGCAGACCCGCGTACCATCGGCTTTTCAAATCAGAAATTCAAAATCAGGAATTCTTTGGATCCGGCCTCCTGGCCTGCCAGTGTGCCTATTTCCGAATGTATTCCTGCAGGACCTTGACGTAGGCCTCGAACGCATCGACACCTTTTGGCGTGATCCGGCAAAGCGTCTGCGGATAATTATCCTTGAACTGCTTTGTGACGTCGATATAGCCGGCGTCCTTGAGCTTCTGCACCTGTACGCTGAGGTTGCCCGCCGTAGCCGACGTCTTCTCCCTGATGAAGGTGAACTCGGCTTCCTTCACGCCAATAAGAAGCGACATGACGGCGAGCCGGAGCTGTGAATGCAATATGGGGTCGAGGTCTTTGAACACGTGTTGGCCTTAGCGTTTTTCTTTATTGAATTCGTTGTTGGCCATGTGGCCGGGAATGATGTACCCGCACAGGACGGCAAGGGCATGCAACAACATCGTATGCTCCAGGTTCGTGGCGAAGAGAGAAACGAATGCCGCGGCCCAGGTAATATAGGCGCCGATTAGCGAGGGTTTGAAATTCAGCACGGCGCCATAGATCAGGATCCAGAAGCCGTAAAGCCCCAGCAGCAGCGCGAATCCGTAGCGCGGGTGCACACCGACATTCATCGACACGATGATCAGCATGAGGGAGATGAAGAACCCGGTGTTCAGCTTCTCGTACAGGTCGCGGGTGTAGGTCTTGACCACCGGCGCACGGCCGCCGAAAAACCGGCGCACGATGCCCCAGGCGAGAAGCACGAGCGACAGGACGCCGAATACATTCCAGAAAAAAAATGGCTGCAGCCAGCCGGCGCGCATGTTGAACCAGCTAAAGACAGAGGCCAGGAAAAGCAGCCAGCCCCAAAGGATCCAGGCTTTCCCATCGTCCTTCTGCTCGCGCTTTGCTGTGTGGATCATCTGCTCAATGAGACGCAGGCTGTCCGTATGCGTAAATTGACTTTCTTCCATGACGAATTAATTAGCGGCGCGTTTCAGCAGGTGGCCGGGAATGATATACGACGTGAGAATGGCCGCGGCGGCGAGCAGCAACTGGTAGTCATATGCGACATAGATGCTCGCGATAGCAAGGGCCCAGTTGATCATGCCGCCGATCACCAGCGGCCTGAATTGCAGGATGCGCCCCGATATATAAGTACCCAGCCCATAAAACAGGATGAAGAAAGGCCATGCGTCCAGCCAGCCATTCGGAAGGCGGCTCACAATGAGGCTCAGGATGAAGAACGAGATGCCGATGCCCGTCCACAGCGACGCCATGCTCGACCCGATATACGTTGACACGGACCGGTTGCCCCCGCGTCGCGACGAGTGGATGATCGTGACGATAACGGCGGGAATGACCACCAGCCATACAAGGTAGTGACGAGGGTAGCCGATGATCGCCTTGAGAATGAATTGCGTGACGATCGCAGCGAAGGACACCCAGCCCCAAAGCAGGAAATAGAAGCGATCCTCGCTGATGCTGCTCCTTGTCTTGACGATCATGGATTGGATCAGGCGAAGACTGTCCTGTGGTGAAAAGCTTTCTTCCATAAAACTGTGTTTGAGAACCCGGCCGGTTTGCGCCGGCCGGGTTGATAACGGGCTCAAGATAGAACAGAAGCGGGAACGCTTACTGCTTGTCCGCGGCCTTCATGAAGTACTCGACGGTTCCGCGTCCCCACCGTGGCGCAATGGCGCTCTCTGGTTTGGCCGCCTTGAACTTTTCGATTGCCAGAGCGAACAGTTTTGCCGCTTCTTCCTTGCTCCCGCCAAACTGCTCGGGCGTGGTAAACTTATCCTGGCCCAACAGCATATACACGCGTGGGTTTTCAGGATTGAGCTTGCGCGCAGTTTCCAGCTCGTCGGTGGCCTGCTCCATCATCTTATAACGCTGCATCGGGTTGCCCATCATGCGGAGGGACGTAATCATTTTTTTCACCGTCCAGATCTCGGAGTTGTCTTTGCTGAGCGCTTCCGCTTTGTTGAGAAGGGCTTCGGCGCGGTCGGCGATCGGGTCGAAGATGACCGCCATCTTGCCCGACATGATGTCGGCACCCTTGGCTTGCATATAGCCACTGTTGATCTCCGTGAGAGCGGCGTAGTAGTACGGAAGCCACTGCGTTTTCTCAACATCGGCAATGCGCTCGAAGCTGTTGGAAAGCTCGACCAGGCCGGCAGGAGAGAATGTCGTATCGACGGCAACGACCTTGGCGGCCATGGTGCTCATATATTTTTCACTTTGAGCGAAAGCGATACTGGTGGCCAGGAGAAAAGCGCAGGAAAGAAGGATTGTTTTCATGATCGTGTGTTTTAGTTGTTTGTATTTGTTCGTGTGATCTTGTCGTATTCTTTTTCAACAGCGCCGGGGCCGCTGTGGAGATAGGCGCTCGCATAGTGTGACGCGATGCCAATGCCCCAGCCAAGGGTCGGCCAGACCGGCCAGGGAAAGCCATGGTGCTCTGTACGGCCTCCCGACAAAAGCCAGATGGCCCACAGGAGAATGTTGACGAGCACATAGGTCGTGAAATGGCGGCGGAAAGCGGCGCGGCGGATGGCAAGCTGCCAGGCTTGGGGGTCCTTTCCTTCTGGAGTTCGTTGATAATCGTACATGTCTTCGATTTTTATGATGAATGTTGACTGGTTGCTGTCAGGTTACAGGTTCGAGTTGATGACGTCCTCGCGACGGTCCAGACCGAAATTTATGAAGGCCCCGAGGAATACAAAGGTCTTGCTGGGCGGCACGATCGCTACTTTCCGGATCCCATTCGACGAGTAATTATAGCCATACACATTGTCTGCCCCCATGACGTTGGTCACCGAAAAGACGATCACCGAGTAGCGGCCAGCGCCTGCATTCTTCTTGAACAGGTTCGGGAGATAGTTTACCGAGATGCTCATACTGTTGTAGTCCTTCGTGCGCCCCTGGTCGTAAATGGCGTACTTGCTGCCATCGTAGCGGATATTGTAGTAGGGCCGGCCGGTCGCATACGTATACGATGCGTTGAACTGCGTCTGCATCGACGACACAAACTTCTTCATCACCAGGCTGGCCGTGTGGCGTGCTGCGAAACTTGGCTCGATGGCAGTGGGGAAGTTCAGGTAATCGCGCTTGGTATCCAGGTAGGAATACGAGATCCAGTAGTCGAAATTCTTGATCGTTGCCTTGTCACGCCAGAACACCTCGAAACCTTGCGCGTCACCATAGCCTGTGCTGCCGGTGGCCGTTGTCTGCCCGAATGTTTCGGCGGTCTTCACGAGGTGCTGGTAGCGCTTGTAAAAGATCTCGGTACGAAGCGTTTGCTTCGCGTTTGTTTTTTGGAACTGGGCGATATAGTGCGTCGCCTTCGCGAAATCGAGTCCATTCTGCGCAGGGAAATAGCGCCGCTCGGGGTCCTGGTAAAAGATACCATAGGCCACCGATGCCTGGCTCTCCGCACCTGTCTTGTACGCAAGTGAAAGGCGTGGCGCCACGTTCACCTTTTCAAGAATAGCGGAGTGCTCCAGGCGGCCGCCCACTTTCGCCGCGAGGTTATTGGTCACATACACATCCGCCTCGCCAAACAGGGAGGTCAGGTGCTCGGCGACCGTCGATGGATAGACAACGCCGGTGTAACGGCGAAACTTATTCTGGTCGCGGCTGTAGTTATACTCGCTTCCGAAGCGAACGGCGCTGAGTCCTTTCAGCCGATAATCGAGGACAAGCTTTGCATTGACGTACTGGCCGTCCGCATCATAGCTGAATGATTTATCCTCCATGCCGGCAAGTGACACGGTCTTGTTGTTGGCATCGACAAGATCCCCTTTGACATCATCCGCACTGGTTGCGAAAGAGAGGCCGGCCGCGAGCTTCCAGCGGCCAATGGTTTCCTTGTAGGAAACATTGTGGTACATATTGAAATTCTTCAACTTGAAAGCGTCCTTATATCCGGGCGTGTCAATGCTGGGGCGGCGAAGACCGAGAACATTCTGGCTGAAATAGCCATAGTACTTCAGCATGCCTGTGCCCGATGTCTTGATGCGAAAATTAGCATCGCCGGTATGGTATGCCGGCACCTGCGGGTATTCGGGGATCTGCTTCAGGAGAGCAAAAGCGAGGGCCAGGTTCGTATAGCCATAGCTCACGCCCCATGAGGAGCGCTTGTTTCGCGCCAGCTTCTGGTAGCCGCCATTGACGCCGATCACAGAGATGCCGGCGCTGCCTGAGCTCATCTCCGGAAGGTCGATCGACTCGAGAATGAGAGCGGACGAAAGCGCCTGCCCATAGAGCGCCGAGTAGCCACCCGCGCTAAACACCGTGCCCTTGAAAATGAATGGCGAAAAGCGTCCCCTCTGTGCAATGCCCGGCACGCTGCTGTAAAAGAAATTGTTGACGAGCGTGCCGTCGATATAGGTCTTTGTTTCCTGGGCAGTGCCACCGCGGACAAACAGGCCTTCGCTCTCTCCCACCTGCTGTGCACCCGGCAATGTCTTGACCGCCCCCGTGACGTCGGCATTGGCGCTCGCCGTGGTAACGATGTCGATCGGGCTCAGCACAGTGGCCTTTTTCTTGTCGCTTGCCTCAAAGGAACCGGCGCTGATCACAACGGCCTTCAACTCGGTGATCTCTTCTTTTAGCGTGATCGAAAGACCGCCTGCCTGCCCTGCTGGAACGGACGCCTCAACAGTCTTGTACCCGATGGCCGACACGACCACAACGATCGCTCCTTTCTCGGAGGTGGTGAATGAAAAGCGGCCGGTCGAGTCCGACGTGCCGCCATCGTAGCTGCCCTTGACCGCCACGCTGGCGCCCGGAACCCCGACGCCTTTGGTGTCTTTCACAAACCCGGCAATACGCTGGGCGATGACGGGAACAGAGAGAAGAAACAGGATGACAAAAACGAATAAGCGTCTCATAACAGTGTTTGTTTGTCAAAAGTAGACTAGTTTATGGTATAAACTAATTTATTTGCAGAAATATTTTTTATGGGCCGAAAAAAGCCCGGGCGGTCCCGGGCTTTTGATCAATCAATCCTTGCTTTTATTGAACAACCAGGGCAGCTGTCTGCACCCCGGCAGCCGAGCCGACCACAACCTGGTAGGTACCGGCAGCCCAGCCTCTGGTCCGGATCTCCAGCGAATCGCCAACGACCGCTACTGTATACACCACCCTGCCCGCGCCATCCACCACGCGAACCGCTGCTTTCCCACTGGAGTTGCTCCAGCGAACGCGAACAGTTCCGCTTTGCACGGGGTTCGGCATGAGCGTCAGCGTTTCCACCGCCGCGCCGATGCGTACCGGCTTCACATCCGAATACGTGAAGCGGCCGTCACGATCGACCATCTTCAACCGGAACGAATAAAGACCCGGCGCCAGCATCGCGGTTGTGAACCGGTAGTCGCCAGTGCCCTGCCCCGAAGCCGCAACGGTACCGGCGGTCTCGAACACGCCGCTTTCGAGTCGCTGCTCGATCACGAACGAGGATGTATTCACTTCACTCGCGGTTGTCCAGGTCAGCAGGGCTTGTGCCGTGCTGGACTGCCGGGCATTGAACGAAAGAAGACGCAGCGGAAGGACGCTTCCATTGGTGAACGGAACGCTGACACTCTTCGCAGTTGCCGTCTCTTTGCCGGCGGCATCCACCGTCTTGAAGGAGATGACGGATGTAACAGCGCCATTTGGCGGGTCGATCGCAACGGCAGTGCCCGAGACCTCGCCCGTGCTGCTGCTTGTTGTCGGCACGTAAACACCGCCTGCCGGGAAGGTCAGCGATGTATACGCGATGGTGGATACGGCGCCGCCAAAGCTCGTCGCGCCGGCAACGGTGATCCCGTCCGCATTCGTAGGAAACGACGTAATATGTATATAGCTGATGCCGCCACCACTGATGTCGCCATCTGCGCCCGAGAAGTTGGTGCCCACGACATTGGCCGTCGCGCTTCCGTTCGGATTGGGGACTGCGATTGCGGTCTTGTCGTTTGCAGTCGGTACGTAATCCACTCCGAAATTCACTGCCGAACACACGCTTGTTGTCACCGAGATATCGGTTGATCCATTGACGCTGCCGTCGCCCGTGGTCGCGTTTCCTTCAGCCGTGTTGGTCCAGTTTGCCGGGAGGCCTGCAGTCAGGGAAGCTGCGCCAGTCGTCAGGATAAGCTTGTAGCTCGTATTCTGAGCAACGCCGCTTGCCGTTCCGAAGGAATAGGTTCCATCGGAACCCACTGCCGATGAGGCAAGAAGCGTCGTTCCGGCTGCGTCCAGGAGGTTTATGTAAACAGGTGTTCCGCTCAGTGATGATGCAACCACCGCCCCATCGACAAGATTGTTCTGCGCTCCGTTTACGTCATCGTACACTGTGCCTGAGATCGCGAGGTCGGTCATCTGGATGGTCGATGTTGCGCCGGCCGATTCTTTGCCTGCGGCATCAACCGCCGTGTAGGAGAAGCTGAGTGTGACAGCGCCGTTGGCAGGGTCTGCCAGGAAGGTTGTGCTGGTGTTGCCGTTGGTTGCCGTCGCGATAAACAGTCCTGTTCCTGTCGGGAATGCCGTGAAGCCTGTGCCGTACGTGACCAGCGTTGCTGTGCCGCCGAATGTCGTTGAAGCCGTCACTGTAATGCTGGTAACGTTCGCTGGCATGGCTGTCAGGTGGATGGCACTGATGCTGCCCGTACTTGAAAGATCTGTCGCGTCGGTGCCAGCAAATGTGGACGACGGTACGGTGATCGTTGATGTGCCGCCGGGGTTCGTTACCGATGGTGTGACCGCCACGCTTGTTGCGGTAGGCGTTGCATCGATGCCGAAGTTGACGCCGGACAGGGCCGATGACGTCATCGTAAAATTATAAAGGCCGTTCGCCGTTGCGTCGCCGGTGCCGGTATTGCCCTCGGCGGTATTCACCCAGCCCGCGGGCAGCGCCGCACCGATCGTGACCGCCGCGGTGGTCAGGACGAGGTTATAGGAAGTGCCGGAAACGAGGCCTGAGCTGATCACGTATGTGCCGGTTGCCGACACCGCTGCCGAGGCAAGCACCGTCGTGTTGGTCGCATTTACGAGGTTCACATAGAGCTGTGTACTGCTGACGGATGACGGGATGACCGTACCGTCTATCAGGCTGTTCTTCGTTCCATTGACGTCATTATAGATCGTGCCGGAAACCGAGAACAGCTGCACGCCAAAGTCGAGCGCCGACTGGTCAGAGGAAGATGTGCTTAGTCCCGAGCGCGTCGCAGGGCTTGTCAGGATATAGCTTGTTGGCGCTGCCAGGGACAATCCCGAAACCGCCGAGCCAATGGCAAGGCTTGTGGTCGACAGGTAGAGGCTGAGGCCTGATGAGCTGCCTGTTACATTCTTGAGGATATAGGTTCCTTTATCGGTACCAGACGTGATGACCGCTGCTGAATCGAGGATAGTGCCCGTGCCGTCGGCGAGGTACACGAAATAAGGCGTCGCGCCGGAATAGGGTGTTTCACCGGACGTATAGATCGACGTGAATGTCCCGTTGGCACTGTTGTTCAGGTCGTTCCAGACTGTTCCGCT
>JAQBNP010000293.1 GCA_028288515.1 Flaviaestuariibacter sp. | reverse complement strand
TGACGGATAAGGCTCTTTGCGCTTCTCATTGTCCTTCTCTGGTTTGTCAAAGCCCAAGCCGCGGCGACTGATATCGCTGTTATAAGCTGTAAACAGCTTTACCGTTTCTGGCTTGATATAACGTTCGCCATTGAACTCTCCACCATTAAGCAGCATCTGGTAAAGGATAGAAAGGTCATAGGCGTTGGAGAACAAGCCTGCATGACCAGAAACGCCACCAAACATAGCGGCTCCTTCATCGTGCACATAGCCTTGCAGCAATTGCTGGCGGAAATAAGTATCCCGCTCGGTAGGCACTACCCTTTCCAGCCCATAGCGCTGCCAGGGCTTGAAGCCGGTAGTAGCCATACCCAACGGACGATAGAAATTCTGGTAAGTATATTGATCCAGCGTTTTACCGCTCAATTGCTCCACGATCTTACCCAGTAGAATAAAGTCGTTATCGCTATAGACATACTTGCCATGTTCCGTTAGCTTGCTGTTCATGATGCGCTGCATCATGCTGTCGTTCCAGTCGCGGCGCAGCCATACATCGCGGGCCACGGGAATGGTAAAGACCGAATCCATTTGCGTGCTGTAGTAACGCGGCGAGGGCTTTTTGGTTTCTTTATCTACGGTTTCGGAATAGAAAGAGATATACGGGTTCAAGCCTGCCTGGTGCAGCAACACCTCTCGTATTTTTAGTCCCGCTTTGTCGGTGCCGCGGGTCACCGGCAGGTAATCACCCAGGGTTTTGTCCAGCTCGATCTTGCCTTCATCATACAGCTTCATTACCGACACCGTAGTAGCGGAGATCTTTGTAACGGATGCCAGGTCGTACAAGCTTTCAAGATTTACGGGCTTCGAGTCAGGCTCAAACCCAACATTACCAAAGGCGCGGTGGTACTTTATCTCGCCACCTTGCACGGCAATGACTACTGCACCGGGATACGCTTTCTTTGCCAAGCCATCGTTCACGATGCTATCGATTTGCAACCAGGCAGGAGAGAAACCCACTGGCGCAAAACGATTGACCGAAAGCCCGGTGCCATACGGAATATCACAAACGGTGACGGGCAATTTGCCACGGGCTTGAATGCGTCCGGCAAGGAAGTCGGCAGCTGCTTCGTGATAAACAGAATCATCGCCATACAAAGCCACTAAGGTTTGTGCATTGCAGAAGTTTTTAGCGGCATAGACATTACCGAATACTACGGTGACTGGCTTGCTGCTTTGCAATCCATTCCATAAGGATAGGGCAGCATTGCTGATGCCATAATTGTTAGCGGGACGCAGGCTGTAATCGTGAATGCCGATCACTATTGCATCGTACTTCGCATCAGTGATTTGTTGGAGTAAGCTTGCCGCTCTTGTACTGTCTTCTTTAGAACCAAGGGTATAAACATCAGCGCTAAAATCACGGCTCAGGCGTTTGCCAAATACCGTTGCTGACGTTGCCCCGATGCCTACATAAGCTACCTTCCGGTTAGATGCCATTGGTAGCACAGAGGCATCATTGCGCAGCACGGTAACAATGTTGCGGGCTACGGCGGCACGGATCGAATCGGTGGAAGCGTTCAGGTCGGCTAAAAGATGCGTGGTATCAACTATCTGCGGCAGGTTCAGCCCGAGATCATACTTTGCATAGAGCACTTTATGCACCTTGGCGTCGATCTCCTTTTTCTTTAAGCGCTTCTTTTTGATGGCGCCTTTGATGGCGTCGATGGCGGCAGGCACATTTTCCGGAAGACATAAAAGATCATTTCCAGCAATCAGCGCTTGCACCGCCGCTTCTCCGGCCGGATAGTATTTGGCCACGCCTTTCATTTCAAGGGCATCGGTGAAAGTGAGCCCGTTATAATCCAGCTCATCACGTAGCAGGCCGGTCACATTATGTTTGGATAAAGAAGTAGGCAAGTGCGTGGTCGTATCAATAGAAGGGATCGACAAGTGTGCGATCATCACGCTACCAACACCTGCCTTGAACAATTGCTT
Source organism: Flaviaestuariibacter sp. (assembly GCA_028288515.1). Lineage (GTDB taxonomy): Bacteria > Bacteroidota > Bacteroidia > Chitinophagales > Chitinophagaceae > Flavisolibacter. The sequence continues at coordinate 1,025 of JAQBNP010000293.1, read as the reverse complement.
AAATGGATAGAGCTCCAACGAATCCAATTGCGCCCTGCTCTTAGAGATGACCGGCAGGTCAAGGTGCGAATCTACATCCGTATCGCCATGGCCGGGGAAGTGCTTGGCGCAGGCCATGATTCCCGCATCCTGCATGCCTTTCATATAGGCCACGCCGAAGCGGGCTACTTTGTATTTGTCTTCCCCAAAGGAGCGGTAACCAATGACCGGGTTATTGGGGTTGTTGTTTACATCCACCACCGGCGCATAATTGACATGCACGCCAATGCGCTTCATTTGCCTGCCCACGGCAATGCCCATATCATACACAATCTTATCGTCGGTCAATGCTCCCAGCGTGAGCTGGTAAGGATATTTGATAACAGAATCAAGGCGCATGCCGAGCCCCCATTCGCCGTCGATGGTAACAAGCAGCGGTGTTTTAGCAGCTGCCTGGTATTGGTTCGTAAGCATTGCCTGCCGCACGGGTCCGCCCTGGAAGAAAACAAGTCCACCGACATTATATTTCTGGATTTGATCCATCACGCTGGCTACATGCTCAGGGCCGAGGTTGCTATGTGCCCGGATAACCATCAGCTGCGCGATTTTTCCTTCGCGGTTGAGTTTTTTGAAAACGCTGTCCACCCAATGCTTGGCGGCTTTGGTGGGCACCTGCGCTGTGGCGGCAGTGGCAAGTACAACGGTGGTGAAAATGGCAAGGAGGTTCTTCTTCATAAATCCGCAATATGGCGCACAAGTTACGGGAAAATGCGGGGTAGGTTTGGGTTGAATGGTTGATTAATGGATTCGATTGGAGATGTTTATTTGGAAATGCCTCCTCCCCATTCGTATCTTTTCCGAAGCGCTGCGTCCCTTACTTTTCCTGCTCTTTCGCCGTCCTTTTTCTCCCCTAATTTAATAGGCAGTAATGAACCATCCACGGAGGTTCAACGAAGGATGGACGAAGGTTAGTGGGATCTGAACGCTGACACTATGCAAGGTGAGTGGGAGTAGTGGTGAAGTAAGGTCCGCTTTACGCTTGTTAA
>JAQBNP010000244.1 GCA_028288515.1 Flaviaestuariibacter sp. | reverse complement strand
GATTCCAGTGCTGTCCGTCATGGCGAGGAAGGAAGCCATCTCCGGCACCTCCGGGGCTGGCAGCGAAGACTGGGAGGCGGGAAGGAGCACAAAGGAACAGCCGTTTAGGGCTCATCTTCTTCTTTTTGCCCGAAAAAAGCACGCAGTAACTATGCGTTAGGTATGGGTTAGATATGGGTGTGGTATGGGTAAACTATGGGTTATATATGAGTAACATATGGAAGAAGTATGGGTAAGATACGGGGACTATATGGATAAGATATGGCCTGAAGGCGGCTTTGTGATGAATTTGAACCACAAAGGAAGGAAGGGCGCGAAGAAGCACAAAGGAACAGCCTTTGCTCTTCTTTGCCTCTTTGCGCGCTTTGGGTGAAACGGCGGTTTCGGTACCGAATGCCGGTTTTAGGTTGCACTTGTAAGGGATAAGCGCTGACATACGTCAGCATGACAGCCTGGAGGGGCAGGAGATGGCTTCGTTCCTCGCCATGACGGACAGCACTCTGATCGACCTACTCACCACTCACCACTCACTTCCGTTGCATCGCGCGCTCTGCAGCCGCCACGATATCCGGGATGTCCAGGTGGTATTTCTTCAGGAGCTGGTCGGGCGTTCCGCTCTCTCCGAACGTATCCTGTGTTCCAATGAACTCCATCGGAACGGGATGGTGACGGGCCGCTACCTGCGACACCGCATCGCCAAGTCCGCCAATGACATTGTGCTCTTCCGCCGTGACGGCGCAGCCGGTCTTCCGAATGGAGGCAAGGATCGCTTCCTCGTCGAGCGGCTTGATGGTGTGGATGTTGATGACCTCGACGCTGAAGCCTTTCTCTTCAAGCGCGATGCCGGCCTGGATCGCGTTCCACACCAGGTGCCCGCAGGCAAAGATCGAGATATCGGTTCCTTCCGACAGCTGCTGGGCCTTGCCGATCACGAAGTCTTCTTCCTTCGTGAAGATGGGCCAGCTCGGCCGGCCGAAGCGCAGGTAGACCGGCCCTTCATAGTCGGCAATGGCGATCGTTGCCGCCTTTGTCTGGTTATAGTCGCATGGTACGATGACGGTCATGCCCGGCAGCATTTTCATCAGGCCGATGTCTTCGAGAATCTGGTGGGTGGCGCCATCTTCGCCGAGCGTTACGCCGGCATGCGATGCGCAGATCTTGACATTCTTTCCACTGTACGCAACGCTCTGGCGGATCTGGTCATAGACGCGGCCTGTAGAGAAATTGGCGAACGTGGTGGTGTAGGGGATCTTGCCGCCGATGGTCAGCCCGGCCGCAATGCCGATCATATTGGCCTCGGCTATACCAACCTGGATAAAGCGCTCGGGAAACTCCTTGATGAATTGCTGCAGCTTGAGGGAGCCGGCGAGGTCGGCTGTCAGCGCGACCACATCCTTGTTCCGCCGCGCCACCTCAACGATGCCATCACCGAAGCCGCTGCGCGTGTCTTTCTTTCCAGTGGATTGAATGTCTTTTAACATGCGGCAAAAATAGGGATTGTCAGTGGTGAGTGGTCAATGGTGAGTGGAGCGGCAGCTTAATTTTCGCAGCTGTCTTGCATTCCCGCACGCCTAGCATCAGCTACTTCATGTGACCATTCACGATTCACAACTCACCGCTCACCAACTAGTTCAGCTGCGGTGGCGCCGACGCAAACAGCTGGCTGTCCGCCTTGAGCTTTTGCTCCCATTCCCAGGCCGTCCGCATCATGTCGTCAATGCCGAAGCGCGGGTCCCAGCCGAGCGACTGCCGCGCCTTGTCGTTATTGGCATAGATCGCCACCACATCACCCGCGCGGCGGGGCCCGAGATCGTAATTGAGCTTCTGGCCACTGACCTTTTCAAAGGCCTTGATGGCTTCCAGAACCGTCACCCCATTGCCGGTACCCAGGTTGAAGATCTCGGTGCCGGCCTCCTGGTGGCCGCTTTCCAAAGACCGGATCGCAAGAGTATGCGCATGCGCAATATCGGATACGTGAATGAAGTCACGAACGCAGCTGCCATCGCGCGTGTCGTAATCCGTTCCAAACACCGTCATGCGCGGCAGCTTGCCAATGGCAGTTTGCGTAATCGCCGGCACGAGGTTCTGTGGCTTGCCGATCGGCAGCTCGCCAATGAGGATCGAGGGATGTGCGCCAACAGGGTTGAAATAGCGCAGCAGAATGCACCTGGTTGCGGCCGACTTCAGCTGGAAGTCCGTCAGGATCCGCTCGCCCATCTGCTTGGTCGCGCCGTAAGGCGACTCTGCGGGCTTCTGTGGTGTTTCTTCCGTCACCAGGCTGTTGTCGGGGTTGCCATAGACGGTGCAGGACGATGAGAAGACGAACCATGGGATCGAAAACTCCTGCACGCACTTGAGCAGGTTGATCAGGGAGGACATATTGTTCTCGTAATACATCAGCGGCTTCTCCACCGATTCGCCAACGGCCTTGTACGCGGCGAAATGAATGATGCCCTTGATGTCCGTATTCTCCTGGAAGATCGCGAACGTATCGTCGTAGCTGCAGAGGTCGACCTTGTAGTTCTTGACCGACCTTCCCGTGATCTTTTGAACACCATCGAGAATGCCGGGGTTGGAGCGCGCGTTGTTATCAACGCAGATCACGTCGTAGCCGTTCTCGATGAGGTCAACGATCGTATGGGAGCCGATATAGCCGCACCCGCCTGTGACCAGGATTTTTGCCATGTTTCGCAGATTAAGAGCTGCAAAACTCGGGAATTCCCGCTGAAGTTTAGATGAAAAGCTTGACGATGAAATAAACCCCGGCCGCCAGCAGCGCGCTCACCGGAATGGTCAGTACCCAGGCCCACAGCAGGTTGATCGTAACGCCCCACCGTACGGCCGAGAGACGCTTGGTTGCGCCCACGCCGATGATCGACCCTGTGATCGTATGCGTTGTGCTCACGGGGATCTTGAGCGCTTCGGTTACGAACAGCGTGATGGCGCCCGCCGTTTCCGCCGCCACACCTTCGAACGGCGTCACTTTCGTGATCCGCGTACCCATGGTCTTGATGATCTTCCAGCCGCCGCTCATCGTGCCGAGAGCAATGGCCGAGTAGCAGGCCAGGGGCACCCAGAATACCATCTTGTCGAGGTGGTAGTGAACCGGGTCGTATGCCACGAGCGCTGCCATGATAATACCCATGACCTTCTGCGCATCGTTGCCTCCATGCCCGATGCTGAAGGCCGCGGACGAAACAAGCTGCAGGCGCTTGAACCAAATGGTGCCCTTATGCGCATTGAGGCGGTTCAGCCAGAATGTGAACATGGCCATGATGGTGAGGATAAACGCCAGCAGGATCCACTTGAAGTTCTTTGAATAAAAGATGACCTGGGCCGTATACGATTCGTAATGCGTGTTCTTGGCCAGTGTCGCACGATCGAACTCGAGCGTGCTATAGAGGAACCACCCGACCAGAAGAATGACCGCAACGGAGATGAAGCGCGGCAGGAACCCTTTTCGGAATGAGTACAGGAACCAAAGCGAAATAATGAAGGCCATCAGGAAGCCAACCAGCGGCGCAATGAAGATGAAGCCGGCCGTATGAAAGATGTTCGGGTATTTAGAGAGGTTGATCGCACCGGTTCCGGCTGCGGCAACGCCCGCTCCCGCGAAGCCGCCGATCAGCGTATGCGACGATGAGGAGGGGATGCCGAACCACCAGGTGAGCAGGTTCCAGATGATCGCGGCGATGAGGCCCGCGAACACCACACGCATCATGTCGAACCCGTGGACCACCTCGGGCTTAACGGTCTTGGCAACCGTATTTGCCACACCGTGGTCCTTGAAGATGAAGTACGCGGCGAAATTGAACACCGCCGCCCAGACAACTGCCTGGAACGGCGTCAGCACTTTCGTGGAGACGACCGTGGCGATCGAGTTGGCGGCATCGTGAAAGCCGTTGATGAAGTCGAAGATCAGGGCCAGCACGATGATGATGATGATAAAGCTCATGGAAAGAATTTATGAATGGATGGGCCTGGCTCGATCCTGTTTGCCGGTCCGCATCGTTCGGAATGGTCAGGTGATCACGCGTACTTAACGATGATCGATTCGATCACGTTCGCTGCATCCTCGCATTTGTCCGTCACGTCCTCCAGGACCTGGT
>JAQBNP010000241.1 GCA_028288515.1 Flaviaestuariibacter sp. | reverse complement strand
GGAAAACGCCCGTAAAAGGCCTGGTGCAGGACCTCGTGTCGGGCGCCCATCCCTATATTCCCCTGATCATTCCAACCCTTTCGGACGCTGCGCGTGTGATCGCGCCGGTGCCGACCATCTATTTCGTTCCCGACGACCCGGCCTTCGGTGAATACCGGTCCCTTTTCGCCAACACCCTTTGCCTGCTGGAAGAGCGCGAGCCGACACCGGATAAAAGCGATACGAAGAATACCGAGAAGCTGCTGGACAGGATCTTCGAGAGCCAGCAGGTGCGTGTTGACCAGAAAGCGCTTCTGCGCGCGCGCATTCTCGATATGTATATCGGCGACTGGGATCGACATTCGGACCAATGGCGTTGGGGCATCCGCGACTCGAACAAGCTGTCCGTTTATTATCCGATCCCGCGCGACCGTGACCAGGCCTTCTTTTATTCCGAGGGGCTGCTGGTGAAGTTTGTGCAGCTGATGGCGCTGCGCCACCTCGTAAGCTTCGACGACGACCTTGCCAAAGTGAAAAGCCTCAACTACAAGATGTGGCCCTTCGATATGCTGCTGCTCAATGGTCTCGACCGCCCGCAGTGGAAGGAGATCCTGACGGAGCTGCAGGCGGCGTTCACCGACGACGTGATCCACGAGGCAATGGCCCACCTGCCGCCGGAGATCTATGCGCTGCGCGGCGCGCGCCTTGAGAAAAAGCTGCGTGAGCGTCGTGAAGACCTGGTGAGGCAGGGGCTTCATTATTACCGGTTCATCTCGGCCCGCGTGGACGTGTACGGCACCAATGCGGCGGAGACATTCGAGGTGTCGGGCATGGGCAGCGATGTGGTGGTGAAGGTCTATGCAATGAAGGGGGACGGCCGCGGCGGCCTGTTGTATGAGCGCCGCTTTGTAAAGGACGATACTGAGGTGGTGAGGCTGTTTGGACTGAGGGGCAATGACAGGTTCGTGGTGGCGGATGGTGTGAAGAGCAGGATCAGGATCGAGCTGCACGGCGAGGACGGCGATGACAGGTATGAGGTGGGGTCGGGGCGCGTGAAGGTTGTGGAATGAGTTTCGATATACGACTTAAGATTTACGATATACGATTGCGGATTTGGCGATTGCGGATTTGTGAGCAGCCTGTGGGATTTACGATGAAGATTCTAGATGTACGATTGGGTTTATGCGGTCAGCTTCCGCTTCCGCTTTTGACTTTTGAATTTTGACTTTTGAATCAGCTCACGGCATCATTTTCCTTTCTCGATCACCCGGGCCCCGAAGCTGTTCATGGCGAGGGCGATGTCGGTTGGGGAGCATTCGCAGGTGAGCGTGAGGTTATGGATATCGGTTTCGATGGGCTTGCCCAGCACCGACTTGCGGAAATTGGTGAGGTCTTGCGGTGTTTGAAATTGCAGTGTGACGCGTTCCATAAAAGACAAAGGTAGGGCCGGCGAAGTACGATTGACAATTTTTAGCGAAAGGGTTTGGGAGGGGAGATGAGTGAGCAGGTTCCAAAGCCAGCCTCCCGTATGCATAAGCCAGGAGCCGGAAAAAAGGCGAAACCAGAGGTCAATTCTAATCTACTATCTTCCCCTGGCTTTTGGCTTTTGAAATTCCGGCATCGCGCTGCAACTGCTCACCAGCAATCCTGTGTCCTAAATCTAAAGTTCCAAATCCCGCTCCCGTTCCTAGTTTTGCAGATCAACTGATCGCATTGAACGCACCTGTTTTCCTTGTCACGCCGCCATTTACCCAGCTTAATACGCCCTACCCGGCAACTGCTTACCTGAAAGGGTTTCTCAATACAAAGGGAATTGATTCTGTCCAGGCCGACCTCGGCATCGACGTGACGCTAGCGCTTTTTTGCCGCGCGGGCCTGGAGCATCTCTTTGCGCACATCGACACGGTGGCTGCGGATCCTTCGCCCAACAGCGCCCGCATGCTTGCCCTCCGCGATGCCTACCTGGACACCATTGATGATACGATCCTCTTCCTCCAGGGCAAGAGGCCGACGCTCGCGCACCTGATCGCGCGGCGCAGCTTTCTGCCGGAAGCCTCCCGCTTTGCGCAGCTGGACGACCTGGCCTGGGCGTTTGGCAGCATGGGTGTGCAGGACCGGGCCAAGCACCTCGCCACGCTCTACCTCGAGGACCTGAGCGACCTGGTGAAGGAGTTGGTAGACCCGCATTTCGGGTTCAGTCGCTACGCTGAAAGCCTGGCGCGGTCGGCAAACTCGTTCGACGAGCTGTATGCCGCGCTCGAGCAGGAGCCGACATATATAGACAGTATCCTGCTCCGCATCCTCGACGAGCGGATGGCGGAGATCAGGCCCTCGCTGGTGGCGCTGTCGGTCCCGTTTCCGGGCAATCTCTATACATCGCTTCGCTGCGCGCAGTGGATCCGCAATCAATATCCGGGCGTATCGATCGTGATGGGTGGCGGGTTTGCAAATACAGAGCTTCGGTCGCTCAGTGATCCGCGGGTCTTCGAGTTCTACCACTTCATCACGCTCGATGACGGCGAGGCACCGCTCGAGATCCTCATGGAGCATCTTGATGGCAAGCGGCCGGTTGCCGAGCTGAAACGGACCTTCACACTTGTGGACGGAGGCGTTGCGTTTCTTGATAATAAGAGCTGCGCCGACTACCGGCAGGGCCAGGTGGGAACACCCGACTACAGCGACTTTCATCTCGATTCGTATATCTCCGCCATCGAGGTCATCAACCCGATGCACAGCCTGTGGAGCGATGGCCGCTGGAACAAGCTCACGATGGCGCATGGCTGCTATTGGGGCAAGTGCACCTTCTGCGATATCTCCCTTGATTATATCCGGAATTACGAGCCGATCACGGCATCGTTGCTGGTGGACAGGATGGAGGAGATGATCGCACAGACCGGGCAGAACGGTTTTCATTTCGTAGACGAGGCGGCGCCACCCGCGCTGATGAAGGCCCTTGCGATCGAGATCATTCGCCGCCGCGTGGTGGTGAGCTGGTGGGCCAATGTGCGATTTGAGAAAAGCTTTACGCGCGACCTCTGCCTGCTGCTGAAAGAATCGGGCTGCATTGCGGTGAGCGGCGGTCTCGAAGTGGCTTCTGACCGGCTGCTGAAGCTGATACAGAAGGGCATTACGGTGGCGCAGGTAGCGCGGGTGAGCCGGCATTTCACGGAGGCCGGCATTATGGTGCATGCCTACCTGATGTATGGTTTCCCGACGCAAACGGCACAGGAAACGATCGATTCCCTCGAGATGGTGCGCCAGCTTTTCGAGGCGGGAATTCTTCGATCCGCATTCTGGCACCTGTTCACGATGACGGCGCACAGTCCCGTTGGACTGGAGCCAGCCAAGTTCTCGGTGCGCAAAGTATCTGAGGCTGTGGGCACGTTTGCCAATAACGACATTGCGCATATTGACCCGACGGGGGCGGACCATGAAACATTCGGGTATGGATTGAAGAAGGCCCTCCTGAATTATATGCACGCGGCCTGCTTCGACTACCCGTTACAGAAGTGGTTTGATTTCAAGGTGCCGAAGACGACGGTGCCGCCAACGTTTATCCGCGATGCGGTGAGTGCGCCGGAGATCGGAAGTGGGAATGCAAACCAGCGGGTGATCTTTTTGGGGGCGATGCCTGCGGCGGAGACAATGGTGAAGTCGAAGAAAGGTGTGCAGTGGGAGGTGATGTCGCTGACGTTCCAGTCGCGCGCGAGCACGGTATCCATCAGTGTTGACCCGGCGAAGGGAGCGTGGCTGCGGGCGCTGTTGCCGAAGCTGGGGGTGCGGAACCTCATCCCCTGGACGCTGTCACAGGTGAAGGCCGATTACGAAGCGGCCGGGCTTGAAGATTTTGAGTTGTTCTGGGATAATAAGCCGGTGAATGGATTATACCGGGTGGGGCTGCTGGGCGTATAAGATCAGCGGTTGGGATGCTTGATGACGGTGGCTTCGAAGCTTGTGGTAGCGAGGTCGACGTCGAGTTCGGAGCAGTCGCAGCTCAGGGTGAGGTTAACGATATCGACCTTGATGTTCCGGGAGCTCATTGACTGTCTGAAGCTGGCGAGCGCCTGGGGTGTCTGGAACTGCAATTGGATGACGTTCATGCCGGAAAGGTAGTGGCGCAGGCATGATGTGAAACGTTAATACGTTGTGCAGAAAGGAAGTGTGATCCCGGTCAGTGCAGCCGTTGGGGACTTTCCGATGTGATTCTCTCACTGGTATGATGGCGATCGAGATTTCAGACATTCAAGATTTACGTCTCACCATTCATGATTCACCATTCACTGCCCCTCACCATTCTTTATCCTTCATTTCCGACATTGTTACGAGGGTGGCGCCGTAGTCGTTGAGGGCTTTTTTGATCTCCTCCTCGTTGCAGTCGCATGTGAGGGTGAGGTGGGTCATATCGATCCTGTAGGGGCATGATGTGACCATCTTCTGGAAGCGGACGAGGTCTGCGGGGTTTTGAAAGGCGAGGCTGATCTTTTCCATGGTTGGGTTGTGATGCAGTAGTTGGTTGACCGTGTATCCTGTAGAGTAGCAACAATCGACCCACGACGAAGTTCCCGATCGGGGGAACGGGGGAATGGGATGGAAGAAGAAATTGACTGAGTGAGATTCGGAGCCCGATGGAAGCTCATCGTCGGGATGGGGAAGCAATCGGAAGAGCTGCAGCTTGGCAAGTAACCGGGTAGACCTCGGAGATTGGGTTCTATGTTACTGCAGCGATTCCAAATAATCCGGATGATTGCAATTTTTGATGCAGGCATTGTCTTTCATGAGGACAACAAAATTTGTCTTCTCCTTTCGAAACAGGTTGAAATCCCAGGCCCTGCAAGGGTCTTTGCGGTTCATGAATTGGAAGGGCCGTACATAGACCAGTACCGCATAGTTTCCAGGATAGAGTATATAAAGATAATCGGCATAGAAGGGCCTGGAGCCGCTCGCAATGTAGCGTTTCTCGTAGCCGGCAGGCAGGATCTTGATCAGCTTTTGGACCGGTCGGCCATAATAAGAATCATAGTTGATGGCGAGCAAAGAGTCTCCAAGAGCAAAAGGGGACTGGGCACTCAAATCAGGTGAGCTCGCTACTAATGCGGCGAGGAGGACGATGGTAGGGATGAGCGATTCATGGTCGATCGAGTCAAGGTATTTCAATTTTCTTAGACTGGGGAGCCGGTACAGTAAAATGGGTACGTTGGGTTGAACAGCCATCTCTCTCAAAGTGGTGCGCATTCTGTTCGCGTGCAACCGGGGCAGTATTCAGCCATCCACAACAATAAAAAAAGGGTCTCAATCTCTTGAAACCCTTTCCTGTCTTGTGTGACCGCGTCAGGATTCAAACCTGAAACCTTCTGATCCGTAGTCAGATGCTCTATTCAATTGAGCTACGCAGCCGTCCCGTTTTGGGAGGGCAAAAATAACGGGATTTCCCGTTCCGCCCAAAGAAGATTCAAAAAAATATCGAAAAAATCCGGGGGCCATTCCGGTCGCTCTCGGCAAGCCGCTGCAATGCCTTCTTCCGTCTTCAGTATTCACGATTCATGACGCGTGCATGGGTGTTCCCCCGGTGCGCCCGGGATGGAAGCCAGCACTTTAAACGCCCGACTCACGACTCACCACTCATGACTCGCGCCCTCACCACTTCCACCGCACAAATGCTTCCATCGCCGCATACTGTGTCAGGCCCAGCTGCGCATACAGGTCGGCCGTATGGGCATTGCGCTCCTCGGCACGCTGCCAGAACTCGCGGTTGTCGCTGCCCTGGAACGGCACCATGTCCTTCTGCGACTGGTGAATGAAAATGCCATATCGCTTCTGCATCACCTGATCGGGGCTCATCGGAATCGCCATTTCGATCTCCTCGATATTCCATTCCTGCCAGGCGCCCTTGTACAGCCACAGCCAGCAGTCCGCGATCCACTCATCGCCGTCTGCTCGAATGCGGCGAAGCGCTTCCAGGACCACATCGAGACAAACCTTATGTGTTCCATGCGGGTCGGCAAGGTCGCCGGCGGCAAACACCTGGTGGGGCTTCAGCTTTCGCAGCAGGTCGACGGTGAGCTGCACGTCGGCTTCGCCCATTGGGTTCTTTTCGATCGTGCCGGTCTCGTAGAAAGGAAGGTTCTGAAAATGGATGCGGTCTTCGCCAAGACCCACGTAGCGGCAGGTGGCCTTCGCTTCGCAGCGCCTGATCAAACCCTTGATCGAGCGGATCTGTGCGGTATCGATCTCGTCCGGCTTCTTGCGGTCGAGGTAGCGCCGGACGTCGCCGAGGATGGTGCTCGACTTCTCATTATTGATGCCGGCGATCTCTTCAAAGCCTACGGCGAAGTCGAGGAAGCGGGTAACGAATTCATCCGTCACCGCGATATTGCCGGAGGTCTGGTAGGCGATGTGTACCTCGTGGCCCTGGTCGTGCAGGCGCTGGAAGGTGCCGCCCATGCTGATGATGTCGTCATCGGGGTGCGGCGAGAAGATCACGGAGCGCTTGGGGTAGGGGTTCGAGCGCTCGGGGTGTCCGGGGATATCGACATTGGGCTTGCCGCCCGGCCATCCCGTGATCGAGTCGCGCAGCATATAATAGACCTGCAGGTTGATCTGGTACACGTC
>JAQBNP010000126.1 GCA_028288515.1 Flaviaestuariibacter sp. | reverse complement strand
TTTTTTCCTGTTTTCCAGGGCTGGAAGGGGTATCAATCCCAGTTCCACCCGCAGCATTAGGGTGCGTTATGACCCTTGCCTAAGTTCGAACCAGTGCGCTTGCCTTATCGGTGATCCCCTGGGCTTCCAGCAATTTGGGTTGCAGAAAAGCCCGCTCTTTTGAAGCGGGCTCTTTTTATTCGTTATTTACTGATCTTATCGCTTGATCAACTTCTTTGACTGAGGAAGCTACGGCGCAGGTGGACCCTTCTGCCGTAGCCGCCGGCAATGGGCGATGATGTGAATAAAAAAGCCCGCCGTCGCTCTATAGAGCGATGGCGGGCAAAGGTGGAGAATACCGACAAAAGTTGACCGCTTGCTTGACGATCTGCAGTTTTTAGTGCACCTAAATCATTGAAAAATAGATTAATGCACTACATTTCCAACCTCTTTTTGACTGGGAACATTCGATCGCTTTTAAAAGTTGACTGTCATTCTCTAAAACACCAGTCTAGCTTCGCGCCTGTCGCACCAAATACGAAGTCCAGCAGAAAACACCAACAGAACCGACCAGATATATAAAAAATATCACCTTATAAGCCTTTGTAGTTGTCCTGTTGCTAAATGATTGAATGATAACTTTATTTCGGGCAACAGAAATGACGAGGTAATAGTTAAGCCCCAACACGCCGGCCATAATAACCATAAAGCTAATAGCACTTCTCAATTGGAAACCTCCCGACAGCTCTACAATCGAAGCGAGACTAAAGATGTTGAAACTCATAAGCACTGATAAATACGCCATTCCAGAAAATTCCGGTTCGCTAACTTTAGCCCATTTGCAGAATTTTGCCAAAACGTAAAAGCAATAGAAATAGAAATCTTTCATTTTTCGGGTCGTTAAAATAATATTCGCCAAAAAACATATCGTACGCAGATAAAGCTAAACCAAGCGCAGGATTTCCTATGCCAATTGCAGCTATCAATACCTGAGCAACAGCGTGTCCTGCGCGATGAAGATCAACAGCGACAGTTGCAGACTGAATTAGCTGGGTTTAACACTGTTGCATCTCTCTATCAGGAATATCTGAAAAGTGGAATCAATGTGGGCAAGGCCTATCGAAGCTGTATTTGAAGTCCGTGCCTGCAGAAAAAAAGGCTCATCTTGGTTCGATCTTTCCGGGAAGCGTGAAAATTGGAAAATGGAAATAGAACCGCCCGAATCAATAAAGCAGTTTATCAGATAGATGCTACCGGCGCGGGTTTGGAGCACAAAAAAACCGGGCTACTCTTCAAAAAGAATTACCCGGTTAATGTGGAGAATACCGGAGTCGAACCGGTGACCTCTTGCATGCCATGCAAGCGCTCTAGCCAACTGAGCTAATTCCCCGTTGTTTGGGCAGCAAAAATAAGGACTGGACTAATTGAATGGTATAATAATTTCTGTGTTCAGGAAAAAATCTTTCCTATGCAAAAAGGCGGAGAATCAAAGAAAGTCAGGCCTGTCCAAAGCCAGCGCATGCCCGGCCTCGAAGAGAAAATGAAACCCCATCCTCTCGACATCAAAGCACAGCCCGCAAAGAAGCTAATGGGAAAGGTCGCGCTCATTACCGGTGGTGACAGCGGCATCGGCCGCGGCGTTGCCCTGCTCTACGCGTGTGAGGGTGCGAACGTCGCGATCGTCTACCGCCCGCAGGAAGAGATCGATGCTGCCGAAGTACGCCGCGTCGTCGAAGAAGAGTTCGGCCAGACATGCCTCCTCCTCCCGGGTGATATCCGCAAAGAGCGTTTCTGCATCAAGGCGGTCAACGAGACCGTCAAGAAGCTCGGCAAGCTCGATATCCTCGTCAACAACGCCGCCACCCAAACCGAGCAAAAGACCATCGAGGCCATTACCACCGAACAGCTTTACAACACGTTCGAGACAAATATCTTCCCGATGTTCTGGTTCGTCAAAGCAGCGATGCCCCACCTGAAGAAAGGGTCGGTCATCATCAACACCACGTCGGTTACGGCCTACCGCGGCAGCGCCGAGCTGATCGACTACTCCACCACCAAAGGCGCCATTGTCACCTTCACGCGAAGCCTCGCGCAATCACTGGCAAAGAAAGGGATCCGCGTCAACGGTGTTGCACCCGGACCGATCTGGACACCACTGATCGTAGGCAGCTTCAAAGGAAAAAAAGTGGCGGAGTTCGGTTCCGACGTACCGCTCGGCCGCGCCGGAGAGCCCGCCGAGGTGGCCCCCTGTTACCTGTTCCTGGCCAGCGGCGACGCGTCCTACATGACGGGGCAGATCCTGCACCCGAACGGCGGCGAGATCATTAATGGGTGATGTGAGAGGCGTTTGGAATTGACGATTTTAGATTTGCGGAGAGAGTTTTGAACCACGAAGCCACAAAGAGCGCGAAGGAGCACGATGGAGGATTTGGGATTGACGATTTTAGATTTTTGGAGACTCTGCAACTTCCAGGCTGTCATCCCGAGCGCTAAGCGAGGGAGCCCGCGGACCTTGGTACTCTCCGTCATGGCGAGGAACGAAGCCATCTCCTGCACCTCGAAGGCTCCTCTACAGCCGCTAACCCGGTCCCAAAAGCCAAAACATTCAAGAAAAGCTCCTCATTCATTCGTAGTTCATTCGTACTTCAATTATATTTCATTCGTATGGCACAGATAAAAGAAACGTACCGCTTCTTTCCTTTTGTGCTCCTTTGCGCTCTTCGTGGCTTGGTGGTTCAAAGCGCAGGTTTCGGGTCCCTGATCCATGCCTGGGAACGCAGGTGCCGCAGCAAAGAAGCAAATTGACGGGTTACATTGATGACAGTGCCCACCAAGGGGTTGTCATGCTGAGGCATGTCAGCACCTTTCCCAACCCGGGAAGGGTGCGGCTGGCGGAGTGCGCGAAAAGGAATGAAGAAAAGTTGAACGGTAGAAATCAACGGGGCGTCGGTTTTGGGCTGCACTTGAGAGAAAGGTGCTGACATGCGTCAGCATGACACTCCTATAACGCGAAATTCATGTATCCCCTCCTTTGTGCTCCTTAGCGCTCTTCGTGGCTTTGTGGTTCAAAGAGCACGTTTCGGGTCCCTTCGGGATGACAGGCTGGAGGTGCAGGAGATTGCTTCGTTCCTCGCCATGACGGACAGTACCAAGGTGCGTGGGCTCCCTCGCTGAGCGCTCGGGATGACAGTCCGAAAGTAAAGGCTACCCAAAAAAGTCTAAATCCGCCTTCATTTCTCGTTTGCTTTCGCAAGCAGTCACCTTCTTCGTCCTTCACATCCGTCCATACGCATCCAGCCGCTGCCTCTCCGCTTTGGAAAGACTCTCCATGCCATGGCGGTGAACCTTCTCAAGCAGGCGGTCCATATCCTCCTCGCGCTGCTTCCGTCTCTGGTTGTAACGGTGATCGATATTGTACACCTTCGCGCGCTGGCGCGGCGTTCCGAGCGGCCTGTCAAGTACTTCCGGCCGGTACAGTAGATACCCGGTAAAGAAAAGCGCAGGCACGCACACAGCACAGATCACAAGCGTATTCTCCACCAATGACGACGGCTGCAGAATGATCGCCAGCAACATGCCCGCGAGCGCACCGCCCAGGTGCGCCTCATGACCGACAGACCCGCTTCGGGCGCGAATGCCGTACATCGAGAACGCCATATACAACAGCCCGAAAAGCCATCCGGGGATCGACAGGGGCAGGCCAAGAAGCCCGACTCCCATACCCGGGTATAAGACGATCGACGCAAAGATGATCCCGTTGATCGCACCTGATGCACCGATCGCTGAATAGCCCCCATCCGCACGACGCAGGAACAGCGCCAGCACATTGCCGCCAAGCAGGCTCCATATGTACACCAGCAGAAACACCATGCTGCCCAGGTATGCTTCCAGGAGCTCGCTGAACGCATACAGCGATACCATATTGAGAATGAGATGGAACCAGCCGGTATGGAAAAACCCGGAAGTCAGCAAACGCTTGTAGTCTTTTTGTAGAAGCAACGCATCAACCTGGAACGCATACTTTTCCACCAGCCACGGCCGAACAAACCCCCGGTAAGAAACAAAGACATTTAAAAGAATGAGAAGCAGCGTCACGGGAGCCATAGCAGCGTATTAGTGCACGCTAACGTACGAATTTCGGCTGACTTGTCAGTAGGCCTGCACGCCTTTCTGCAAGCCCCGTAACAGGAAAATATTTTGCCGCGCGGTCACGAGCAGGTCCCGCCCGGCCTCACCGCCCCAGCAGCAATTTGCGGGCACCGTCGGCAGCTCGATGCGCGCCAGCCGCTCTCCCTTCGGAGACAAAACAAGGATCCCTTCCTTCGTGCAGAGATAGAGATTGCCGGACCTGTCGCACTTGATGCCGTCACTGCTCTCCTCCGCAACGATGCCGATCTTCTCCAGCGTCGATGCCCGGTAGGCCAACACAAACCGCTCGAAGGGCTTGCTGGAGCAGAGATAGAGCGTTGCCCCATCGGGCGACAGGCAGAGGCCATTGGGATAGTCGTACTCGGTGCAAAAGGCCGTCATCTCTCCCTCGCGAAACGCGTAAAAGGCTGCCCCCTCCTGCCGGATGGCCGGGTTCAGCGATTGCCCTGCCAGGCCATACGGCGGGTCGCTGAAGAACAAGGTTCCATCCGCATGCACAACGAGGTCGTTCGGACTGTTGAATGGCTTTCCATTGATGCCGTCAACAAATGGTTCCAACCCTCCGTTGCGCCACCGCGCCACGGCGCCGTTACCGTGCTGGCAGATATAGAGCGCGCCATCCGGACCGAGCGCCAGCCCATTGGAACCGACCTGTTCGGAGAGCGGCTGTGTATCAGTGTGAGTACAGCCGCTTGGCCGCAACCATTGCTCTTTTGGCTTGCCAGGCGCTATCCGGAAGATGGCATTGGCTGGAATATCGCTGAACAGGTAGAAGCCATCCGGGTGCCATACCGGCCCTTCCGAGAACGCGCACGAATCATCAAGCGTCTCGATGGTGAACGCCGGATCCAGAAAAGCGGACGCGCGGGGGCTGAGCAGGGTGCATGCTGGGTTCATTCCTCAAATTACGCTTTCCTTTATGCGCCCAGCTTCTTCAGCACTTTGCCCAGGTCAATGCCTTTGCCGAGCACGGGCTTGAAGAGGTCGCCTTCGGACGTTAGCCGGTCGAAAATGTTAGTCATGTTATAGGTGGTCGGCGTCAGGCCCTTCTTAACCTCGTCCCAATGCAATGGCGTGGACACCGGGACGCCGGGCTTCGGCCTCATTGAATAGGGTGCGGCAGCCGTTTGTGTCTCCCGGTTTTGCAGGTAGTCCAGGTAGACCTTGTTCCTGCGCTTCGATGGTGAACGCTCCAGGCTGGTATAGTCGGGGATCTCGCTGTTGACAAGCGTGACCACGAGCTCGGCAAATTGCTTGCTCTGGTTGTAGTCGTATTTGGCGCCGAGCGGAATGTAGATATGAATGCCGGTGGATCCTGATGTTTTCGGGTAGCTGGCAGCGCCGATCGAATCAAGCACTTTTTTCACCACCTGCGCACATTCGATCACTTTGTCGAAGCCGATCCCTTCGGGGTCCAGGTCGATCAGGCACCAGTCGGGTCTCTGCCAGCTTTCCGTTCGCGAATGCCATGGATGCATTTCGATGCAGCCCATATTGGCCATGTAGACAAGCGTCTCTTCGTCGTTGCAAACGAGGTAGTCGACATTCTGTCCGGTAGACTCGCTGAAATCGCGGTGCGTGGGGATCCATGCCGGTATCTTTCCGCCCATGTCCTTTTGAAAGAAGTGCTGGCCACCGATGCCGTTGGGATGGCGGTGCAGCGATTGCGGCCTGTCCTTCATGTAAGGAAGGATATACGGCGCTATACGGCTGTAGTAATTGACCAGGTCGATCTTGCGCACGCCCTCCTCCGGCCAGTACAGCTTGTCGAGGCTCGTCAGATGCAGCTCCTGCTTTCCGAACAGGACATGCTGGTCGGTACCATCGTCGAGACTCAACTGTTTGCCTCCCGGCTTTGCCTTGGGGGAGCGGCCTGCCCTGGATGCCGATTTCGGAGCTGCTGCCTTTTTCGGAGCTGCCTTGGCAGCGCTCTTTGCTGCTGCAGTTTTTTTCGTTGCCGTCTTTTTGACCATGGCCATGTTCTTGCTTTTTTCAATGATCACATCTGTTGCCTTCTTATCTGTCCGAAGTCCCATGAAGATGGGGTGCCGGGCGATCCAATCCTTCGTCCATTCCGTGAACTTGATCTCGCACACGAGCCGCGGCTTCACCCAGGTTACGGGCATATTTCCTTTCGGGCATTTGGCGAAAGGACAATCCTCCACCACCAGTGGCTGCAGCTTCGTATAGATCGCTTCCAGACTTTTCGTGTTGAACCCGCTGCCGGTGTGGCCAACATACGTCAATTCACCATCCTGGAATGCGCCCAGCAGGAGGGCACCGAAATACTTCCGGGTATTTCGCGGCTGCGTGAAGCCGGCGATGACAACCTCCTGGCGCTGGTTGACCTTGACCTTCAGCCAGTCCTCCGTCCGTGCGCCAATCGCATAAGTACTGTCTGCCTTCTTTGCCATGATCCCTTCCAGGCCCTGCTCCAGGGCCGCCTTGAAAAAACTCTCGCCATCGCCGGTCACATGATCACTGTACTTGAGAATTGCGTGATCCTCAGGCACTACGTTTCGCAGCAATGCTTTGCGGTCGACCAGTGGAAGCGCGGTCAGGTCATACCCGTGGAGCCACACGATATCGAAGATGCTGTACTGTAGTTGTACGGGAGCGTTCTGCCAGTTCTGAAGCAGCTGGAAATTTGCCAGTCCCTTGTCGTCCACCGCGATGATCTCGCCATCGAAAACGGCATCAATGTCAAGAGAGCGCAGGGCATCGGCAACGGGCTCGTACCGTTCGGTAAATGGCTTGAGGTTGCGCGAGATGAGCTCCACCGATCCGCCCTGCATTTCGGCAACGGCGCGGTAGCCATCCCATTTGATCTCGTACAGCCACTGGTCGCTGCTGAAGGGCTGGTCGACTAGGGTCGCCAGCATCGGCTTGAACTCGTGCGGCATCGGCGCTTCCAGCGCAAGCGATGCGCGATCGCCGAGAAGCGCGGTTACGTCAGGGGCTTTTTTTTTACGGGTAGCTGTTTTTGCTGCGGCGGATTTCTTGGGTGCCGCGGTCTTCTTCGCAGCTTCCGATTTCGCTGTTGCCTGTTTCCCTGCGGCTTTCTTTGCCGCCGCTTTTGCCGGGGCTTTTTTTGCAGCCGCCTTTGTTGCCGCGGCTTTCGAGGCACCTTTCGCCGGGGCCTTCGGCTGCGCTTCCGGATGATGCGGCGTGGTACCATTGGCAGCCGCCACCTGTGCGATCGTCTTGCCGGATTTGACGGATGCTACCTGGTCGGCAACATCTTCGTCGGAAGCAAACTCGTCATTGCTTTTAATCAGCAGCCATGACTTTTCCTCGCTGCCCAGGCGGCGCAGGGAGAACGTCCCGTTGAGCTTTTTGCCGTGCAGAACGATCTTCATGCTGCCTGACATGTACTGCCGCATCAGCGCTGACTCCTGCTCCTTCCGCGTTGAGCCGGCATCCTCGGCCGGCTCGTAAAAACCTTCGTCCCAAACGATCACCGTACCGCCGCCGTAGTTGCCCTCTGGGATGACGCCTTCGAACGTCCGGTAGTCATACGGGTGGTCCTCGACAGCCATTGCCAGCCGCTTGTCTGCAGGCTTGAGTGATGGTCCTTTCGGTACCGCCCAGCTTTTCAGGACGCCTCTGAGCTCCAGGCGAAAATCGTAATGAAGATGGGACGCGTCGTGCTTTTGCACCACGAAGCGGAGTCGGTCCTTGGAGGATTTCTCTTTGCCCGATGGCTCGGGTGTGTCGGAGAAATTTCGTTTTTTGTTGTAGAGGGATAAGCTCATAGCTGAATGCAAAGTGGAAAATCTTATGCCACGACGACCGCACCGGGCATAAAAAAGGCAGCCGCAGCTGCCTGGTTATTTTGGCGATTGTTACGCGGATTTCATTTTCGGGTTGAGGCTTGCCTTCAGAACTTCCATCAGGTCTTTCACGGGCGCCACTTTGCGGTCAGGCTCCGCGATGCGGATCTGCTTGCCAGCAGCTTTCGCCTTGATCACCTTCTTCAGCTCGACGAGGTAATTGTCCTTGAAAGCTGCCGCATCAAACTTTTCGGTGAGCTGCTCGATCAGCTTCATGGCAAGCGCCAGCTCCTTGTCCGCGACCTTGCCGGACACGCCGGTCGCGGGCACGTCCTTGATCTCGTCATTGTAGCGCATCTGGTCGAGCATGAGCACATCCTTATATGGCTTGATGGCACAAACGTGCTCGCGGTTGCGCAGCATGAATTCGGCGATGCCCACAGTCCCTGCTTTTTCAAGCGCTTTGAGCAGCAGGCCATAGGTCTTTTCCCCTCCTTTTGCGGGCAGGATATAATAGGGCTTCTCGAAATAAATGGGATCGATCTCCTCGGCCTTTACGAACTGAACGATGTCGATCGACTTTGACTTTTGCGGGCTTGCCTTCTGGAAATCCTCCTCCTCGACGATCACGAATTTGCCTTTCGCATACTCGAACCCCTTCACGATATCCTTCCACTCGACTTCCTTGTCTGTTTTT
>JAQBNP010000101.1 GCA_028288515.1 Flaviaestuariibacter sp. | reverse complement strand
ATGACGATCATGGCGCAAGACCATGATCGTCATTGGTTTTTTGATCCGGAAAGACGTTACGCTAGCAAATGCCCGATCGGGATGCTATCCAGATAAGGCTGCAGCGAATCGGTGCCGTCGAACACGCGAAACTCCTCGACGGATTTATTCCGCGCATTGCAGAACGTCTCCACATAATAAGCGTCGAACTGGAACAGGAAGATCATGCTTTCAAGCGTTTTGCGCTTGCCGACCAATACTCCCTCGTGAAGCACGGTCCGTTTCTTTTCCTCGGTGCTCAATAACAGAAAGTCAGATAGCTTCATCGTTTTCAATTGAAAGGGTGAGCGTAACAAATGTTTACTTGACCTTAACCGAACAGATAAAAAAGCGATCGAATCCGAGACAGAACTGAAAGGCACTGACCGTAGCGCCGCGGGCGAGAAACCGTCCACGGCTGCAGCACAGGAGCGGCTGCATGTCAAACATAATAAAACTCAGGTAAAACAACGAACAATGATGCCGCTTTTCCCAATTTTCACAGTTTGTCTTCCGGTTTCGGCGGTGAACACGCACAAAAAAACAGGCAGGAATTCCCTCCTGCCTGTTATCGCTCAAGGGTCTTTCCGTTAATGCGATTGCTTTACCAGGCGCACCGTTCGCTTCACATTCCCCTGGATCACTTCCACATGGTACACGCCCGGCCGGTAACCGGCTCCCAGGGCAACGCTTCCGTTTGACGAAACACCCTGCCTGGACTCCACCACGCGACCCGCCGCATCGATCACCCGCACCTGCACCGGCGTGGCAACGGGGCTCGACAGGATCAGGACGAAGCGGTCGGTCGCCGGGTTCGGCGTCGCCAGCACCGTCAGCTCGCGCGGGGCGGCAGATCCCGTTCCGGCGCTTGCCTTTGCCACCGTTACGATATCATGATGGTCGTGCGGCACGGTCACCAGCACCGCCTGTGTTGATTGGTTGCCGGCTGCATCCGTTGCCGTGATCGTGACCGTATACACACGGCCGTCTCCACCGCCGGCCCTTTCCGCGCGCAGCTTCACGCGATGGTTGTCGGTCACAACCCAGTCTCCTGCCTCATCGTCGCCATCGCCGCTGCCACTTTCAGGCTCGTTGCTCGACACGGACAGCGTTGTCGTCACTGGTCCGCAGTTATCGGCTGCATCATAAGAGATCGTCACGTTGCGCATCTTGTGGTTTGCCGGGAACAGAATTTCGGTGCTTGCGGCGGCGTTCGTGATGACAGGCGCTTCAGTATCCACAACATGGATCGTTTGCGTGCGCTGCGTCGTATTGCCTGCTTCGTCGGTCGCCGTCCAGGTCAGTATCGTCGCGCCCTTCGGGTAGGGTGCGGACATCGTCAGTCCATCGCCACGCACCCCGCTCACAGTCACAGGTCCGCACTGGTCAGATGCTGCGGGCGGATCAATAACAAGGGTGGCTGCGCAGATGCCGCTATCGGTAGAGACGGTCCTGTCGGCAGGCGCCGCCAGCTGAGGGGCTTCCGTATCGATAACGGAAACGGTGAAGAAATAGGAAGATGCATTACCGGCGGCGTCGGTGACGACCCATTCCACTTTTGTGAGGCCCTTTGAAAAGACCGCGCCCGCGAGCGATGAGCCCGTGAGCGTGGCGACCGTCGTCGTATCCTGCGACAGGCGGACGATGGAAGTGAGGGCAGCACCACAGTTATCCGTTGCGCTGATATCGAGGCCGGTGCCGGCCGTGAAGGAGCAGCTGCCTGCATCCGCGGACACGGTGACGGTCGACCCCATACCCACGGACCCGGTCAGCACGGGTGGCTCGGCATCGATGGTTGTCACGGTAACTGAACAGGAGGCTGTCTTGCCGGATGCATCCCTTGCGGTCAGTGTCACCGTTGTCTCGCCCGAAACCGGTGTACCGGCAACGGGGCTTTGCGTGACGACGATCGCGGAAGAAGGCGTCACATCATCCGATACGGTTGCCGAGGAACGGTAGTCAGGCAGCGCTGCCGTGCAGGAGCCCGTGGCGAAGATCGTATCGGCACCGGGACAGGCGATCGTCGGCGGGGCATAGTCGGTGGTATTGGACGGAGCGCTTTCATTCTGGAAGCGGTCCAGCGCCGTTACCGTATAATAATACGTCGTGCCGGCGGACACAGACCGATCCGTGAATGTACCGGTTGCGTCGGGCGTAATGGCCAGGATGGAGGCCGCGCTCTCGCGGTCGATGGCTGCCGATACCGAGCGGTAGACGACATAACGCTTTGCTTTATCAAGCTCGTTCACGGCATTGGGAGCGAGGGTCCATGCCAGGACGACCGAATCGTTGCCGAAGCGCGTTGCCAGCAGGTTGGAGGGCGCCGCGGGAGGGGTGGCATCCCGCCAGGGCATGGTTGGCTGAAGGGCCGGCAGGTTGAAATAGGAGAGGCGGAGCGAGTCGCGGAAGTTCAGCGAATTGGTTCGGAGGCTGTTTGTGTTGTAGATCGCCTGTCCTTTGATATTTGCATTGGCGCGGTTCATTTTCACCTGCTCGGGGATCTCGCTGCGGCTGCCCCAGCCTGTCGTGTTGAGCACCTTGTAACCGGCCATGCCGATATAAATATGACGCCCGAATGCGTTGTTATTCCACCAGGGGATCAGGATCGAATAGTCCGAGCCGGCCTGGCCGCGAAACCAGTAGACCTGCGGCTCGATATAATCCACCCATCCTTCCTGCAGCCATTTTTTGGAGTCTGCGTAGACCGCGCTGTAGTGCTGGCTGGCGCCTGCCGATGTGTTGGAACCGATCGCAGGATTGGTGCTGCTTCTGTAGATGCCGGAGGGCGAAATGCCGAACTTGGTCCAGGGCCTGATGGCGAGCACGCTGTCATAGACACGCTTCACGAGAATATTGATATTGTCCCGCCGCCAGTCGGCTCGTCCCGCCGTCGACGATGGGAACCCGCGCTTATCGGCGTTGTAGGCCGAGTCGTCGTTAAAGGGCGCTGGCGGGTAAAAATAGTCGTCGAAATGCAGGCCGTCAACATCGTAGCGGTGCAGCAGGTCGGTCAGTACCGACAGGATATAGTCGCGCACCGGCGCCAGGCCCGGGTTGAGGGTGATGGTGCTGCCGTTATTCAGAAGCCATTCCGGGTGCTGCTTTGCCACATGGCTCGCCGCGAAGCCCGGAAGTGTCGATGCGGTTGCCACGGCACGGTACGGGTTCACCCAGGCGTGGAGCTCGAGGCCCCGCTTGTGGCATTCGTCGATCGCAAACTGGAGCGGGTCCCACAAGGGGTTTGGCGCCTTGCCCGAGGTCCCTGTCAGGTCGGCCGACCATGGCTCGATCGGGCTCGGGTACAGCGCGTCACACTGGCTGCGCACCTGGAGGTAAACCGTGTTGAGACCGGTTGCTTTGTGATGATCGAGAATGGTGATAAGAGCCGCACGCTGTTGGGTCGGCGTTTGGGTCCGGTTAGGCCAGTCGATGCCGGAAAAGGTGGCGATCCAGGCACCACGCATTTCACGCTTGGGAGCCGATTGGGAGAAGGATCCGGTGGAGCAAAGCAATGCCATCCCGAACAGGAGAACCGATTTCATATTGGTTTGGGGGTTTCCGGAAAGTTAGCTCTTATTCACGAACATATCCGCATATGTTGCTGGAAAGTTGGAGCATTTCCGCATCCCCATGCATCTTCCTGCGGTTCAGCTTGCCGGTATTGTCCTGCGGATCTGCTCCGTTTCTTCAGCCTCCAGGCGGGCGCGCACAAGGAGGATCTCGCGGTACAGCATGCTGAGGGCGCCGCTGTTGCTTGCATCGGTAAAGATGGCGGCGTACTGGTCTTCTTTTTCCTGGAGATCCCGCCGCAACTCGCAGAGGCGCTCCCGTGTTTCTGCGGTCATAGAGAAGGATAAAAAGAGCCGCCCCAGGGAGCGGCTCGCGTGCAAGTGTGTGTGTGGACGAATAAAAAAGTTCAGAAGGCGCCGAGATAACGGCTAATTGCTTCGGAGGTCCGGGAAAAGAGCTCGAGCTGGGGCTGGCCAGTCAGCTGACGAGGTGCCTGCAGTCCGTTACCAAGGCTGAAGACCAGCTTTCCTTCGGGGACCATGGTTTCAATGTCCTGGTCGAGGTAGCGGACCATGCAGGACAGGTCGTAGCCTTGGTCGCGCAGGTTGACCAATGCCGTAACGGGCTGTTCTTTATACCGGAAATTGACGGTGAAATCTCTTCCCATAAGCGTCGCTTGTGGAAGCAAATTAGGACGCCTGCTTCAAATTATATAACAAAGTTATCCAATGTAAAAAACGTCCCTTCGCCAGATCGCACTTGTCTGAACATGTGGATAATCACACCTAAAAAAAGAGAGGTCCGCTCTCGGCAGACCTCTCTTGCTTACATTGGTTGGAGGGCCGGTATCCGGGGAACCTGGATTCACTTCGGTACCCGCCACTCCCTGATGCGTTAGTGTGTGCCGCGGCCAGCTGGACGCTGTGTGCCGCCTGACGTGCCGGTGCCTGTACCGGTGCCGGTCCGGCCCCCTGTCGTACCGCCACCACTGGTGGTACCGCTGCCGGATGTGCCTGTGCCGGATGTGCCACCTCCGTTCGTGCCCGTACCTGTGCCGGTTCCCGTACCCGTGCCGGTGCCGGTTCCCGTACCTGTACCCGTTCCGGTTCCTGTGTCAGTCCCGGTTCCTGTACCGGTGCCCGTGCCTGATGCACCGTTCAGCGTGGTGTCGGTTCCGGTCCCAGTGCCGGTTCCCGTGCCGATGTCGGTGCCTGTCGTGGTCGTCGTTGTGTCGGTCGTGCTGCCGCTGCCGCTGTTGTCGGAGCAGCTGAAAATAGCCAGGGCAATCCCTGCATAGATCAGGATTCGTTTCATATTGGTTGTGTCATTTAATGTTCCCTCGAAGGGACAAATGAAGGGCCGCGGACGTTTCAGCGTAAATCCATGTGGACTGTTCTATTGTTTTGTTTAGCTGTTTCCTCAACATTGGCTGTTTTCAGGACACAAAGCGGCCCTTCCATGGGAAGGGCCGCTTATTCACAATCCAAATGAAGGTGTCAATGAACCGGTGTCCGTAATTGCTGTGAGTATCATGAAGACGGGAAGTAACACGTGAATACCGAACCCTCGCCGGGCCTGCCTTCGCCACGGATAAACCCGCCATGGTTCTCCAGGATCTTCTTGCAGATGGCGAGTCCCATGCCGGTCCCTTCAAACTCTTCCCGGCCGTGCAGGCGCTGAAAGACCTGGAACAGCTTCTTCTCGTATTTCTGCTCGAAGCCGATGCCATTGTCCGCGAAGAAGAGGCGAATAAAGTCGGCGGGGCGGTCTGCTCCTCCGATTTCCTCCAGCGACGTCGTGATCGTGATCACGGGAGCCACGCCGGGCCTCGTGTACGTCAGCGAATTGTGCAGGAGATGATGGAAAAGATAGGACATCTGTGCCGGCACCGCGTTGATCGTGGGAAGTGGTGCTGCGTCGATGCGCGCGCCTGTTTCGGCGACCCGGTCAGAGAGCCCGGCCCACGCTTCTTCCAGTACCAGGTTGAGGTCTACCGTTGTGTGAACTGCCTTGTGGTGGAGTTGTGCAAGCCCTTGCAGGTCCTCGATGAGCAGTCCCATGCGGTGAATGGCGGCAGAGATGCGCTCCAGGAAATCGCGTCCCTGGACAGACAGGTTGCCGGCCTCGCGGTCAAGCAGCCAGTGGCTGAAGACGTTGACCTTGCGCAGCGGCTCCTTCAGGTCGTGTGAGGCGATGAAGGTGAACAGGGTCGCTTCTTCGTTGCGCTGCTCGAGCTCGCAATTGCGCGACTCAAGCGTCTGGTTCATTGCGCGCAGCTCTTCCCGCGCTTCCTGGAATTTGGTGATGTCGTGTATCGTGTGCAGGACCAGCGCTACCTCGTCGTTCTCTCCGCGGATGGGGATATAGAACAGCTCTGAGTATCGGTTGGCATACACCTCCTTGCGCACCGGCAGGTAAACGCTTTCGCCGGCAAAGGCACGTTGAAGAGAACTCGTGACGAAGGCATCTGCGCTCAGCTTCGGGAACAGCTCGAAGAACGTGCGGCCAAGGGCATTCTCCCGGCGAATGCCGTAGATCTCCTCGCATTGCCGGTTCCAGCTGACCACCTCGTACCGGCTGTTGAGCACCATCATGCGGTCGATGCTTGAATCGATCACGGCCTCCGCGTAACGAGTACGCTCGCGCAGTTGCTCGCGCAGCTCAACTTCGGCCCGGATATCCTGGAGCACGCTGAGGATGTGTGTGACATGGCCCGTCTCGTGGCGGTTGAGGACCTTGCTTCGGTTGCGGATCCAGACCTGGCCCCCACCTGCCGGCTGCAGGCGGTACTCGATCGTCGTTACCTCGCCGTCGCGGCTCTGACTGACGGTTTCGTTGAAAGCGATGAGAGCTGCCCGATCGTCGGGATGGACGAGCTGGAGGCGCCCTTCGGCTTTCATGGCCATGAGCTCTTCGCCGCTGATGCCCAGCCATTCGGAAAGACAGTTGTTGAGGTAGACCGGCTGGCGCGCGCGCAGGTCATAGATCGTGATGGAATCCGGCGTTGCGGCCGTCGTCTGCTGAAGGAGCCCTCGACTCTCATCGAGCTTTTGCTGCGTTCGCTTCTGTTTCGTAATATCGGTGGTAAACGAAATCGTCTGCAGCGTTCTGCCGTCGGGGTCCCGCTTGAAGGCTTTGCTCCGGATGCGGATCCACTTCTGCCCCCCGCGGAGTCTTAATTCCACTTCTTCCATGGCATCCCCTGTAAGCAGCCGGCGGTTTTTAATAAATCTGTCCGCCGTGATCTTGTCCTGGGGGTAGATCAGGATATCTGCACGGTCATGTGCATTCAGTTTGTAAACTTCATCGGAGACGAGGTCCTGCCAGGAGTCGGGGTGATTTGCATAAAGGATCGTGTTGGTCCTCGCATCGTGGATCGTGATGAGATCTGGTGTGATCTGGGCGATCTGCTCGACGAAACTTTTCGCTTCCTGCATCTCTGCTTCGGCAAGACGGATCTCAGTCACATCGCGTGCCGTGCCGAGAAGGCGGATGACGTCTCCGTCCTCATTCAGCACCACCTTGCCCTGGCTTTCAATATAGCGCTGGCCGCCGTCAGGCAGACGGATCCGGCGGTTATAGATATATCCTTTTTTGTTTGCTATGGCGTCTGTCAATGCGTGCATGGCAGCCGGCACATCGGCCGGGTCCGTCGCCCCGTTGACGAGATCGACGGTTGGTTCAATGGTTCCCGGCTCATACCCAAGCAGGCGGTACATGCCGTCCGAGAAACGCAGCTTCATGGCGGGAACTTCGATCTCGTAGCTGCCGCTGCGGCCGACGATCTCGGCTTCGCGCAGCAGGGCCTCGCTTTCGCGCAGCTGTTCCTGGGAGGCCTTCACCTCGTTGATGTCGTTGAACAGAACGATCACCCCATTGCCAAAGGGCGTCGCAGAAATAAACACCCACCCGTCCCTGATGGGCGACAGGAACTCGCCGCGCAGCTCGCGCCGCTCGCGGATCGCGTCGAGGATCGACTCGTAAAGAGCGGTGCCTTCGAGCACAGGGAAGACATCGGCGAGCCGCTTCCCAACGAGCTCGGTGCGGGATCGGTTCCACATCTCTTCGGCACGGGGGTTCGCATACTGAACCACGGTTTCCTCATCGAGCTCGATATAGGCTTCCTTGATATTCTCAAGGATGTCGTTTGATTTTTCCAGCTGCCGGCGGAGGCGGATCTCGTGGCTGAGGTCGTGATGGATCCAGAGAACTGCTGTTACGTCGTCGCGCTCGTTGCGGATGGGAACGAGGTATGTCTGCTCGTAGTGGTCTTCCGTGAATCCTTCGATGGCGGGTACGTGGACGGTCTCTCCCCTGAGTGCCGTCCGGAAATTCTCGAACGTCGGCTTGTTCATGGATTCGGGGAAGATCTCGAGAACGTTCTTGCCGACGATCTCTTCCTTCGCGATGCCATAATAGGCCGCCGCCTTGCCGTTGCAATAGAGGTAGTTCATGTGCCGGTCCATCACAATGATCCGGTCCACGGATGCTTCGACGAGGCTTTCGATAAAGTTCAGCCGCTCGCTGAGCCGGAGCTGCATTTCGTGCTGCTGTGTGATATCGTGCAGGAAGTGGACGATGCGGTTGATGACACCGTCCTCGTTGCGAAGCGGCAGCATAAGGATGTTCTCGTAGCGGCCGCGCGCAAGCTGCGACCGGTATGCGGGAAGGGCTACGGGCGTTCCGCGCAGGACGGTATTGAAATGCTGCAGCACCTGTTCCGTTTTCAGCTCGGGGAATACGTCGAAGAAATTCTGGTTCAGCACGGCATCGCGCTTCAGGCCGAAGGCCTCTTCGCAGCGGCGGTTCCAGAGGAGCACCGAATTATTCTCGTCCGTCACGATCACGCCGTCGGGCAGGTTTTCTGTGAGCGCTTCTGTGAGCCGCACGCGCTCGGTCAGCTGCTGTTGCAGGCCGTGCTGCTGGGTTATATCCTGGAGAATGCCCACGAAGATCTTGTGACGCTCACGGGTAATGATGCGGAAGGAGGCGCGAAGCGTGAGCTCGCGTGCGGGCCGCAGGAGCCGGAACGTGAATGACATCTCCAGGCCCTCTGTCATGACCAGCTTGAGGTTGTCGGCAAAAACTTTCTGGTCATCGGCATGGATGGCGCGCTGCAGGTGGCGGAACGTGATCTCGGCCGATGGCTTGTAGCCCAGGATCTGGTACACCTGCGGGCTCCAGGTGGTTTCCCCGGTGTCGAGGTCGGACCACCAGCTGCCCATGGCGGACTGCTCTTCGGCGTGACGCTGCGTGAATTCCTGCAGTGACGTGCGTTCCGTCAGCTCGGCAAGACGACGCTCGGAGACTTTCTCTGCCGTCACGTCTTCCAGCACGGAAGCCATGATCATATCGTTGCCTTCGAAGAGGAGCTTGCTGCGCTGCCGCACGTAGCGGACCTTTCCGTCGGGGCGCATGAGGCGGTAGTCGAGATCGGCAAGCGCGTGCTCGGCGACGATCCTGGCGTTGGCGGCCGACACGACGCTGCGGTCGTCGGGGTGAACATAGTTGAGAAAGATACCGGGGCTTGCTTTGATGGTCCCCGGCTTCAGACCGTGCATGCGGTAGTAGGCGTCCGAATAAACGACGCGGCGGGTCACGAGATTGATGGTCCAGTGTGCCACACCTGCCTCGAGCTCGGTGAAGGCCTGCAGGCGTTGCGCGAAGCGGAGGGATTCCTCGGCGGCGATCGCGCGCTGCTCGATATCGATCGTATCGGTGATGTCCTGGGTAGAGCCGTAGAGGATCATTGTTCCTGCATCATCATGGCGCCACCAGGTGCTTTGCTGAACGGTGCGCTGTGAGCCGTCCTGCCGGATGATCCGGTGCTGCAGGTGCAACGGGGCCGACGAGCGCATCGCGCGGGTGAAAGCATCGGAAACGATATCGCGGTCATCAGGATGGATGAAGGGAACAAACGTATACGGATGGGGATTGAGGCTTTGCGGCGCCAGCCCGTAGAGGTGGAAGATCCCATCGCTGTACTGCATCTCGTTGGTGGATGTGTTGAGCCACCAGGTGCCGGTGCCGGCGGCCTTTTCGGCCAGTGCCGTTGCCGCCTGCTGCAGGGTCAGCTTCCCGGTTTTGCGGGTAAGCAACGATTGCTCCCGGGCCAGCTGAAGGGGGTCGGCAAGGACATGTTCGAGAATGCTTGCGTCGGTGGCGGTGATGCCGCGACCGGTCACCGTGCAAACCGAGCCGTACGAGGTGATGACGCGGAACTGAAGGAAGCGAATGGGCAGGTCGAGGTGATCGGCCAGGCGCTCGCGCACCAGCTGAACATCGTCCGGGTGAAAGATACTGCGGGCTCCTTCGAAGGATGGGGGCAGGTAGACCATGACGTCGCTGCAGAAGATCGTTTCCGCATGCAGGTCCCACTCCCAGCTCCCCGTTAATTCATACTCCTTCCCGCCAACCCAGGCAAGAAAGCTCCTGCCCTGGCCGGTCTGCGCGGTGGCCACCTCGTGCTGCCTCTGTTCATTCAAAATAAAGTCTCCTCTTTGGCAATAACCAGCCGTGGCTGGCCGCCCGTCCCCTTGTGCCGGGCGGGCGAATTGATCCTGTCAATAGATGACAATTTAAAGTTATGCTTTATCCACACCACTCTTTATTTATACAGCCCTAAATTTTTCTGCAGAAATTACGCCGGAGCCAGTTATGTGGAAAACCCGTTCGGACGCAGGCCGTAACTTTGCATGCCTGCCTGTATTAACATTGGATGGCGCGGTGTTTCCGTACTTTTAAAGTTCTTTCCGGCGCAATGCCATTACAAGTCGATACATGAAATCTGAAAAAACAAAGGCCCGGGCCTCACGGGAGGCGCGTAAAACATTTCCGCTCGTTGCGATCGCCGCGGCGTCGGGTGGCGAAGAAGCCCTGACCGAGCTGTTGCGCCATCTTCCTTCGCAAACGGGGATGGCGTTTTTCTACCTGCAGCACCCGGATTCACCGCTGACAACGGATATGAAAGACCGGCTTCCCGTGCTGACCGAGATGCCTGTGGTAACGGTGGAAGCAGGCACCAAGGTTGCGCCCGATCATTTTTACGTGCTGCCGCAGGACCACGAGGTTGACCTGGCAGACAGCGTTTTCAAGGACCACGTCGCGCCGGAAGGCGCCGTCGACGGCAGCCCCATCTCCTATTTTTTCCGCGGCCTTGCCGACAATCATGGCGATCGCGTGATCGGCGTCGTTCTGTCCGGTGCCGCTTCCGACGGCGTTCTCGGCATCAAGGCCATCAAGGCCGCCGGGGGCATCACGTTTGCCCAGGATGGTACGGCGCTTTTCCAGACCATGCCCCGCAACGTGATCGCCGAGGGAGCGGTCGACCTGGTGCTGCCGCCTAAAGAAATCGCCGAGGAGCTCGACAAGATCGGCCGTCAAAAAGCCGATTATGACATCGCCGTCAATGAAACGAACGAAGAGCTGATTGCCGACAACGACGAGAACCTGATCGGTATCCTCCAGCTGCTCCACCGCTCCACCGGTGTGGATTTCATGCAGTACAAAATGAACACGATCAAGCGGCGCATCATCCGCCGGATGCTCGTGTACCGCCTCAACAGCCTGCAGGATTATTTCCTTTACCTCCGCAGCCATATCAAAGAAGTGAACCTGCTGTATGCAGACCTTCTCATCAATGTCACGACCTTCTTCCGCGACGAGGACAGCGCCGATCACCTGCGCACCGAGGTGCTCCCCAAGCTGATCGCGTCCAAAGGCCCCAACGACCCGATCCGCGTCTGGATACCGGCCTGCTCGACAGGACAGGAAGCGTACTCCCTCGCCATGCTCATCCTCGAAGCGCTCGGAGAGAATACAACCAATATACCGGTGCAGATCTTTGCAACCGACCTCAGCGAGATGGCCATCAACAAAGCCCGCCTCGGCGTCTACACGAAGGACGATGTGGCGGACGTTTCGGCGGCGCGCCTCCAGCGCTTTTTTACAAAGCTCGACGGCGGCTACCGCATCATCAAACCCATCCGCGACCTGTGCGTGTTCGCGCATCACAACATTGCCAAAGACCCTCCCTTTTCCCGCCTCGACATCATCTCCTGCTGCAACCTGCTGATCTATCTCGACTCCCCGCTGCAGAAAAAGCTGATGGCGACTTTTCATTACTCGCTCAACAACAGCGGCTACCTCGTACTGGGCAAGTCGGAGACCACCGGCACATCGGCAAACCTGTTCAACCCGTCCGACAAAAAGATACAGATCTATACCAAGAAGAAGGATGCAACGGCAAAGGCTGCCTTCGAGATGAGCTACCGCGCGCAGGAGCTGGCCCGCGGCGGCATACGGCCGCATGGCGCCATCGTTCCGCGGCCGTTGAAGGCCGACGAAGAGCAGCTTGAGCGCACCGTTGACAGCCTGCTTCTGAAGCGCTTCGTGCCGGCTTCGGTGCTCGTGAATGAAGACCTCGACATCCTGCAGTTCCGTGGATCTACGGGACTTTATCTCGAGCCGGCGCCGGGCCGGGCCAGCCTCAACCTGATGAAAATGGCGCGTGCCGGTCTTTCGTTCGAGCTGCGGAACGTGGTGCACAAAGCGAAGAAGACAGGCCAGCCTGCGAAGAAGTCGGGCATCCAGGTATCCGGCGGCGAAAAAGAACAATACATTACCGTTGAGGCGATCCCCGTGAAGCTTGATGGTGAAAACGATTATTTCCTCGTCGTGTTTGAAGAGATGGTCCTGCCGCAGGACGAGG
>JAQBNP010000116.1 GCA_028288515.1 Flaviaestuariibacter sp. | reverse complement strand
GGACGGGTCGGCCGAGCTTGCTCCAAAGATTGTCGGCTCTGTCGGCATCCGGTTCGCTGTCACGGAAGCGAGCTACCTGACCCTGCAGGGCGACTTTTCGAAGCAGGGCGACTACCGTGAATTCATTGGCGGCTTCCTGTATGGATTCAAGCTGGGCGAAGATTTCGAGAAGCCCAAATACACGATCCACGGGGGCCTGATGATGCGCGCCAATGACGCGCTGATCCCGGTCGTGAAGCTTGACTACAGCCCGTTCTCGGTGTCGGTCAGCTACGATGCGAACACCTCATCCCTGAAAACATCGAGCATGGGACGCGGCGGATTCGAAGTCGGCATCAGCTTTATCGGCTTTCGCAAGACGAGGGCTGAGGACCCGACCTTCTCACACTGTCCCCGCTTCTGATACACATGCAACGGCATAAAAAAAGCCGGCCTTATCGGGCCGGCTTTTCTGTGACTGGTTGATCAGTAAGGCTTGGCATCGCGTGCCTCTGTCTCTGCCTGGGACACGCCTTCGTCGGATCTTGTGGAGCCGATCGGTCCTGCCGAACCCTTGCCTGACGCCTGCTTCAGGCCCTCGGCAACACGGCGCCCGTAGTCCGCATCGCACTGGGTGAACAGGTCGATCATCTTTTCCTGGATCTGTTTTTCAACCGGTGCAAGCGTGTTGACGAGATTGAGGATGAGATCCGCGCGCTCCCACTCTTCATGCGCGCGGTAGCGCTCACCGGCCTGCTTGAAATTGTTTTGCCTGTCGATCTTTTGGCGCACCAGCTTTGCATGGTATTCGGGCTCGTATTCTTTGCCCGCGGCCGGCGCTTCGGTCAGCCCGTTGAGTGTTGACGGCTCATAGTTCACATGTGGGTTCTGACCCTTCGCGCCATCAACGTGGAAGGCCATCTGGCCGTCGCGCTGGTTCGTGGCCACATGTGTTCGCGGGGCGTTGATCGGGAGTTGGAGGTAGTTGGTGCCGACGCGATAGCGCTGCGTGTCGGAATAAGAGAATGTGCGTCCCTGCAGCATCTTGTCGTCGGAGAAGTCCAGGCCGTCCACCAGAACACCGGTACCGAAGGCCGACTGCTCAACCTCTGCAAAATAATTCTCGGGGTTCTTGTTGAGGACCATGCGGCCAACAGGAAGAAACGGGAACTGGTCCGTTGGCCAAATCTTCGTGTCGTCAAGAGGATCGAAGTCGAGCTCGGGGTGATCGTCGTCGCTCATGATCTGAACGCAAAGCTCCCATTCGGGAAAGTTGCCTTCTTTGATCGAATCGAAGAGGTCCTGTGTTGCATGATTGAAATTCTTTGCCTGGATCTCTTCGGCCTGGGCCTGCGTCAGGTTGCGGATGCCCTGCTTCGGTTCCCAATGGTATTTGACGAGAACGGCCTGGCCATCAGCATTTACCCATTTATAGGTATTGACCCCGGAGCCCTGCATCTGCCGGTAGTTGGCGGGGATGCCCCACGGCGAAAATAGGAAGGTGATCATATGCATCGCCTCCGGCGTACTGGAGATGAAGTCGAAGATGCGCTGGCCATCCTGGCGGTTGTGGACAGGGTCGGGCTTGAATGCATGAACGAGGTCGGGAAACTTCATGGCATCGCGGATGAAGAAGACCTTGAGGTTATTGCCGACGAGATCCCAGTTGCCGTCTTCCGTGTAAAACTTAACGGCGAAGCCCCTTGGGTCGCGCAGGGTCTCGGGCGAGTGGCCGCCATGGATGACGGTCGAGAAACGGACGAAGACAGGCGTCTGCTTGCCTTTTTGCTGGAACAGCTTTGCCCGCGTGTATTTGGAAACGGGCTCGCCGCCGACGGTGCCATATGCTTCGAAATAGCCGTGGGCGCCAGCTCCGCGCGCATGCACGACACGCTCGGGGATGCGCTCCCGGTCGAAGTGGGAGATCTTTTCGAGGAACTGGTAGTTCTCCAGGGTAACGGGTCCGCGGTTGCCGACGGTGCGGACGCTCTGGTTGTTCGTGACGGGGTGACCCTGGCGGGTGGTGAGGATCGAGGAAGGTTTCGGTTGGCCATTGCCGTTGGATGACCCGTTCTGTTCGTTGTTCATATGCAATTGATTGAATGGTGATCGCTGCAAAAACCAGGCTTGGCCACATGCATGGCCGGCGGCAGCAGGGCAAATCTCCCCTAAAGTTCTCATCGATGACAACAATAGTTTCTATACTTTCATCGACCATATCGATCATATGAACCTGCAACAGCTCGAGTACATTGTAGCGCTGGATACGCACCGCCACTTCGCCAAGGCCGCTGAATCCTGCTTCATCACGCAGGCAACGCTGAGCATGATGGTAAAAAAGCTGGAAGACGAGCTCGGCATCTCGCTGTTCGACCGCAGCCGGCAGCCCGTCGTGCCGACCGAGGCCGGTTCGGCGATCATCGAGCAGGCACGCGTTGTTGTCAAGGAGGCCGCGCAGGTAAAGCTGCTGTCGGAAGAGATCCGCACAGGTGTCGGCGGCGAGCTGCGCATCGGCATCATACCAACCCTCGCCCCTTACCTCCTGCCGCTTTTCCTGGCCCAGTTCCTCGCCGCCTATCCGGCCATCCGACTCAAGATCGTGGAGCAGACAACGGACCAGCTCCTGCGGATGCTCGCTTCCGACACCATTGATGTCGGCATCATGGCCACGCCCCTGCAGCGACGCAACTACAAGGAGACCCACCTCTTTTACGAAGAGTTCCGCGTTTTCGTTTCAGGCGACGACAAGGGTCTCCGTAAAAAATACATCCTTCCTAAAGACCTCGATGTCAATCGCCTCTGGCTGCTGGAGGAAGGGCACTGCCTCCGCACGCAAACGCTCAACCTGTGCGAGCTGCAGGAGCAACAGGCACGGGCGCACCATCTTGACTACGAGACAGGCAGCATTGAAAGCCTGCTGAAGATCACCGAGATGAACGGCGGCATCACGATCATTCCCGAGCTCGCCGCTCTCAGCTTCGCACCGGAGGCAGCAGCGAAACTGAGAGCATTCAAGCCACCGGCGCCGGTCCGCGAGATCAGCCTCGTCACGTACAGGCACTTCGTTAAGAAAGGATTGCTGACCCTGCTGGAAACGTCGATCACAACCGCCGTCCGCCCCTTGCTGGCAAAGCGGAAGGACCCGCGCGTGGTTGGCCTGTGAGCCAGTGAACCATCCACCCGTACATTTGTTTTCTAAAAAAACAGCTATGGCAATTGCGGTAGGACAAACAGCGCCCGATTTTACGCTCTACGATACGGAGAAGAACAAGGTTTCATTGGGTGACTTTCGCGGCCGCAACGTGCTGCTGCTTTTCTTCCCGCTGGCGTTTACATCGGTCTGCACCGCGGAGCTCTGCTCGGTCCGGGACAACATCGCGCAGTATGCGGATGTTGATGCGCAGCCCCTCGGCATATCAACGGATTCCTTATTTACGCTGGCGAAATTCCGTGAGGAACAGTCGCTGAATTTCCCGTTGCTGAGCGATTACAACAAAGAAGTATCCGGCGCTTATGGTTCTCTTTACGAAACATGGGGTTTCGACTATAAGGGCGTTACGAAGCGGTCGGCTTTCCTGATCGACCGAAACGGGATCGTACGGTACGCAGAAGTGCTGGAGAATGCCGGCGAGCAGCCCGATTTCAACGCCATAAAAGCCGCTATGGCCGAGCTTGGTGCCTGATTTTTGAAATTCTTCTGAAAATTCGGCAATCATTTTGCTCCTTTTTACTGGAAAGAACTAATTTAGTCACACTAAAAACGGAGTTGAAGCGTTGAAGCGATTTTTACTTATCCTTTTACTAGCATGTTCCGCCACCCTCGCCCAGGCACAATCGCGTGTCTCCTCTGCGCAGGATGGGGTGGCCGTGTTGCGTTTCTACCCCAACCCGGCGACGTCGTTCGTCAATTTCGAATTTGAGAAGGCCTTCGAGAAAGGATACTCCATTCAAATTTTCAATGTACTCGGCCGGAAGATGTACCAGGCATCCAACCTGAACCAGCGGACCTATATCAGTCTCACTGATTTCGAGCGCGGCATTTATGTCTACCAGCTGTTCGACCGCAACGGCAAGATGGTGGAATCCCGGAAATTCCAGGTGTCCAAGTAATTCATTTTAGATTTTAAATTAACGATAGATTGCTGCTGCCCGCAGAACCATCTTCATCCCCCTGGTCCCAGCTTCCCTGAAAACGGAACAGGTGCTGACCTGGAACGTTTGCTTCACTTCCAGAGAGCTAAAAAAATCGTCAATCGTCAATCCTCCTCATTCCACCTGCACGATCAAAAACTTCAGGTATTCCGTATTCTCCATTCCCCAGATAATGGGATGGTCTGACGACTGCGCCTGGAACGTCACCTGCCGGATCTTGCGGCGCGCGTCCTTCGCCGCCATGTCGATCGTCTGCAGGAACATCTCCGGGTTCACCAGGTTGGTGCATGACGACGTGACGAGAAAGCCGCCCGGACGGATCAGCTTCATGCCACGCAGGTTGATCTCCTTATAACCCGTGATCGCCTTCTGGATCGTGGCCCGGCTCTTCGTAAAAGCCGGGGGATCAAGCATTACAACATCCCAGCGCCTGTCCTCCTTGCCCCATTGCTTCAGCACGTCAAACGCATTGGCCTGGACAAATTTCACGACCTTCTCCAGTCCATTCAGCGCGGCATTTCGATTCGCCTGGTCTACTGCATTCTGGGAGATGTCGAGCCCGAGGACCGACTTCGCTCCGTAGGCGCCCGCGTGGATCTCGAACGTGCCCGTGTAGGTAAAGGCTCCCAGCACGTCGGCACCATTTACGATGTGGCGGATGGCCCGGCGGTTGTCCTGCTGGTCGAGAAAATAGCCCGTCTTCTGCCCGTTCTCAACGTCTACGTGGAAGCTGAGACCGTTCTCTTTGATGATGATCGATGTATCGAAAGGGGCGGACAGAAATCCTTTCTGTTGCGGAAGTCCTTCGAGCTCGCGCACCGGCACATCGTTTCGCTCAAAAATGCCTTTCGGGTTGAAGACCTTTTGCAAGGCCTTGACCAGCGCCGGTTTCCAAAGGTCGATGCCCAGCGCGAGCGTTTGGATCACAAAATAATCGTTGAACTTGTCGATGATCAGTTGCGGCAGCCCATCGGCCTCGCCGAACACGAGGCGGCAGTTCTCCGTATACCCGATCTGCTGCCTGTATTTCCAGCACGCCTCGATCTTTTTCAGGAACCAGTCCTCCGTGATCTCATCGGCCCGGTTGCGGGTGAGCAGCCGCACAATGATCTGTGACTGGCTGTTGTAATACCCTTTGCCTGCTGGCTTTCCATCGGCATAATAAACCTCAACGATCTCGCCGGGCGCGGGTTCACCCTCTACTTTTTCAACCTCGTTGGCAAAGATCCAAGGGTGGCCGTTAGCGACCCGTGGCGCGATCTTCCTGCGTAAGAATACCTTGTTCATCAGGGCGCAAAGCTAACGGGCAATCGCCTGCGGGCGACAGCAATGCGGGAGGAAGTTTCTTTTTGGCTGGCAACGGGGGAAGCGAGCCGCCATTTTGTCCTTAAAAGCCCGTTGGCAGTATTCTTGACAAACCTACCTTTGCAGACCATTTTCCCTTTAGACATGAAGCAAAACGAAGAAAAAGCGGCCAACCCGGCAGAGGACCAGGCGACCGCAGACCCGATGAATATCAACGTGGATGAAAACGTGGCAGGCGACCAGCACCTGAACGAGCCAGTGGCCGAAGAGAGCGAGATCGAGCGCCTCAACGCCCAGGTGGCCGAGCTCAATGACCGGTACCTGCGACAGGCGGCCGAGTTCGACAACTTCAAGCGCCGCAACGCCAAGGAGCGGATTGAGCTGATCCAAACCGCCGGCAAGGACGTGATCACCAGCCTACTCGACGTGCTCGACGACTGTGAGCGGGCCGAGCAGCAGATGGACAAGACAGACGACATCAAGCAGGTCCGCGAAGGCATCCGCCTCGTATTCAACAAGCTGCGGAATACCCTGTCCGGCAGAGGACTCAAGCCGATGGAAGCAAAGGGCACAACCTTCAATGCCGACCTGCACGAGGCCATCACGGAGATCGAAGCCGGTGCAGAGCAGCACGGCAAAGTAGTGGACGAGGTGCAGAAAGGCTATTACCTGAACGACAAGATCATCCGCTTCGCAAAGGTGGTCGTTGGCAAATGAAGGAATGCACCGTCGGTTCTTCCGGCAAAACGAACCTCATGGCTGGACCGCCTCGTGGGACGCGCCCGGTGGCGCAAACCGCGATGACGGCGAAGCACAATAACAAGCACCTGACATACCATGGCTAAACGAGATTATTACGAGATACTGGGCGTTTCGAAGGGCGCTGCCGCCGACGAGATCAAAAAGGCCTACCGCAAGGTCGCCATGCAGTACCATCCCGACCGCAACCCCGGCGACAAAAGCGCCGAGGAAAAATTCAAGGAAGCGGCGGAAGCCTACGAGGTTCTCAGCGACCAGGACAAGCGTGGGCAGTACGACCGCTTTGGACACGCAGGTGTCAGCGGCGCGAGCGGCCGTGGGCCTTCGGGGCAGAACATGGAGGATATCTTCAGCCAGTTCGGCGACATCTTCGGCGAAGACATCTTCGGCTCCTTCTTTGGCGGCCAGCGCGGTGGCGGCGGTGGCGGCGGGCAACGCCGTGCCCGGGGCACACGCGGATCAAACCTGCGCATCAAGCTCAAGCTCAACTTTGAAGAGATCGCCAAAGGCGTTACAAAAAATATCAAGGTCAAGAAATATGTTTCCTGCCAGACCTGTGCCGGCTCCGGCGCCAAAGACAAGGGCAGCGTCCAGACCTGCTCGACCTGCGGCGGCAGCGGCCAGGTGCGCAAGGTGACAAGTACCTTCCTCGGCCAGATGCAGACCGTTACCACCTGCCCCGGCTGCAATGGCGAAGGCAGCACCATCACCGCAAAATGCGGCAACTGCAAAGGTGATGGACGTGTTTATGGCGAAGAGATGGTCAATATCGACATCCCCGCCGGTGTCCAGGAAGGCATGCAGCTGAACCTGAGTGGAAAAGGCAATGCCGGCGAACGCGGCGGCGCTCCCGGCGACCTCGTGATCCTGATCGAGGAAGAAGCACACAAGGAGCTGGTGCGCGAAGGGTTGAATGTTGCCTACGAGCTCCATCTCTCCTTCCCCGAAGCTGCCTTCGGCACATCCGTTGAAGTGCCGACGATCGACGGCCGCGCCAAGATCAAGATACCGGCAGGAACGCAGAGCGGAAAGGTGTTCCGGCTGAAAGGGAAAGGCTTCCCGGCCGTGCAGAGCTATGAAAAAGGCGACCAGCTTGTCCAAGTAAATATCTGGACGCCGCAAAACCTAAGTTCCGAGGAGCGCGCTGTTCTCGAGAAGCTGAGCAACTCGCCCAACTTCAGGCCGGCACCCGAAAAAAGCCAGAAATCATTCTTCGATAAGATGCGGGAAATGTTCTCGTAAAATGGATTGGACCGGCCAATCGGAAGTTCTCCTAATAGGAGAACTTTTTCTTTTTCCGGCTGCCGTAAATGGCTTTCGCTTTTTCCACCAGGGCAGGAAAATCCTTTTGCGACGCGTCGGTGGGATCCACGGCTTTTGCAGCGAGTGCGGAAACATCGCTCCAGTTCTGGTCGCGCACAAAATGAGACTCGCGCAACAGCGACGCGAACAGGATCACGGCACCTGCGAACTGGTAAGGCTTTTCCAGCCGGTCGTAATCGATGTGGAGCGGGTCTGCCGTAAAGCGCTCTTCGTTGCGCAGCTCACTGCGCGGCGTGTGGTAGGTGAGCGTGAGCGTCGCAAGGTCACCTCCCGGAGGTCCCGCCTGCGCCATCTCGATCTCGAAAGCCGCCAGGAGCGAAAAGCCCGACCCGACCTCGCCGCCTTCCAGGACCGACACGGTGTCCTTGATCGCGCCCATCTTATTGTCGAACCCGATGAGGCGGTAGCTTTTGACCTTGTCCGGGTTGAACACCACCTGCAGCGAGGCGTCGTCTGCAACGGCATAAAGGGTTTGCATGAATTCCTTCATCAGTACTTTCTCGGCTTCCGCATAGCAGTCGATATAGGCAAAGTTGCCATTACCTTTTTGCGCCAGCGTCTGGATCTTGGAATCCTTATAGTTGCCCATGCCCACGCCGAGGCAAGTGAGGTAAACCCCCGACTGCCGCTGCTCCACGATCATGTTCTCGAGGTCCTCCTCGGTGCGCAACCCAACGTTGAAATCCCCATCTGTAGCAAGGATCACGCGGTTGTTCCCGTTCGGAATAAAATGATTGCGTGCCACGCTGTATGCCAGCTTCACCCCCGACTCCCCCGGGGTGGAGCCGCCTGTCTCCAGGCTGTCGATGGCGTTGATGATCCGTTGCTTGTCGGCGCCGCTCGTGGTGTTGAGGTAAACGCCAACGGTCGCGCCATAGATCACGATGGACACAGAGTCCTTCGCACGGAGGTTGTTCACGAGGCCCCGGAAGCCAGCCTTGATGAGCGGCATCCTGGTTGGCGCGTCCATGGATGCAGAGGCATCGATGAGAAAGACCAGGTGGGTTGGCGGCAGGCTGTCAACGTCGATCCTGCGCGAGCGAACGGTGGCAAAGAGAAGCTGGTTGGCGGTATTCCACGGGCAGGTGGTCAGTCGTGCTTCCAGCTCGAAGGTCTTGCCGGGAGCGGGCTCGCGGTAATTGAAGTTGAAATAATTAAGCATCTCTTCCACCCGCACCGCGTCGGGCGGCACCGGGCTTTTTGAATTGAGGAAGCGGCGGACATTGCTGTAGGAGGCGCGGTCCACATTCAGTGTGAGCGCCGTCGACGGGTAGCGCTGGGCCTGCACGAAGCCGTTCTCAATGGTGCTGGCATAGGTCTCCTCACCCGTGAACCATTGCTGCTGCGCCTCGAACCGCAGGTTCTGGGTCAGCGAAGCGAGCTTGAATGTATGCGCCGTCTTCGGCGCCTTTCGGAGAATGACGGTACTGTAGCTTGAGGCGTGCAGCAGCATTTTTTGTTTCTGGTATCCATCGAGTGAGAACAGCAGGGAGTCTTGAGCCGACGAGGTCAGGATGCCGAACGTTCCCGTAGATCCGCTGTAAAAGATATAGCCGGTCGGGTGCATGATCATGACGTTCTGCAAGGGTGTGCCTGCCTCATCGCGCACCTCTCCCTTCAGGTAATACTGCTGGGAAAAGACGGCGAAAGGCACAAGCAGCAAGCTGATCGTTATCGCGAGGTGGCGCTTCATGGTGCTACAATGGCGATAAGATAGAGGAACTTCCCCGGAAATGCAAGCTGTTTAGGCCAACTGGTAAATTTCTTTCAGGTTTCTGCCGAGGCCGTCGTAGTCGAGGCCGTACCCGACGACGAACTTATTGGGAATGGAAAATCCAACGTAGTCGATCTGGAGAGGGAACTGCGTGGCCTCTGGCTTGTGGAGCAGTGACGCGATCCGGAGGGAAGCAGGCTGCTGGTGCGACAGCTTTGGCAGGAAGTCATGCAAGGTCTTGCCCGTGTCAACGATGTCCTCGACGATGACGATGTCGCGGTCGAACAGGTCCTGGTCGAGCCCGATGGCCGTCACGACGTTGCCGCTGGATTTCATGCCCTTATAGGAGGCGAGCTTGATAAAGCAGATCTCCGCGTCGATGGT
The DNA here is from genome assembly GCA_028288515.1 of Flaviaestuariibacter sp. Taxonomy (GTDB): domain Bacteria; phylum Bacteroidota; class Bacteroidia; order Chitinophagales; family Chitinophagaceae; genus Flavisolibacter. Next base: position 13,445 of record JAQBNP010000116.1, on the reverse strand, counting down.
CAGGTGCTTGAAGAGGTCTGCGGCGAACATGAACGAGCCGTTGAGGATGGCGATGAACAGCGGGCGCTTGCCTTGGTAGTCCGCATTGATCCGCGCGGCGAGCTCCCTGATCTTTTCCTGGATAACGGCTTCTGAGAGATAGGTATCGAAGGACTTGTCGTGCAGTTTGATTGGTGCCATTACTTCTTGTTGATGCGGATTTGCTGCCCGACCTTGAGGTCTTGCGACGGCAAGTTATTCCATTGCATGATCTCTTCGACGCTCACTGCATATTTTTTTGCGATGGAATACAGCGTCTCCCGGGGCAGCACGTTATGTACGATATAAGCGGCTGCGGCGTAGGTCGCTTCCACTGAGGCAGGCTTGGCAAGCATTGTATCGCCGGCCTTCGCTTCGTTTGACTGGGTTGACGCAACGGTCACAACAGGCGCGTCAGTGGCGGGCTTGCCGTTGAGGCCCATCATGGTATACTGCTGGAGGTCGTACTCCTTGATGAGGCGGATCAGAATCTGCGGGTATTTCGGGTTGGTGGCGTATCCGGCTTTCTTCAGTCCGTAAGCCCAGCCTTCGTAGTCGGCGGGGTTGATCTTAAAGAGGCTCACGTAGTTCGGCCGGTTCTTCAGGAAATCGGAATGGTCCTTGTATGATTCAACGGGGTCATTGTATTTGCGGAAGCATTCGCCGCGGGCGTCGTCGTCATGGGAGACGGTCTCACCCTTCCAGTCGCTCTTGCACTTGATGCCGAAATGATTGTTGGAGCGTTGAACGAGGTCGCTTTTTCCGGCCTCCGTTTCCAGGATGCCCTGGGCCAGCGTGATGGCCGCCGGAACACCTGTGCGCTGCATCTCGGCAATGGCTACGTCGCGGAAGCGTGCAATATAATCGCGGACAACGGACGAGGATTGCGCGAAGGAAGCCTGTGCGAGTGCCAGGGAAAAAAGGAAGGTGAGAACTTGTTTTTTCATGGGATGTTTTTTCGATGGATGGTGGACCGTTACAATTTCCGGATCAGGAAGAGTCCGTCGCGCAAGGGAAGCAACACCTTTTCGATATCGGTGCGGGCGGCGATCATGTCATTGAAGGACTGGATCGCGACTGCATTTTTTCCCTTAACCTCTTCGGCTAATACCTGACCGTGAAAGAGCACGTTGTCCGCTAAGATAAAACCCCCTTTCCGCACTTTCGGCAAAACAAGGTCAAAATAAATGCTGTAATTCACCTTGTCTGCATCGATAAAAACCAAATCCCACGTTTCATCCAGCTGGTCGATGATTTTCAACGCTTCACCGACGTGCAAAAGTATTCTTTTAACATCTTTTTTTTCGAAGAAAAGCGCGGCTGTAGCGGCATCCGCGGGCCTGATCTCGATTGTATGAAGGATCCCGTCCGCAGTTAGTCCCTTCTCCAGACACAGCGCACTGTAGCCCGTGAACGTACCGATCTCGAGGATACGGCGCGGCCGGATCATACAGGAAACCATCTCCAGAAACTTGCCTTGCAGGTGTCCGCTCAGCATATGGGCTTTGGGGTGCTCTGCCTCTGTTTGCATGGCGATCGTGCGCAGCAGCACATCTTCGGTTGTGGTATACCGTTCCGCGTATGCCTGGGCCGCCGGGTCAACGATGTGCATCGCTGATGATTGCTTTGACATCGGCGGGAACCGGCACCCGGCGCGAGATCATCAGGAGGCCGAGATAAGTGAGTATGCCGTTGTAGATCAGGAGCTCTGTCCCGATCTTGAACGAGCCGAACACATTAGTCGACAGGTTCTTTACGTCACCAACCCAGGCACCGGAAAGCTGGAGCTGCTTCTCCCACCAACCGATATTGTTGACGAAGTCGATGCCGAGGATGAGCAGGGGCGCCGCCAGGCAAACGATCAGCGCGAGCCTGTCGTTGATGGCGCGCCGGGTGAGGATGCCGAAGGCAAACAGGCCGAGCAGCGGGCCGTATGTGAACCCGGCCACTTTCAAGATGATATCGATGATGGACTTGCTGTCCATCCGCTTGAAGAGGACCACCATGAGGAAGAAGATCACGGCAAACGTAATGTGCACCGTGAGGCGGGTGCGCTTCTGCTGCTTCTCCGTGAGGTTCCCGCGTCGCTTGATGCCGAGGATGTCGATGCAGAAGGATGATGTGAGGGCTGTCAGGGCGCCATCTGCGCTGGGGAACAGCGCCGAGATGAGACCGATGATAAAGATGATCGAGATGGCGCTCGGCAGGAAGCCCCTCAGGGCCACGGTCGGAAACAGGTCATCGCCGGTTGTCGTGACCCCGTTCTTCTGCGCATAGAGGTAAAGCACGCCACCCAATAAGAGGAACAGGAAGTTCACGACGAGCATGATCACGCTGAACGTCATCACGTTCTTTTGCGAGTCGCGCAGTGTGCGCACACTGATGTTCTTCTGCATCATCTCCTGGTCAAGCCCTGTCATGCCCACCGTGATGAACATGCCGCCGAGTATGCTTTTGACGAAGAAGCCCGGAGCGTTGACATCCATGTTGAAGATCTTCGTGAGCCCGTTCGTGGTGAGCGCGCTGAGCGTGGAACCGACCGAGTGGTTCAGGTTTGTCATGATGTAAACGATGCACACGACGAGGCCAAGGAGCATGAACGTCGTTTGAAGCGTATCGGTATAAACGATCGTCTTGACGCCACCTTCGAATGTATACAGGAGGATCATCAGCAGGATCACGAACGTTGCCAGCTCGAAGGAAATATGAAGGTCTTTCAGGATGAACATCTGCAGCACGTTGATCACGAGATACAGGCGTGCCGTGGCACCGAGCGTTCGCGAGATGATGAAGAACAGGGCCCCCGTCTTGTACGAGACCATGCCGAACCGTTGCTGCAGGTAATTATAGATCGACGTCAGGTTGAGCCGGTAATAGAGCGGAAGCAACACGAAAGCGATCACGAAATAGCCGAGAAGGTACCCGATCACCACCTGGAAATACGCAAAGCCCGCGCTCCCCACCGTTCCCGGAACCGATACGAACGTCACACCGCTGAGAGAGGTGCCGATCATTCCGAACGCCACCAGCATCCAGTTTGAATTCTTGTTGCCGATAAAGAAGGAGTCGTTGTTTGAGTTGCGGGACGTAAAGTAGGCCACGACCAGCAGGATAACAAAGTACGCTACCACGAATGACAGCAGGACGGTGGGGTTCATTGAATTTCAGTTTGGTCAGAAAAGGGCTGTAATAATAACTAAGTTTTGAGGATAAAAAAATTTACCGCTCTTTTGCAGGCTTAACCCACCACGTATGTCCATCCAGTCGCTTGCCATCTTTTGCGGATCGAAATCCGGGGCCAATCCTCTCTATGCCGATCATGCGCGCGCCCTCGGGAAGATCCTCGCCGAGAACGGCATTGCCCTTATTTTCGGAGGTGGGCGCAACGGCCTGATGGGCGCCTCCGCAGACAGCGCCATGGTCCACGGAGGCACCGTTCGAGGCGTGATCCCGGAGGTCCTTGTTGCCTGGGAGCACCAGCACACGGGCATCAGCGAGCTTCATGTCGTGGAAGACATGCATGTGCGCAAACGCATGCTGTATAACCTTTGTGACGGCGCCATCATCCTTCCCGGCGGCTTCGGGACGCTCGACGAGCTCTTCGAGATGCTCACCTGGAACCAGCTTTCCATCCACGACAAAAAGATCTTTCTTCTCAACACGGCCGGCTTCTACGACCACCTCGTGAGCCACATGCAGGTACTGGAACGCGAAGGCTTCCTCTACGGAAGCCTCGCCGATAAGCTGGTGGTGCTGCAGGAGCCCGCCGGTATCCATTCTTATTTAGGTAACGATTAATTGCGACTGCGTCCGAACAGCGGGATATTCACCCCTGCCCGGATGATCGGGATGGCCCGGTTGTTTCCATCGCGGTACGGTGAGCGGGCGTCGTTGTTCAGGTCGAACAACACGGCGAAGTAGCCATACGCGCCGCCCTCAGGATTGCGTCCGGTGGTGTAGCCGGCACCCGCAAGGAAGCTTGTCACGCCATACGTCAGCGTCTGCGTCTCACCCCCGTTCGGTGGCAGGTATTTGAACTTGATCATGTTGCGCTCGAGCTGCCCCTGCGCAAAAAGGAACCTCACCGGGAAGAGCCGCAGGAACGGACCGCCCCCGTAGATGTACTGGCGCAGCTTGTCGTTGTTCACGTTATAGTCGCGGTAGGATGAATACGTGTAGTTGATGGCCAGGCCAGCGTCGGCCCACTTGGTGAGGTTGTAGCCGATCACCGGGTTCACACCCGCCAGGAAAGACTGGTTGCCGAACGAAAGAGAAAGGCTGCCGCCCGTGAAAAGCTTTTCTTTCCGGAACCCCCGGCGAACGGTCGAATCGGCATCCTGCCCGGACGCCATAAAGCTAAAGGTCGCCAGCAGAAGGGCCAGCACGGTGTATTTTCTGATCATAGTGAATCGAAGATTTTTCCTTTATTCAAAATATCGTTCGGGTCGAACACGAGCTTGATGCTGCGCATCAGGTCCAGCTCTTTCTCACGGAAGATAATGTCCATATACTCCTTCTGTACGAGACCGATGCCGTGCTCACCGCTGATGGTCCCTCCCAACGATTTGACCAGCTCGAATATTTCGCGGATGCCGCTCTTTAACGAGCCGTTCCATGCTTCATCGCTGAGATCTCCCTTAATAATATTGACGTGCAGGTTCCCGTCGCCCGCATGGCCGTAGCAGACCGAATGGAAGCCATACTTCCTGCCGATCTCTTTCACTCCATGAAGGAGCATGGGCAGCTCGGCTCGTGGAACAACGGTATCTTCCTCTTTGTAAACAGAGTGCGACTTGACCGCCTCTCCCACCCGCCGGCGCAGCTTCCAGAGCTCGGCCTTCTGCTGGGCATCGTCGGCAAACAGGATCTCACTGCAGTCAAAGTTCATCACAACCTCACTGATCCCTTCCATCTCTTTCATCAGCACGTCCGGATCGTTCCCATCCACTTCGATCAGCAGGTGCGCTTTCACATCGTCTTCGATCGGTACGATCGAATTGTCCACGAACCGCATCACCCATTCCAGGGCATCGCGCTCCATAAATTCCATGGCGCTGGGCACGAAGCCGGCCATGAAGATGGCGCTCACAGCGGCACACGCGTTTTCGGCGGAGCGGAATGGTACGAGCATCAGAAGGTCGTGCTTTGGATGCGGCAGGAGCTTCAGTACGATCTTGGTCACGATACCAAGTGTTCCCTCGCTGCCGACCATGAGCTGCGTGAGGTTATAGCCCGTTGCATTTTTCAGCACATTGGCGCCGGTCCAGATGATCTCTCCGGTCGGCAGAACCACTTCGAGGTTCAGTACGTAATCCTTCACGACGCCGTATTTGACAGCTTTCGGGCCGCCGCTGTTTTCAGCGATATTGCCACCGATAAAACAGGTGCCCCTGCTGCTCGGGTCCGGCGGGTAGAACAGCCCTTTTGCCTTCAGCTCGTTCTGCAGAACCTCCGTGATGACACCCGCCTCGGTCGTCACCTGTTGATTCCGCTCGTCGATATGTATGATCTTGTTGAGCCGTTCAATGGAAAGAAGCACGCCCCCGAGATGCGGCAGCGCGCCGCCGCTGAGCCCTGTACCCGCGCCCCGCGGCGTGACAGGGATCCGGAACCTGTTGCAGATCTTCATGATCTGGCTGATCTCTTCGGCAGTTCCGGGCTTGATCACGACATCGGGCAGAAAATGAAGGTCTTCGGTTTCGTCGTGCGCATAGGCATGAAGTGATTCCTCGTCGACGAAGACATAGGCGGCACCGCAGATGACCCGGAACTGGTCCAGCTGTTCGAGTACGGGAAGGGCTTGCGTGGTTGGGAGCATGAGATGGCTTTCTGCCTGCAAAAGTCGGCAAAATGGAGAAACCCGGACCCGGTTAATTCTTGAAGGAAGGACAAATCGTCTGGCGTCGATTGCCGTTGAACTTTTCGAAAACGCCCTGGCGGACCAGCGAGAATTCGAAGGCGCCGCGTGTGCCGTTATACGATTTCAGCGACGACATGGTGGCGTCATAGGTGAAGGAGAAAACGAAGTCCTTGTAGCCAAGGCCGATCATCGGGATGATCGATTCTTTCAACCGGTAATAGAGACCCGCAATGAGAATATTTTCGCCGTCACCCGACAGGTTGTAGTGCGCATTGAGCCCTCCGACAAGCTCCGAGGCGCTTGCCTGCGTCGTGTAATACACGTTCGGGTTTATGATCCATTGGTCGTTCACCTTGATGCTGCCGTTGAGAAAGCCGATATAGCGCGCCGGCACACGGTTGTCATCCTGCGTATCAAAGAAGGATTCCTGCGGACGGTTGAGATGGTGCGCCGAGAAGCCCGCATTCAGGTAGATATTATCAGTTGGAAAATAGGCGTAGTTCATGCCGGCCTGCATATCGAAATAGCCGATATTGTTGCGTGCAAGTGCCACACCGGTCGGCAGCTTGTTGTCGAAGAAATGGCCGTCGAACTGGTCGGGGAACTTCAGGTTTGTCGTGTTGATCTGCTTATTGGCGTAGCCGATATTGAAGCCGAGACTTAAAAGGTGGGAGTAGCCCAGTGTCTGGTGGTAGGCAACCGAGGCATAGACCTTGGTGGACTTGAGGTTTCCGCTGCCCGCCTCATCCTTGAGGATCGCGCCGCCTGCGCCCAGCCATCCATTTTCAAAACGGTCTTTCATCAGCTGTACGTCACCATAGGCGCTCATCGTCTTGTAAGGCACCGCCATCAGGGCCGACCACTGGTTCCGGTAGTTGATGCCGACACGGTAGTCACCGTCAGGGATGAAGCCGGTGTTGGCCGGGTTCGTCGTGAGGGGTGAATTGAAGAACTGCGAGAAATGCAGGTCCTGCGCGTCGGCAGCAAGTGCCAGTGTGCAGAAGAAAAGGACGGTTGAAATAATGCGCTTCTTCATCGGTCACCTCTTGTTTTATCGGATCAGGGTTATGTCACCTTTTTTCGAGGCCTTCGTTCCGTCTACAAATTCAACCTCGAGCGTATATACGTACACGTCCATCGGCTGTACGATGCCATTGAATTTGCCGTCCCATCCCTCTTTTCGGTTTTCGGTCTGGAATACTTTCTGTCCCCAGCGGTTGTAGATCGTAAACTTCATCTTGTTGATGCCAAAGCCCCGTGGCATCACGGTTCCGTTGATCCCGCCGCTCAGTGGCGTGAAAGCGTTGGGCACGTCGAGAGCGGGCTCAACAAGGGTCTGGACGGAGCGGCGTGAGGTGTCGGTGCAGCCATTGCTGTTATAGGCAACGAGGATCACATCATAGCGCTGTGTGTTGTTGTACTCGTGGCTCACCGGGTCGCGGCTGACGGTCACGATCGAATCGCCATCGCCAAAGAACCACTTGAACCGCACGGCATCCGCGGACGATGCATTCGTAAAGGTCAGCGGCGTGTTGACGATCGGCGGCTGCGGTGTCACGGTGCCGATCAGTGCGCCCGGCTTGGCAATCACCCGGACGAACAGGGTCGTGTTGTCCACGATATTGCAGGTTGCGGAGTCCGTCGCCTTCAGGGTCACGGTGTAGTCGCCCGGTTGCGCATAGTAGTGAGAGATCGTATCCACGTACCCCGTTGTGACCACGGTACCGTCCCCGAAATCAAAGACCAGCTGCTGGCCTCCCGATGACTTGTTGGTGAACAGCACGCGCGCCGGCGCGCACGCAAGTGCGGGGCCTTCCAGGGCAGCCTTTACAGATACCGCGATATTGATATCGGTGACCATCGAGTCCGGCGAATTGCAATAAGCCGTATCCACGAGGTAAAGGCGCACTTTATAGGGTCCGGGATTGCCGTACGAATGTGTGACGGAGCCCGGGCCGGAGACCAGTCGCGGTGACCCGTCACCGAAATCCCACAGGAACGAGGATGCGTTGAAGGGCCGTGCCGCAGGCGGCACCGAGGTATTCGTGAACTGGTATTTGAGGTCCTGGCAGGGCTGGAGTTTCTGGTAGGTAAAGGAGGGCAGGGCCTGCAGGTCGCCGACTTTCACGGTCATATACGACGTGTCGCGGATATTGCAGGAGCTTGAGTCGACAGCGATCAGCCGGACGCGGTAATTCCGGATGGTATTGTAGGTGTATGAAGCGTTCGCGCTCGTTGTCACCTGGTCGGTGATGCCGTCGCCGTCGAAATCCCATTCATAGCTGACCGCATTGAGAACCGTATCGCGGAAGTCGACGGTCAATGGCACACAGCCTGCCGTGTCGCGGACGACGCCATTGATGCTCGATTGAACGCCCGCTTTGATGCCCGACAGGTTGAGCGCGATCTTGACCATCGCCATATTGCAGTAGCCATCGGGCGATGGGTTTGTTTCGCCATACGCACCCGGCGTCGTCGGGTAATAGGGCCGCGGCGAGGTGCAGTTCGCGCAAATGGCCTGGTAGATCACGCCGTTCTCGTCGAAGCGGCTTGTCCCGCCATCAACGTGGTCCGCGAAGCCGCCGTTCTGGCCGTAAAAGCTTCCGTACAGCTGTTCGGTGCCGTTCTTTTTCAGCACGAAGAAATAAAAGTCCTTGCCATCCGTTTGCTGCGGCGTCGTGTAGGGAGGGTTCATCACGAGCGCGTCCGCGGTCACGGGCAGCCCGTTGGTGCCGGCAGAAGCAAAGCCGATATTACCGCCCCATCCCGATACATAGACATTCTCGCAGCGATCGACGAGGAAGGCCACCGGCGAAATATTCGGAGCCGACGCATTCAGCGTCCCGAACGGCGTAGAATAGATATAGCTGGAAAGGTCGGGCTTCAGCTTCATGATGAACTGCTTCGCACCCGCCTGCCCGAAGATGGTGGTCTTCGGCCAGTTGGAGCTCAGGGTCTGGCCCATGATATAGGGGTAACCTGAGTGGTCGAACTTGATGCCCCAGATCATGTCGATCGAGGCTGTGCCAACATAAGTTGAGCGAACCAGGGTCGACCCGTTATTGCTGATGACGGAAACAAATCCATCGACCTGCCCCTGGATGAACTGGTTCAGCGACGTAGCGCTTGTTCCCGGGAAATTGTTGCTTTTCGTGGAGCCGGCCACGTAGAGCTCGCCGGTGAATGGATGCAGTGACAGCACGAAGGCTCCATCCGAAAGGCTGCCGCCAAGGAAAGACGAATACAACAGCGAAACCGATGGTGAAAACTTTAGGACGACACCGTCCTGCTCGCCGCCACCGGGAGTGGTCTGGAATGCCCCCGCCGTTGTCGGGAAGCGATCACCGACGCCACCGAGAGATTGCGTGCAGGCCGCTACGTAGATATTGCCGGCGCCGTCGAGGATCACCTCGCTGCGGCCGTCATCTCCATAATTCAGTTTGAGATCGCTGGGGGTGCCGTGGTCAGGGACGCCGTTCACGCCGTCGTTACCGCTACCGCCGATCCGTGCCGAGCCGATGATCGACGAGCCGTCGGCGCTCAGCTTCGTCACGATCACATCGTACCCGCCAAGGTTCGTACCGATCTGGTCCGCCGCGCCATTGCGCAGCGGAAAGGGCGCGGCTCCCGCCGTGTTTCCATACAGAGCGGAATTCGTGCGGCCCGCGATGACCAGGTTGCCTGCCGCATCAACAATGAGGCTGTGGGGCTGGTCGCTGCCGCTGCCGCCGATATAGGTTGCATAGCTCTGGGCCGTGCCGTCAGGAGTGAGCTTGATGATGCCGATATCGAAGTCGCCACCCGCAAAGCTTTGCTGGAAAGCGCCCACAGATACTGGGAATGTACCACCGCGCGGAAATACAATGCCGCCACCGAACATGCTGCCGTCGGGACCATACGTGGCGGTGTACCCCCAGTTGTCCGCGGTGCTCTTGGAGAAGGAGGCGAAGATCATTGTCGGGTCGATGACCAGGATCCGGGATTCATCGTAGTTCCTGACCTGGAACCGAACCGTATGGCCCTTCAGGACGTAGCTCGCCTTGACTTCCTGGCGTCCCTTATCGCTGTACTGGTATGAGTAGGGAGGCATCTCGCGGATGGTGCCGATGGATGTGCGCACGTTCAGCATCTTGTCCTTCACGTCCAGACCGTCAACGCCTTCGTAGGTGAGACGGATATCGTCCACGCGGGCGCCGGGGTTGACGATGAAATCGTACTTGAGCGAGCCGTTATCGGAATAATAGCGAACATCGATGCCGGGATAGAGGTCCTTGATCGTGATGCCGAGATAGACGCGGCAATGCGAGGCCCAGGAGGACTGGTCTCCCAGGAAATAGCTTGTATATGTTTGAAGGGGCTTGTCGGCGACCAGGGTTGCCTTTGGAGAGCTTCCCTCGAAGCGGGCGCGGTAGGCATGCGAATGAACGGTGACCGCCTCGGGTCCGCCGCCTTTGGCTGTCGAGCCGGCTGTTTCCGTGTGATGGTGCATCTGTTCCTGAAGCTGTTTCCAGTCGGTCTCGTTATGCTGGAGAACGGTGAAGCCGTCGGTATGAATGAAGAGGGCGCCGCCATTGACGTCGGCCTTGAAACGGACACGCTCATCCCATTGCCCTTTGTTCTCGGTGAACTCGATGGGGGCTTGGCGGGACTGCGCAAACGCGGCGGCGGAGAGCAGGGGCAGGATAAAGAGGAGGAGGCTCTTGGTGTTCAAAGCTGTTTTGAATTAAACTATGAAATACGAAATCTATTGTGCTCAGAGATGTTAAGAAATCCTACTCCACGGGGTTTTACCCTGCAATGACACCAGATAGCTCTTTAACCGCAAATTCTCTGCCGTTTCCAGTTCGGGATCGTCCTCGACAAGTTGTTCAGCGAAGTTCCGGGCCGCCTCGAGCATCGCTTTGTCTTTGACAAGGTCAGCAAGCCTGAGGTTTAACGCCCCGCTCTGCCGCGTCCCCTCGATCTCACCCGGACCGCGCAGCTCCAGGTCTTTTTCTGCAATTTCAAAACCGCTGCTCGTCGAGGTCATGATCCGGATCCTCTCCCGCGCGTCGGTTCCCAGCTTGGTAGCGGTCATCAGGATGCAATAGCTCTTGTCTGCCCCCCGGCCCACCCTGCCGCGAAGCTGGTGGAGCTGGGATAGTCCAAATTTTTCCGCACTTTCAATGACCATCACCGATGCGTTCGGAACATTGACGCCCACTTCGATCACCGTCGTGCTCACCATGATCTGCGTATCGCCCGAAACAAAACGCTGCATGTTCGCTTCCTTGACCTCGGACGCCTGGCGGCCATGAACCATACTGATCCAGTACCGAGGCTCGGGGAAGAATGCCTTCACGTTCTCATAGCCTTGCATCAGGTTCTCGTAGTCCAATTTATCACTTTCTTCGATCAGCGGGAAGATTATATACGCCTGCCGGCCGGCGGTCACTTCCTCCCTGATGAAATCCATTACTTTGGCCCGGTGCGTATCGTAGCGATGCACCGTTGTGATGGGCTGTCGTCCGGGCGGCAGCTCGTCCATCACGCTGTAATCGAGGTCGCCATACGCGGTCATCGCAAGCGTTCGTGGAATCGGCGTGGCTGTCATCACGAGCACGTGCGGCGGAACGGTAGCCTTCTTCCAGAGGCGCGCCCGCTGCGCCACGCCGAAGCGGTGCTGCTCGTCGACGATGGCCAGACCCAGCTTTTGAAACTGCACCACTTCTTCGATCAGCGCATGCGTGCCGATCAGGATCTTGATCTCGCCGGCCGCCAGGTCCTTCAGCAACTGCCGGCGAACGGCGGCCTTCGTCGAGCCCGTGAGAATAAATACAGGAACCGCCATGTCCTTAAGAAGAGCGCTGATCGAAAGGTAGTGCTGCTGCGCGAGGATCTCCGTCGGGGCCATGAGGCAGCTTTGGTAGCCGTTGTCAATGGCGAGAAGCATGGCCAGCAGCGCGACGATCGTCTTCCCGCTGCCCACGTCTCCCTGCAGGAGGCGGTTCATCTGGTGGCCGGATGCCGTATCGATGCGCACCTCTTTCAGAACCCGTTTTTGGGCGCCCGTGAGGCTGAAGGGAAGGTGCTCTTTATAGAATGAATTGAACAGCTCGCCCACTTTGCCGAACACCACCCCTTTCGACAGGCGGTGCCGCTCGGATTTCAGCCGGGCATGACGCAGCTGCGTGATGAACAGCTCCTCGAACTTGAGCCGCCGCAGCGCAAGCGCATGCTCTGTTGACGTCTTTGGAAAATGGATGGCGCCATACGCTTCATAGCGGCCCACCAGGTGGCCCTTTTGGATGATCGACTCTGGCAGGTTCTCCGGCAGGTCGCGGCGGTTGAGCGCATCGAGAAGGACCTGCACGAGCTTGCCGATCTGCTTGCCGCCCAGGCCCCGCGCCTTCAGCTTTTCCGTCGTTGAGTAAACCGGTTCCAGGTGGCTCTTCGCCCCGGCAGCTTCCGATACAAGCGGCTCGATCTCCGGGTGCACGATCTGTGGGTTGCCCATGAAGAAAGACAGGCGGCCGAAGGCGGTATAGGGCTCGCCGGAGCGAAGCATTTTCTGGATCCAGGTGATGCCCTTGAACCAGGTCAGCTCGATGGTGCCGGTCTCATCACGCAGGTACGCAACGAGGCGGCGCGCGGACTTCTCTCCCGCTACTTCCGAATACGTGAGGCGTCCCTTCACCTGCGCAAACTCAACCGCCGGCGTGAGGTCGATCACCTTCATCACCTTGGTCTTGTCGATGTGGCGGTAGGGAAAGTGGTGGAGGAGGTCATTGAACGTAAAAATGCCCAGCTCCTTTTTCAGCAGGTCGGCCCGCTGCGGACCAACGCCCTTGAGGTATTCGATGGGATGGACCAATATATTTTGCGTGGTGGAGATCTGTTCGATTTTCGGTAAAAATAAGGACGGACCAGCTTAGGGGCCGGTTGTCGGGCGACTTGCTTTTTCCCATAAAACAGTGGCTTTTCCCCGCCGGTACGCACGCGCGCCGGCCAGCATGCAGGCATTCATGAAGAGGAAATAAAAGGGAATGGTAGCCGGCGCGCAAACACGTCCGCGACGAAGCAGCCACCATCCCGCGGCAGCCGCCGCGTAAAAGGCGGCATGAAGGGCTAGCAAGGTCGAATACAGAAGCGGTGCACCGTTCAGGACAAGCACTATGTGCACGGGAACAAGCAGCAGAAGCGCTGGTGGACAGGCTACCCAGCGCAGCCATCGGCGCGACAGGAATTGGAAAAGGAGGGCGGGTCTGTTCGCCAGCGACGCCATTGAGAGGCGTGACAGCGCCTGGAAGGCCCCGGCTGCGATGCGTTTTTTCCGGATCGCCTCATCACCCAGCGAAAGGCTTGGCGGCTCGGTGGCGAAAGCGAGGGGCTCATACGCGATCGTATAGCCCGCCTCGCATACCTGGAGGGAGAGCATGAGGTCGTCCAGGATCGTATCCTCGGGCAGCGGCGTAAAGAGGGCGCGGCGCATGGCAAAGAGCTCTCCAGCGGCGCCCACGACCGTATAAAAAGAGGCGTCGAGCCGCTTCAGGAAGGACTCGTATTGCCAGTACCATCCCTCGGCGGA
>JAQBNP010000077.1 GCA_028288515.1 Flaviaestuariibacter sp. | reverse complement strand
GCGAAGACCGAGGCCAGGAGGCAAAGGACGAGAAGGGACTGTTTCATCTGGTGTGTATGTCCCGCTAAAATAAGATGGGATCGCAGATTGGTAGCCTCAGAATTAACAGGGTTTTTGTAGGGGGAATTGGGTAAAACACGCAAGAATCGACGCGGATTCGGGCATTTAGTTGCACCTTTGTCCCAGCGCAGCCGTTGCACGCGCTTTCCCGGGTTCCTACAAATTTTTATTATGCAAACAAATGTTTGGGTCAAGTACGTTCCGATTATCCGCATCCTGCTGAAGAAGGCGAAATCCGGCGACCAGGCCCTGAGCCTCAATGTTTCCGACTTCGAGCGCGCAGGCATCGCCCGTAAATCCGGCTACAAATTCGAGATCAAATTCAGCAAAGGCCGCGTGGATAACGTGATCATCGATTCGCCGCTGGCATCGACACTGGCCCAATCCCTCCTCGAGGACGTCGCGGTGAAAGAGCTGTTCATGCAAAACGACTACAGCATTCTTCTCAATACAAAATTCCAGCTGACCATTAAGCAAACGAGCTCTGCCGATGCAGAAGTGCCTGCAACGCAGGAAGCCGGCGCATCCGAGTAACCTTATTTTTTTCTGGCTTCGGCATAGCGCCGCTCGCTTACTTCTTTCTGCAGTTCCTTATTGATGCTGACGCCTGCCTTGGCTCCCTCGGCAGCCGCAACGACAACGAAGTGCATGTCCTTCGAGGCATCGCCGGCAACGTAAAGACCCGGAATATTCGTTTGCTGCGCGAGGTTGGTCACAACGACGCCTTTGCGCGTCATATCGCACCCGAACGCTTCCGCGAGGTTGCATTGCGGCGTGAATCCGTTCACGAAAAAGACGGCTTCGCAGGGGATGCGGTCGCCCCCTTTCATGACCACGTGTGTCAGCGCGCCGTCCCTGCTCTCAAGGCAGGCAATGCGGTCGCGGTTGATGCTGATTCCGTTGGCGTCGAGGTAAGCGCGCTGGTCCGGCTTGATCTTATTGCCGCCATCGGTGAGGTAGATCACCTGGTCCGACCATCCTTTCAGCGCCAGCGCCAGCTCCCATCCTTCTTTATTCTTTGCATAGACCGCGATCTTCTTGTCGCGCACTTCCCAGGCGTCGCAATAGGGACAGTGAAAAACGGATTTGCCATAGAATTCGCGGAACCCGGGTATGTTCGGAACATTATCACTCAGGCCGGTTGCCACGAGAAGCTTTTTAGCATGGTAGCTCGTGCCTTCGTCATCGGTGACGACAAAGATTTCCTCTTTATTCTTTCTGCCATTGACGATCTTTTTTTGCAGGATGGAACCGCCATATTTCACAACCTCGCGGTGTGCCAGGTCAATGAAGCCGGTGGGCAGGATATCGTCGCGCGTGAGATAATTGTGCATGCCGTGCGATACCTTATTGCGGTAGCCGCCCGTGTCGAACACGAGGATCCGGCGCCGGCACCTGCCCAGTACGACAGCTGCATTCAGGCCTGCAGGCCCCCCGCCGATGATGATGCAATCAAGTAGGTCCATTTTTCGAATTTATGCTGCGTTCGCCTTCGAGTGCGTATCGTCGGTGAGGTCCAGTTCCTGGTGGTGCTCCGGGATAACAACGTTCTTGAATCCTTTTAGTTCGAGCCTTGCCGCGAAAGCCTGCTGCACCTCGTACTCGCCGTGTACCAGGAAGACGCCCTTCACCTGGTCGGCATCCTGGTTACCGACAAAGCGGCAAAGGTCGTCGCAATCGCCGTGTGCGCTGAGGCCCTGCACCTGGCCGATCTCGGCGGCGACGATACAGGGGTCGGAGAAGATCTCCACTTCCCTGCTGCCGCTGAGGAGCTGTCCACCAAGGGAGCGCGCACCGCAGTAGCCGGCAAAGAGGACCGCATTCTTTTCGTCCGCAATGGCATTGTTGATGTGGTGCCGCACGCGCCCGGCATCGGCCGTGCCGCTGGCTGAAATGATGATACACGGCTCTTTGAATTCCACCAGCTTGCGGCTGTCCTCGACACTCTCAATGTAGCGGAGGCCGGGGAATTCGAACGGGTCGTCGTCAATGGTCAGAACCTGCTGGAGGCGGTCATTGAATTGTGCCGTGAACTTCTTGATCGTTTGCGTGGCTTTCAGGCTGAGCGGGCTATCGATGAAGACGGGAATATCGGGCAGGCGTTTCTCCAGGCTCAGCTGGTTCAGCGCGTAGAGCACTTCCTGTGTGCGTCCAACGCTGAAAGCCGGTATCACCAGCTGGCCACCGTTCTCTACGCATGTCTTCTTGATCCATTTTTTGAGCGTCTCGATCGTATTGAATGTGATGTCGTGGTGCTTGTTGCCGTAGGTGCTTTCCAGAATGATATAATCGGCCTGCGGGGCCTCGGCCGGCGGTTGCAGCAGCACCGACCGGTATCTTCCGACGTCGCCGCTGAACAGAAGCCTGGTGATCATTTCTCCCTCGGTCACCTTCAGGCTCACGGCGGCGCTGCCAATGAGGTGGCCGGCATTGCTGAAATGCCCTTCCACGCCATCCGTGACGATGAACCACTCGTCGTAGTCAACCGTCTGGAACAGGTTCATGGCATTGGCAACGTCTTCCGACGTGTAAAGGGGCTCAAAGGGAGATAGGTTGTTTTTGGCACGTCGCCGGTTGATATGCTCTACCTCGTAGGTTTGGATCTCCGCGCTGTCATAGAGAAGGATCTCCGCAAGGTCCTTTGTTGCGGGCGTGCAAAAGATGGCGCCGGTAAACCCTCCTTTGACGAGCCGGGGGATCAGTCCCGTATGATCGATATGGGCATGGGAGAGGACCAACGCATCGATCGACGAGGGCTCGAAGCCGAATGACTCGTTGAGATCGAACGTATCGTGGCCCAGACCCTGGAAGAGCCCGCAGTCGAGCAGCACTTGCCGGCCATTAGCCAGTGTAACAAGGTGCTTGGAGCCCGTGACCGTCCGCGCGGCACCGTGAAATGATAGCTTCATGCCGTGAATCGTGCGAATTTCGTACCTATTGCAAAGGAGCCAGTTGGCAGTAAAAACTGTGCAGGCCTTTCTACACAACACTACCGGAGAAAGCCCATCAGGATCTTGTTGATGGCTTCGGGCTGCTCGAGGTTGAGCATATGCGCAACCCCGGGGATACGCATCGCCTTCGCGCCAGGGATCACTGATTCCAGGTAGCGGCTCGCGGAGAGCACGGAAGGGAGGTCATTCGCTCCATAGATAATGAGCACCGGGCACCGAATGCCGCTGACAGCATCAATGGCGAATGGCGATTCGGAAAAGAGAGGCCACGTAGTCGCCCGGTGGTGGACAATGGACCGATAGGTGGTTGCGTAGATATACTGTCGCACGCGCGGGTTCCAGCTTTTGTCGCGCCCGAGTCCATCGCCCCAGTAGTGTGCGAACACTTCGGCAGTTGCCGCAGAGTCATGGTTGGCCAGGGTTTGATAGAATTCGGTGACAAAGCGCTTCGTCACAGTATCTGCCGGAAACCGGCGCTCCCAGCCATTGATTCCGGGTGAGAGGAAAACGGCTTTGTCGACGCGGGCGGGGTAAGCGATCACGAAGTCCTGCGCGGCCAGCGACCCCATGGAAAGCCCGACGATCGAAGCTTTGGGAAGATGGAGAGAATCAAGCACGATTTTGATCACATCCGCAATGACGAGCGTCGAATCGGTGTACATGGTGGCGCCATGTCCCGGCAGGTCGATCGTCACAACCTGGAACTGGGTCTGCAATGCACGCACCTGTTGCCGCCACATACCGTGATCGAGAAGACCGGCATGCAGGAGAAGCACCGGCTTGCCGGACCCGCGCGACTCATAATAAATGCGGCTCTTCGCCACCCTGATATAACCTGCTTCGGGACTGGAAGTTTTGGACTGGCCAAAGCACATCGTGCCAAGCAGCAAAAAGGGGAGAAGTAGTTTCATCGGTTTTAGGTTGACGATGCGGAAGGTACGCGAAGATGCCGGTATGATCCGGCTTCGGGAAGACAACACGCCCGTGTCGGGAGATCGTGCGCATACGACTGCGAGGTGTGCAGCAAAGATTGCAGAACATCGATTGCAGAACATCAAATCAGCGGCTGGAGACGTGACCAGCGTGGCTTGCGGACCTTCAGATCACCAGCTTCGTGCGCTGCTTTCCCATTCGGACTGGCCTTCGTCTCCCTCCTGCATTCCGTCGCGGAAAGCGCGGGTACGGCTGCGTGCCCGTTGCGCGGCCCGATCGGTTGAAGAAGGCTGCTCCGGACGATCGGAGCGATTGTGTTGCTCGTCGCCATTGTGCCGGCTACCCGAGGTGCGGGCAGGGTTGCCGCTGGGGTTTCGATTTGAATGTGCCATGTGATTGGTTTTAGTATGTGTCGCTATGCTGGCGCGAAAACCATGCCTGTTAAAGTTAGTCTCTAATCGACACGCAAAAAATCAAACATGATCTTTCAAACTCATCCGACGCATCATGATTACACAGCAAGCACGGCTGTTCAGCAACCTGGTCAAAGTGGCTGTGAATCGCGCGTGGTCTCTTCTGCGCACAAACGGCAACGCTTCCTATGTTTGCCGCATGAACCGTTTCTTTTTCCTTCTTTTTCTTTTTGCTGCAAGCTCTTGCGGACGCACACTCACGGAGGGTGGCAAGGCTTCGTATTATGCAGACAAGTTCGAAGGACGCCGGACCGCGAACGGCGATGTCTTCCGTCAATCCAGGCTGACAGCGGCACATAAAACATTGCCTTTCGGTACAAAGGTGAAGGTGAAAAACCTTTCGAACGGTAAGACGGTCAAGGTCCGGATCAACGACCGTGGCCCATTCGTCGCTGGTCGCATTATCGACCTGAGCAGCAGGGCAGCAAAAAAGATTGACCTCGTGCAGGCCGGCGTTGTCAATGTCCGCATTTCTTACAAAAAGAAAAAAGCGAAGCCCTAGGGCACAAGCTGCACCGCTTCTTCCTCCACCTGGTCCAGCGACGATTGCCGCGTGATGGACCGTCGGCCGAGCATCAGTGTGGTGAAGCTCAGTGCCGCGCAGGATGCCATGACGGCCGCCATGGGTAGTGGTGTCCCATTGCTGAACACGCTCACGGCCGCGGACGTCAGGGCGCCAATACCCATCTGCGTTCCTCCCATCAGGGCCGAAGCGCTTCCCGCATTGGTCGTGAATGGCGCCAGCGATAAGGCCGACGAGTTTGGAAATGTAAATCCCTGCGAGCTGAGGAAAAGGAAGATCAGCCCGATCGTTCCATAGAGACCCAGCCAGCCGAACGCCGTGCCTAGCAAGAGGAGGAAGCCGATAGTGGTCTGGCACAGCAGCGCAATGCGAATGATCTGCTGACTCCGGAAACGCCGCAGGAGCAGGCTGTTCAGCTGGCTTGATATGATCAGCCCCAATGCGATCGTTGCGAAGATGCCGCCATAGTATTTCTCGGTCACGCCAAAGTATTCCATGAAGACGGCCGGTGAGCCGGAGATATACGCGTACAGTCCCGAGCTTGCCAAAGCGCCGGTTAAAGCATACGTGTAGAATTGCGGCTCTTTGACAACGGTTCCGAAGTTGGCTAAGATATCTTTCGGGCGTAAGGAGAATGCCTTGTTTGCCTGCCTGCTTTCTGGCAGGAGAAAGTGCAGCGCAACCACCACGGCGAGAGCAATGCCGGCCAGGATGAGGAAGACGGCGTGCCATCCGAACGCCGTGGCCACGTAGCCACCAAGCGTGGGTGCGATGATGGGAGAGACGCCGATCACGAGCATGAGCAGCGAGAACACTTTTGCATTTTCGTCAACGGGGAACAGGTCGCGGACCATGGCCCTTGACGCCACCATGCCGGCACATCCGCCAATGGCCTGCAGCAGGCGCATGCCGATCAGCATATTGACAGACCCGGCCAGCGCGCAGCCCAGAGAGCTGAGGATATAGAGGCCGAGCCCGAAATAGATGGGCTTTTTGCGCCCGAAGCGGTCGAGAATGGGGCCGTACAGGAGTTGGCCGAATGAAATGCCGATAAAGAAGCTGGACAGCGACAACGAGATACGCGCCGTTGTTGTGGCGAGATCACGTGCAATGGCAGGGAAGGCCGGCAGGTACATATCTGTCGACAATGGCCCGATGGCGGACAGAAGGCCGAGGATGAGGATCCATAAAAATTTCGTCCGTGGGTTCATGGCCATACGTGCCGCAAAACTATGCCACCATGGCGAAGAAGCGATTGATGAGACGTTGCGACCAGGCGCAGAGGATTCGGCGGTCACAACGTCTCAACATGCGGCTTAATAGTAGGTGAAAGTCGACTGGATCGTGAGGGTTTGTCCGTTGCCGGTTCCGCGTGTCTGTTTCATGAGGCCGGTCTTGGATTGCGGAAGCTTGCCGACGTAACTGTAGAAGTAGTCTACCTGCCATTCGTTTTCGCCGGCGTCGATGCGCACCGTGCGCGGGTTATTGCGCTGCAGCTGTACACCTGGAAGAAAGATCGCGTCTTCAAAGAAATTATGGAAAATGTAGAAGTCGTCGACGCAGGTACCGGTGTCGTAGTGATCGTAATACGTTGTGCTGCCGGGAACGAGCGTTGTTCCGATGCGGTGATGGTCCTGCCAGGAGGCGAGGTTCCCATCGGGATGGTACAGCATGTCAACGCGACGTTCGAGGATGCTGTCGGCCATGCCGGGAACAAAACGCCAGTAGCGGATCGTGCTCAGCTGGTTGAGGTGGTTGTAGGTGAAGGACTGGGTCCAGGTCTTGTGGCCTGCCCCGTCTGTGTGGGCAACTTCCTGCACGAAGCCATTCGCATAGCGGTAGCGGAGGGTGTTGCTGTTGAACTGGTTGAACAGGCTGGAAACGCGCTTCGATTCATAGGCAACGTCGTAGATAAGAAAGTCCTGCGCGTAGTTGATGCGGGTCACGTAGCCGGAATCATTGTAGGTGAAATGAAAGAGCGGGGACGGAAGGCCGTGCTCAACGATATCCTTCAAACGTACGCTGCGGCGGTCGTCTGCCGGAGCCTGGATGGGAGTGGGTCCGGGAGGGGGAGCAACAGGATCTTTTTTACAGGCGGACAGCGATGTGGTAACCAGGATCGCTGCGAGGAGGCGGTTCTTCATGCAAAATGTTTTTTCAAATGTGAGGGCGTCACGCGCGAAGAGAAAGGCAAGATTGCATGAATCGTGTCGAACATTGTATGAAGCGGGGTGGGGGAACCACAAAGGCACGAAGAGGGCGAAGGAGCACAAAGGGATTTACGATTTTAGATTTCAGATTTTTGGAGAGTCTCCAACTTCCAGGCTGTCATCCCGAGCGCTCAGCGAGGGAGCCCGCGCACCTTGGTACTGTCCGTCATGTCGAGGAACGAAGCCATCTCCTGCACCTCCAGACTGTCATCCCGCAGGGACCCGAAACGTGCGCTTTGAGACAGGTTGGGCCACGAAGCCACGAAGAGCGCGAAGGAGCACGAAGAGGGATTGTGTGAAACAAGAGCAATTCCGCGTGTGTAGATGACCATTCCGGGCGTGCAGATGGCAATTCTGTTGCTGTAATGGGCGTCCCGCTGATGTCGATGGGCGTCCCGCTGGTGTCAAAAGGGGTTCCGGCGGGTGTCACGGAAAGAAACAAAGCTTGAAAAGGCAAAAGGGATGTCTTTCGTTCACGTTCTGCTTTGCTTCCGAAGCTTGGGGATTTTGCGTGGAACAGGCTCTCGAGGTGCAGGAGATGGCTTCGTTCCTCGCCATGACGGAGAGCGCGGGATGACACTGGCCTGTTTGCCTTCTTCGGCAACCAGGTAGATGGAGCGCGTTTCGGGTCCCTGCGGGATGACAGCCGGGGAGGTGCGGGTGCTTTCCAGGGAAAGGTGCTGACATGCGTCAG
>JAQBNP010000028.1 GCA_028288515.1 Flaviaestuariibacter sp. | reverse complement strand
TGTCCTCGGTGTACTGGAAGCCGACACGCTTCAGCGATGTGGCCAGCTGGGCCAGCGCCCGCGGCACGCCGCCAATGACCAGCGGGCGATTCGGATCGCGCTTCTTCTTCGATGCCGTGTCGGTCGGCGATTTGGGTGCCGGCTTTGCTGCAACCGATGGTGAGTTGACGGCCCGCAGGAATTTCGACTTATTATAAAGCTGGTCGAAATTGAGCTCTCCATTGAGGTTGCGCGTCTGGCCGTTCACCAGCTTGTTGCCCAGGCTGCGCGCCAGCAGCGATGCGGCGAACCAATCGTATTTGGCCGTATAGCTGGCGCGGATTGTTGTCCAGTCAAGGATCGGGAACTTCGACGTCGGCAGCGTATACGACAGCGTGCCACTGTGTGAGTATTGCGTTGTGCGGCCACCGTTCCAGAAATTCTTGCGCACGGAATCTTTTTTCTCTTTTGTATCCAGGCGCCCGAACGGCTCGTCCACGTTCGCATAATTGATTGCGTTGAAATCCAGCAGCAGCGAGCGTGTCAGGTCCCACCGCAACGTATAGTAGCGGTCAAATGTGAAGCGCTTGTCGTACGTCTCCGGCAGCTTGAACTCTTTCTCGCCGACGTTGCGGGAACGAAGCGCGCCGAACTGGCGAAACACGTCGGCCTTCAGCGATACGGTCGGCTTGTAGTTGAAGTTAAAGTCGCGGATGAAAGCAAGCCACGGTGACCGTGACTTGAACACGCTCTTCAGCGGCTCGATATACTTGGCCTGCGGCGCATATGTATAGCCAACCGCGGCACGTGTTCGCTTGATATCGTCCACCTCGATGATCGGGTTGGTGTGGTCCTGGTGCGTAAATGAATAATTCAGGTCGAGGTTCGAGATATCCCAGGGCTGCACCGGCTTTCCGTTCGTTTTCATCCTCTTCACCCCGGTGAATGTAAGTGTCTTGAGGGTGGTCTGCTCCACTGCGTTGGAGCGGATCGAATCGCGCTTGGTCTTGGGGTTTTCGCGCAGCTTTTCTTTCAGCTTGATATCGAGGTCGTACGGATCGTATTCAGGTGTGCTGTTCGTTTTGCTAATGCCGGCATAGACCGGGATCACGAGGGCCGCTTTTTTCGGGACAAGCTTGCCCAGGTCGAGGGCTGTGCTCAGGTCGAACTGGTAGAAGTCCTCCCGGCTGCGCTCGTTGACGCGCTGCTCTAGGGTGCCGAAGCCACGCGAGCGCACGCTTCCGGCCAGGCTCAGGCTGCCGAGGTCGGCCAGGCGGAGGTCCACGCGGCCCAGGGCTGCATAGCCGCCCTTCTCATCGAGCTTGGAGAGACG
Organism: Flaviaestuariibacter sp.; assembly: GCA_028288515.1. Lineage (GTDB taxonomy): Bacteria > Bacteroidota > Bacteroidia > Chitinophagales > Chitinophagaceae > Flavisolibacter. The sequence goes on along the minus strand of JAQBNP010000028.1, from coordinate 4,960 downwards.
CAACTCGTTGAACCACACCTCGGCGCAGGCGGTTTCAATGGTCACGTTCTCAACAGAGAGAAGCATGCCGCGCACCTCACCGAGATTGGGATTGCCGATGATCGCATAGGTTCGTCCATCGGCCCTGGTCTGGCGGTAATATTTCGACGGCGAGACGCCGGCGCGGTTGCGACTCAGCTTCACGTTCGTCAACTCCTCCAGGTCGAAATCGAGGTTGTTCTGTGCCGGCCAGATGCCCAGCGAATCGGTCGTACCCCATTTCGTGATCTTCAGTGGGATCTTGACCTCGTAATAATTGGAGACGAAATCATTACCGATGCGAACGACCGCGTTGAGCGCGCCATCCGGAATATTTGTACCTGGTGCCAGGGCATCTTCGGCATGAATGAACATGGAGAGTCGGCCGTACTGGCGTAGGTCGAGCGGGATATTCCGGAACACGCCGCGCGTAGAGCCTTTGACAAGGCCGCAGACCTTGACGCTGAGCGATTGCTCGTTCTGCAAAAGCTGCGTATTGTTATTGCTGATCTGCTCCTGGCGCAGGATGCCCGGTGGGATGCGGTACGGGATCGGCTGGCGCTGGTCATTCTCCTCCACGTTCACGGCAAGCACTTCAGTGCTTGTCGGGTCGTTTGCCGGCAGCTGTAGGAACTGGCCCGTGGTGTCGAGCTCGTAATTGAACTTACGCCATTGGTTCCGCACAAGCTCAAGCTTCGCGAAACGCATGACGACGGTGTCCTCGAAACCGGTCATGAACATGCGGATAAAGCGAATGGATTTGAAGTCGGGGATATTGCCCACCTTGGCCTGGAACTGCTTGATCGGAATGCGGAACAGGTACCATGTTTCCGTGCGCGTGCTGCCATCGGCGAGGCGTGCATTGACCTGGCGGCGGTCCGTGATAAAGTTGGTGCCCTGCTGCATGTTGGGCTTCATCTCAACGCGGTACTGGAAATATTCTTCGACTTCGTTGAGTGTATTGTCGCGGTTCAGCTCCTCCTGGTCGGGGGCGAGGGTAAAGGCGCTCGTGAACTGGTCGGTATTGTTGGCCACAGGCGAATTGCCGTGGGGGTTATTGATATTCTTATAACGCTCCAGTATGCCGACGGTCTCACCAAATGCCGCGTCGCGATAGCCACGGAAATTATCACCGGACGGATCCGCCTGCACTGCCTGGAAAACGTTCGGTGTCACGAGGCCCTGGATCTGCGTGAGGTAGGGCTGGAACTTGCGACGCTCCGCTGTGTCGGGGAGTCCGTCGAACCCAACGTCCTGGAAAGCGCGGTCATTCGTTTCATTGCTGAAGGCATTGGTGACCTGCTGCGGGTTTCGCGGCACGCGGCCCCAGGCCGTTTCGTCGGTGAGGATATTCGGCTGGCTCGGCGTCGGGAGGCCGTTATCGAACTGGCGGCGCCCATCGCGCAGCACATCTTCCGAAATATTTCCGAGGTTGAAATAGAGCTCGCCACCATTGCTGAACGGCTTGTTGATGAACGGATCCTGTGCCCAGAATTCAATGAACTCGATATTGCCGGTCTCGAAGTCGGTCTGGTCCACATTGCGCATGATGCCACCCCAGGCCTTTTTCGGTTGTCGTAAACGGTTATTTGCGTCGACGCGCGCTGGGTCGGCGGAAAAGTTATAGGGACCCTTCTCATTGGGGTAGAAGGCTACGTCGAACGTCGTGAGGATGTTCTCACCCAGGTTCAGGGATTTTTGCGGATAGATCTCGTTCTGGTATACCTGGCGCGTCTCCGGCTTGATCAGCTCCGCGACATTATTGCGAAGCGGGTTATTCTGGTTACGGCGCTGCTGGAGGTTCGGCTCGATATTGTACCAGGCCAGCTTGGCACGGTTGAATCCATAGGAAAGGTCGTTGCTGAGTGTCGCCTCGGGAAAGAGGATGTTGTTGTTCTTATCCGGAGATTTCTGTGGTGCCGATGCGAGTGTCCAGCTCGTGATCGGGAAGCGAAGGTCGATGCTGCTGCGTGTTCCTTCGAATTCATCGATATAGCTCGTGCCCTCCCCTTTCTTGCCGATCTGCGGCGCGTGGCCGGGATCGAGCACCGCGGCCTCACCATACGCGGTGAGGGATGACATCGCTTTGGTTGAATAGAAAGGCAGCTTGTTCAGCAACCGCGACAGGCGCGGGATATTATTGCGGTAATCGAAGTCGACACCGTACATGGTGTTGCGGATCGGGTCCTCGCCATATGCCTGTTTCGTAAAGAAGGGGCGCTCGCCCAACCGCACCACGGTACCGCCGATGGTCAGTTTTTTGGATGCGAGGTAGTCGAGTCGCAACGCCATATAATTGCGTTGCTGCAAGCCGAACGTTGCATTGTTCTCAAATTGCACCTGCACCGGGATGCCCGATGCGATGATCGCACCGTTGATCACCTTGAGCGTGCCGAGGTCGTAGTTGATCTCGTAGTCGATATTTTCCTGCAGCACCTGGCCGCCTGCCGTAACGGTCACCGACCCGCGCGGAATATTGAAACCGAGCTGGTAGTCCGTATTGCTGGCAGATTTCGAGCGGCCCACGAGCTTGTACCGGTCCAGGTTCGAATAGGTCTGCGCAATGGCCTTGATCGTATCGTACAGTGGATAGTATACATACTTGCGGCGTGCTTCCGGGCTGGCGAAAACATACTCGATGTCCCGTCCGAAGGGCTCGAGAACCGGGAAGATCACGCGGCTCTGCGAGGAGATAACGGTCTGTCCTTCGAGGTAATCGAACTCGCCGTTGGGCTGCGGGTCGTTCTGGTTGTTGAGGCGATCGAGATTCACAAGGCGCAGGATCGGCTGTCCGCGGTACTGCGGAAGAACGGGGTTGATGCCCGCTACTGTGTCTGCGATCGGTAAGTAGCGCTTCTCGCCCAGGCTTGGCTCCTCGTAGACGACGTCCAGGTGAAAGTCCTGGCGCTCCAGCTGCCCGAAGCCAACGCTGTACACATTCTTCATCATGAGGTCCCACAGCGGGAGCGTCGTGCGCTGCGATGTTGCCTTGAGCAATTTCAGGAAAAGGACCTTTTGCGAATTGCCGCTGCTGTCCGGTGGTACGTCCTGGGAGAATTCCCCGACCTGGAACACTTTTCCATTATAGGTATATTGATAGGCGATGGCGAGCACCTCGTCCGGCTGAAGCGGCTGGTTCAGCGAAATGAAGCCGAGCTTGGCGTTCGATTCGCTGAGGAAGGTGTATTCGGATGGATTGAGCTTGCGGGCAAATGTCTTTTCAAAGTCCTGCACGGGCTGCAGGCCGATCCCTGTCAGGTAGCTTTGCACCTGGGTGGAGTTGCGCGCCTGCGGGTTGTTCTTCAGGCTTGCATACAGGTTGTTCACCGTAACGTAGTTGTCGGGCAGCGTGTTCGATGCCCCGGTTGGATCCGCTTCGCCAAGATTGGTCAGGGCCACGATGTCCCGGGTGTCGGTCAGGCTCGTGCGGTTCGTCACCCAGACCTCCACGCGCAGGATCTGCACGTTTGAGCGGATGATCGGCGCATCCTTCATCGCATGATTATAGTTCCGGCGGAAATATTGCGCCATCAGGAAGTGACGGTTCTCCTCGTACTCGTCCGCGCGCACGCTGAACGGCTGCGAGGCAGTGCCACCCTGGAGGCCGAGCGACTGCCGCTGGGACCGCTGGTTGGCCAGGACGGCTGAAACGTACAGCTTTCCGAACTGCAGCTGGGTCTTGATACCGAAGAGCGACTGGGCGCCGGGGATGAGAGACCCTTTGGAATTGAAGCTCACGTTACCTGCCTGGAACTGCTTCAGGATCTCGTCTTCCTTGCCCTGGTAATCGAGCTTCAGCTGGTTCTCGAAATCGAAATTCGCGAGTGTATTGTAGTTGATGGGCAGCTTGATCTTGTCGCCGATATTGGCATCGACCTGCAGCTGTGCATTCATGTTGAAGTCGAAGCCGCCCTGGCGCCGCGCACGCTCGGGGAGAGTGGGGTTCTTGATGTTCTGCCCCTGGTAGCCCGCAGCGATGTCGACGTAGCCCGAGGGGCGGATATCAACCTTGCCGTTGCCCGTCACACGGTTCATCCAGTCTTTTGAAAAGCCGAAATTGGGCTTTGTGTTGCGGCGGTTGAGGTTGAAGAGGGTATTGGCGCGCTTGCGGAAATAGTCGTTCTCGTCCTGCCTGCCCTGGAGTGCCAGGAACTCCTGCATCGTGAACGTCATGGGCGTGCGGTAGTACCGGTCGCCGACCTTTTCAATGATGTAGTATTCACGGGTCACCGGGTCATACTGGACGTTGCGACGGATATAAGCGGTGTCGCGCAGGTCGAAGCTGTTCCGGTTGGGATTGGTATAAAGATCGCCACGACGATCGGAGATGGGGTAACGCAGGGAGTCAGCCCGAACCTGCGCGGACGCAGTGCCTGCCTGGCAGGCCAGGGCAATGCAAAAAAGGGCAGCGAGCCTGCGGCGTATGTGGATAGTCGTACGGTTCAACGGTTTTTTCTCAAGGTAAGTGTGAAACAATCAGTTGGTTTCTCACAGGGATTGGAGGGCCTTTTTGATCACTGCCTCAACACCCAGCTCGGGGTCCTGGGCCAATACTTTCTGGATGGCATTGTCCGCCTGCTGGCGGTTGATTCCCAAAGCTACCAGCGCATTTAACGCGTCGGCGCCGAGAGTATTGCCTTTCCACGGCGAAATATTTGATTCGATCGGCTGCTTGGTCAGCTTGTCCCGAAGTTCAAGCACGATCCGCTCCGCCGTCTTCCTGCCGATGCCCTTGATCGTCTCCAGGATGCGCGCGTTGCCCTGGACGATCGCCCGGCTCAGCTCCTCCGGCTTCATGTAGGAAAGCATCACACGCGCGGTGGACGCCCCGACGCCGGATACGCCCAGCAGCATCAGGAACATCTCCTTCTCGCTTTCGTCGAAAAAGCCGAACAGGATATGAGCATCCTCCCGCACAAGTAAATGCGTCAGGAGAGTGCCG
>JAQBNP010000011.1 GCA_028288515.1 Flaviaestuariibacter sp. | reverse complement strand
GTCCTGTTAACTATTCACGATTCAGTTTCACGATTCGTTATCCGCCATTCACCACCTCAACATAGCTCTTGAAATTATCGAGAATGGCCTGCCACCCGCCGCGCTGCATGTCGATGGAATGTGTGCTCTCCGCTTCGAAGGTTTCGACGATGCGTGTGCCGCCTTCGGTGGGAATGAAATCGACCGACACCTTGCGACCATCCCCGATCGTGTAGGCAATACGTTTGTTCGTCTCGACCTCGTCATAAACACCGGCAAAATCGAATGCCATGCTGCCGTCGCGGGCTGCCATACGCGAGGTGAAGATGCCACCTACGCGCAGGTCGTTCGTAGCCGATGGCGTATACCAGTCGGGAGAAGCGTTATTCCACTGCATGATATCGGCCGGCGTTGTAAATGCTTTCCAAACGGTATCGGCCGGTGCGGCGATCACCGCCTGGATGGTGATGCTTGTTTTTGCTGTCGTTTCCATGATGCGTATTTGAAGTGAATGATTGATGAAACAAATGTCGCCCGGCGTTCGAGCTCGCCCGGTGTGCCGCCCCGACAAAGACCGGGCAAAATGCGACAAGCCTGAACGATCGGCTAGGGTAGCCTAGTTCTGCGGAACCCCTATGCTTTCAACGAACCGTCACCAGCACGGGCCTGTGGTCGGATGCCATTGGCTCGGCGATCACAACGGCCGACCGGGTCTTCTTCCTGCTTCGCGAGCTGAAAATAAAATCGATGCGCTTGACAGGCTTAGGTGCAGGAAACGTTGGTTCCGTACCGCTCAGAAGGGTAAAGCGGCTCCGCAGGCCTTCCACCAGCGCATCACCGGGCTCCGCATTGAGATCCCCAAGCAGGTACAGCGGCTTGCGGGAGCGGGCAGCCTCTGCCTCGATGAGCACAAGCGATGCAAGGCGATCGGCCGGGGTCAACGATAAATGAGTGGCGAATACAATGAAGCGCTTGAATTCAACGACAAGCAGCACACGTCCTTCCTCGCGACCCGGCAGGGCGACTGTATGGTGTTGCAGGGGAACCTCCTTCGACAGGAGCGCCACACCATATGATCCGCCCTGGTAGGGGATCGCCGCACCAAAGATGCCGTGGTAGCCGGTTGCCTTCGCCAGCGTGTCCATCACCACCACGCCGGCACTGCGTTTGGTGGCACTGTCGACCTCCTGCAAAGCGATCACATCGGCGCCGGTTGCGGAGAGGACTCCTGCCACCCGGGCATAGTCGGTCTTCCCGTCCATGCCTTTCGCATTGCGGATATTGTAGGAAAGGAGGCGGAACGTTCCTTTCTGCGCGCTGCAAAGAAAAGTGGCGGACAGCAAGCAAGCCGTAAGAATGGTCCTCGGAAACATTGGGTTGAAGCTAAGGAATATTGAATAGCGCGGATGGATTTCTGAATTCTGCAGTCCTCGTGCGCCGGCACACTTTCCACCGGCACAATTATTTTATAGATGAGGCGGGCCCCTAAACTCCCGTCCACGACGTATGAATATCTGCCGGGTACCGACCTCCTCGCTTTATGCCAAGCTGGCCGCACCCTTGATCTGCTTTACCATTATCATTGGCCTGCTCTATTATGGGCAGGACGTCCTGAAGCCGCTGGCGCTCTCAGGCCTTCTTGCGATCCTTCTCACGTCGCCCAGCCGCTTTTTCGAGAGGCAGGGATTTCCCCGCGGCATCGCAGCGCTTATTTCGCTCATCTTCGCGCTGGCCGTCTTCATCTTCGTGTTCTACTTTATTTCGAACAGCGTCATCTCCTTCCGGGACGACCTGCCCCAGATGAAGCAAAGCATCAACGCATCGATCCACGAGCTCGAGGCCTGGGCGCAGCGGCGCCTGCACCTCAGCACGACCAAGATGCAGGAGCTCATGAAATCATCGACATCGAAGGTGATCCCAAAAACGTCGTCCATCGTCAACACAGCTTTGACGACAGTGTCGGCCATGGTCTTCGTGCTGATCCTGATCATGATCCAGACCTTCCTTCTTCTTCTCTACCGGGGCCTCATCGTTTCTTTTTTCATAGCTCTCTTCGCCGAGCAGCATAGCGGCGTCATCTACGGCATGTTCGTCAAGGTCAGGTTCGTGATCCGCAGCTACATCATGGGACTTTTCCTCGAGATGCTGATCGTGGCCGTTGCTTACTGCGGGGTGCTGTTCTTTCTCGGTGTCAAATACGCCCTGCTGCTTGGCATCATCGGCGCCATCCTGAATATCATTCCCTACCTGGGCATCTTCATGGCCTGTGTTCTCAGCACGCTCATCACGCTCACCACGAACTCGCCGGCCACCGTGCTTTGGATGATCATTTCCCTGATCATCATCCACATGCTGGACAGCAACGTGCTGATGCCCAAGATCGTGGGCTCGAAAGTGAAGATCAATGCCCTGGCGACCATTGTGGGCGTCATCGCGTTCTCGGCGCTCTGGGGGATACCGGGCACGTTTATGGCCGTACCCATCATGGCCATGATGAAGGTGATCTTTGAAGAAGTGCCGGCCTTCCGCCCCTTTGCTGTGATCATGGGCGACGATGCGCAGGTTGCTGCCTCACCCTTCATGATCCGCCAGATCCGGCACCGTGTGTCGAAGACCCCGAAGAAGCCGGGCTAGCGCGAGCGATACCAGCGGCCGGGCCTCAGATAGGCCGGACCTTTTTTCGTTGCAAAGCGCGTCGGAAGCTGGCGCCTCCCGCCTGGGGTCGGTCCCCAGACAATAAAATGAAGGTGTGGAAAAGCCGAGTAGCCAACGCTGCCGCTGAGCGCGAGGGGCTGGCCGGTCCTTACGCTGTCGCCAACCTTCACAAGTGCGCCGCCTTTTTTGCCGTGGCCATACAGTGCCTGCGACCCGTCGCAATGGCGGATGACCACCTGGTTTCCGCGGCCCAGGTATTTCTTCTTCAGCCCTCCTTTCGAAAAGCTGTCGACAACACGTGCGACAACGCCTGCCCGGGCAGCTGTGATGGTCGAGCCCCTGTTCATCTTGAAATCAAGCCCGAGGCGGCCCCGGTGAGAGAACCTGGAGTTGTATCCCTGGATCAGCAGGTGCGATGTGCCGGGCGGGTAAGGCAGGGCATAGACATATGATGTATCGGCGACGGGCCTGGTGTCGCTGCCTTTGGGAAGACGGACGCCGCAGGCGATCAGAAAAGGAAGCAGGAGCCTAGAGAGCGCGCGGACCATGAGGTAGTCAAATAAAAAATCCCGCCAGCAGCGGGATTCAGATGTCTTTCAATTTTTTACTCGGCTTCGGCAACGACCTCTTTGACTTCGGGGATCATGCGCTTCATCATGCCTTCGATGCCCGCTTTGAGAGTGATCATGGATGACGGGCAACCGCTGCAGCTGCCCTGCAGCATCAGGTTAACGACGCCGTCGTTATAGCTCTTGAACTGGATCGCGCCACCGTCCATTTCAACGGCCGGCTTCACGTAATTCTCGAGGAGCTCTTTTACGCGCTTGACCACGTCGTCGTCGTCGGCGCTCACTTCGTTGGAGCTTTCCTGCTTGACGTTTGCCAGCTCCTCTTCATTGATAACGGCTTTGCCTTCTTCCAGGTATTCCTTCAGGAACTCCCGGATGGAGGGGATGACGTCGGCCCAGTCCGTATCCGGCGTCTTGCTCAGCGTTACGAAATTGGAGGCGATGAAAACGGCCTTAATGAAAGGAAAGCCGAACAGCTCGGTGGCGAGCGGTGAGGGGC
>JAQBNP010000008.1 GCA_028288515.1 Flaviaestuariibacter sp. | reverse complement strand
TAAATCACAACAATAAAGACACATGCCACGAATCATTAAATCAGGCCTGATCCAAATGAGCCTGCCAAAGACAGAAGGCGAAGGAACCATCGAGGAGATCAAGGAAGCCATGGTGCAGAAGCACATTCCGCTGATCGAAAAAGCGGGTGAACAGGGCGTGCAGATCCTGTGCCTCCAGGAGATCTTCAACACACCCTATTTCTGTCCTGGCCAGGACAAGGCCTGGTATGAATCTGCCGAGCCCGTACCCGGACCCACCACGGACCGCATGGCCGTCTTTGCGAAGAAATACAATATGGTGATCATCGTGCCGGTCTATGAAAAAGAGCAGGCCGGATTCCTGTACAACACCGCGGCGGTGATCGACGCCGACGGGACCTATCTTGGCAAATACCGCAAGAACCATATCCCGCACACGTCCGGCTTCTGGGAAAAATTCTTCTTCAAGCCCGGCAACCTTGGCTACCCGGTCTTCCAGACCAAGTACGCCAAGATCGGCGTTTATATCTGCTACGACCGTCACTTCCCCGACGGGGCCCGCGTTCTGGGATTGAATGGTGCCGAGATCGTCTACAATCCATCGGCAACGGTGGCCGGCCTTTCACAATATCTCTGGAAGCTTGAGCAGCCGGCGCACGCGGCAGCCAACGGTTATTTTATGGGATGCATTAACCGCGTTGGTGAAGAGAAGCCCTGGAACCTTGGGCGGTTTTATGGAACCTCGTATTTCGTGGATCCGCGCGGGCAGATCTTTGCACAGGCATCGGAAGACAAGGATGAATTACTCGTCGCCGAGTTCGATCTTGACATGATCGAAACCGTGCGATCCACCTGGCAATTCTTTCGCGACCGGAGACCCGAAACCTACGAAAAGCTCGTCGAATTATAAGCCGCAACGGTCCGCACTCCATCACCTATCATTTATTTGCCGTGTCTATTCAAAACAACCGCCTTGCCCCGGAAGCATATGAGCGCAACTTCAGCGACGTCCACCCGCCCTTCGATAAAAAAGAAGCGGCACTGGTTGAGGCGAACCGCTGCCTGTTCTGCTACGACGCGCCCTGCATGAAGTCGTGCCCCACCAGCATCGACGTCCCGAAATTCATCAAGCAGATCACCACCGATAACCTCAAAGGCTCCGCCCATACCATCCTCCAGTCGAATATTTTTGGCGGTGGATGCTCCCGTGTCTGCCCGGTTGAAAAGCTGTGCGAGGGCTCCTGCGTATACAACCTGATGCACGAGGCGCCTATCCCCATCGCGAAGCTCCAGCGCTATGCGACGGAGCGTGCCATCGCCGAGAAGTGGCAGCTATTCGAGCGAAAGCCGTCAACCGGAAAAAAGGTCGCTATCGTCGGTGCGGGTCCTGCAGGGCTCTCCTGCGCGCACGCGCTCTCGGCCCAAGGTATCGATGTAACAGTTTTCGAAAAGGAGGCCCGGGGTGGCGGCCTGATGACCTACGGCATCGCCGCTTACAAGGTGACACCGCGTTTTTGCCAGGACGAGGTCGATTTCATCACATCCCTTGGCGGGATCACGATCGAATACAACCGTGAATTAGGTCGTGACATGTCGATCCCCCAACTGCAGGACGGCTTCGACGCGGTCTTCCTTGGCATCGGCGTCGGGCTGGCGCGCCAGCTTGGTATCCCGGGCGAGCATTTAGACGGCGTTGTCGATGCCATTGAATTCATCTACAACCTGCGGTCAACGTCCTACAGCCAGGTTGCCGTGGGTGACCGCGTTGCCGTCATTGGCCTTGGCATGACAGCCATTGACGCCGCTACGCAGGCAAAGCGTCTCGGCGCGACAGAAGTGACGATCGTATACCGCCGCACACAGGAAGAAATGCCGTGTACACAGGTGGAGCTCGACCTCGCCATGCTCGATGGCTGCCGCGTACTCTGGCTTGCCGCCCCGAAAGAAGTACTGGGTGCGGATGGAAACGTGACAGGTCTCGTTTGCAGCGAAATGGAATTAGGCGCAGCCGATTCCTCCGGCCGCCGATCTCCAGTAGAAACTTCACGCACCTTCGCGCTTGACGTTGATATGGTCATCAAAGCCGCCGGGCAGATGCCGTTCCAGTCTCTTGTGGACGCTGCCGGCTTGGAGAACAAAGGTGGCCGCATTGTCCAGGCCAATGGCGCGACGTCGGTTGCCCGCGTCTTCGCGGGCGGCGATTGCGTCAACGGTGGCCGTGAAGTTGTTGACGCCGTGCAGGCCGGCAAGGACGGCGCCGCAGCGATCCTCGATTACCTGCGCGCCACGGAAATCACTTCTCCTGACACGGCAATGGAGCCGAGCGCGTTCAATAACCTCGCTCCCGCCCTTCCCGATCTTTCTTAACGGCAAAAAGCACGTACTCATGGCTGATATATCTGCAAATTTCCTGGGCATCAAGTCACCGAATCCCTTTTGGCTCGCCAGCGCACCGCCAACCGATAAAAAGATCAACGTGCTTCGCGCCTTCGAAGCAGGCTGGGGCGGCGTCGTTTGGAAAACGCTTGGCTCGCAGGTAAAAAACGTTTCGTCCCGTTACTCGGCCGTGAATTACAATGGAAGCCGCATCATGGGCTTCAATAATATCGAGCTCATCTCGGACCGTCCACTGGACATCAACCTGCGCGAGATCGAAGAGTGCATCCGCCTTTTCCCCGATCGTGCGATGATCGTTTCGCTCATGGCCGACAACACGCGTGAGAGCTGGCATGAGCTCATTGCAAAAGTGGAGGACACGGGGGCACACGGCTTCGAGCTAAACTTCGGTTGCCCGCACGGAATGACGGAGCGCGGCATGGGCGCGGCGGTGGGTCAGGACCCGGAGATCGCCCGCATGGTCGTTGAGTGGGTCATGGAGAAGGCAACCATCCCCGTGATCACGAAGCTTACGCCCAATGTGCATTCGGTGGTGCCGACCGGAAAAGCCGCGGTGGAAGCGGGTACCAACGCCCTGTCCCTGATCAACACGATCCAGTCGGTAACGGGTGTCGACCTCGACACCTTCGTACCCAATCCCTATGTAGCGGGCAAGTCCGTTTTTGGTGGTTATTGCGGTCCTGCAGTAAAGCCCATCGCGCTTAAATTTCTTGCAACCATCAGCCAGGATCCGACGACACGCCAGGTGCCGATCTCAGGCATCGGCGGCATCAGCACCTGGAAGGATGCGGTGGAATTCATGCTGCTCGGAGCCACTACCCTGCAGGTTTGTACGGCCGCAATGAAGCATGGATTCCGCATTGTCGAAGACATGTGCGAAGGGCTCAATAACTGGATGGATGAAAAAGGGTTTGCAACGATCAATGACTTCATTGGTCTGTCCGTTCCGACGCTGACTCACTGGGAGGACCTTGACATCAACTATCACCACGTCGCTCACATCAACCAGGATAAATGCATCCATTGCGGCCTTTGCTATATTGGTTGCGAGGATACATCGCACCAGGCCATCAACCTTTCGTATGGCAAGCCATACAATACCTATTCGATCAAGGAAGAAGAGTGCGTTGGCTGCAACCTGTGCCAGCTGATCTGCCCGGTTGAGCAGTGCATTACAATGGTTGAGCAGCGCAAAGGCGACGAGTACCTGAACTGGAAGGATTTCCAGCGACTGGGTCTCGCTCTGAACGATCATTAAACATCACCTCACACGCCACCGAATACGGAGAAGCCCCCGTCAACGCAGATCATCGCACCCGTGACGAACTGCGACGCATCGCTCAGAAGCCACACCAGTGCACCCTTGAGCTCGTCAGGGTGCCCGAATCGCTTGAAAGGCGTTTGCCTGATGACCGCTTCGCCGCGCTCCGTATAGCCGCCTTCCGGCTTTGTCAGCAGGTTCCGGTTTTGCTCTGTCAGGAAGAAGCCCGGTGCCAGGGCATTCATGCGGATCGCGTCGCCGTAGCGGTTGGCCAGCTCCACTGCGAACCAGCTGTTGTAACAGTCCACCGCAGCCTTTCCCATATTGTACCCGAGCACTTTTGTAATGGCCCGCTTGGAGTTCATGGACGAGATATTAACGATACTTCCGCGGCCGCTGCGCGCGATGGCCTCGCCGAAGACCTGGGTCGGGAGAACCGTTCCCCAGAGATTGATGTCGAGCACGCGCTTCATCCCTTCGATATTCATGCTGAAGATATCTTCGTTGGGCTGCAGGACGCCCTCCGGCATATTGCCCCCGGCAGCATTGACGAGACCATCGATCCGGCCGAACGCTGCGAGAACAACCTCTTTTGCCTTCAGGAGCTGTGCTTCCTCGAGAACGTCCGCCACGAGCGCAATGGCCTTGCCACCTTTTGCGCGGATGGCAGTAGCCCGCTCTTCCGCGACGGCCTCTTTACGCCCGAGGATCCCAACGGTTCCCCCCGCCTCGACGATGGCATCGACAAATGAGGCGCCGAGAATGCCCGTGCCACCTGTGACAATGATCACTTTATTCTGTAATGAAAACGACTGCATAATTCTATTTTAGCCGGAACCGGTCCGGTTGGAAAATTGGGTTATTTTCTTCGAACGCATCAAAAGTACGAGGCGGTTTATTTACGCAATCGTTACCGGGTGTGAGCCAGCACCATGAGTGCGTGAGCGATATTCGTATTCATGGATCAGGTGGCCCACGCGATCAGTTTCATGGCCCCAAGGCCGGTGGAGATGGCAAGCGTCATGCTCAGCAGCGTGCCGATGACGAGGTACTCGGTCTTCGCTTCGGTACGGTTGGTATCACCAAAGCGGATGATGCCCTTGGTGGCGATGAGCAGGCCAATGGCCTCATATTGTCCTTTGAGGACGAGCACGATGATGATGATCCTTTCAATGATACCGATCACCTTCCCTGCCTGCGCCAGGCTTTCTGCGGCTCCTATGGTCAGTGGCTGGATCTGGGCTCTCCATTTCTGTGTCAGCTGCCCGATGAGGATGCCGGCCGGCAGCGTCAGGAAAACAAATGCTGTTAGCAGCACCCAACTGCGCATGGTGTTGACCTGCTCCCAGGCTGCGGGAACGTCGCTTTTGGGGCCAAACCGGATGCACCAGCACGCCAGGAGCACGGCCAGGTGTAGCCCCTGGTCAATCAGGAAGAACCGTGGTTCCGCGGGACGGTACGATTTCCATCCGTCGATCAGGAGATGAGTAATGAGAATGGCCACCGCTGCCCACCAATCTGAAAACCCCAGGAAGGTCCAGGCGAGCAAAGCTGTCAACAGGCCGTGAGCATAGAGCGCAGGCGATGCGAAGTGCAGCCGCGTGCGGTTGTCGATCCAGCTTTTCGGCTGCAGCACGAAGTCGGTGAGCAGGTGTGCCAGGATAAGCCTGGTGAGCCACAGGGCCGGGTTGTCCATATCAGGTAGTTTGGGGAGTAACGAGTTTTTCGTATTCGCGCAGCAGGCGATCCATTTCCGACCACCCGCCCGCCTGCGCGTGCTTGTTGGCCGTTGCCTGCGCGATCTTCCGTTTTTTCGCCGCCTCAACCTGGGTGCTTCCTGCCAGCAATTCGAAGATGACAGCGGCTTGCTTTGCCGTAAGCCGCCGAAAGAGCGAATCGCAATAATAGGCCAGGATACGCAAGGCTGATTGCTCCGTTTCGGATTCCGTTACGATACGAAGCCTGTCGGCACCGGTCATCTCGTCGAAGCTTCGGCCGGATAGGACGAAAGCCGCACCAGTGGCCGTTCGGAGCGATCTGACCGGGCTGTCCACGGGGCCGATGCCGATGCTCGCGCGCACGTCCTGCTCAACGCCAAAGCTTCGGGCCAGGGCACGCGCCTGCAGGACAGCTCGCAGGGCGGGTGCGGGCTGCTTCAGGTAGGCCTGGAAGCTGTCGCCCCGGTAAAATTCGAACCGTGCCGTACCAAACACAACTGCGATGCCGGCGACCAGTTCTTTCTGTTTCTTCAAGGCCAGGCGGGTGAAATGGACGATATCGGCGGTGACGACAACGGCAGGTTGCATGGCGCAAATATAGCCTTTATAGGCAATAATGGAAGAATATAGCTTTAAAAGGCTATAATATTCAGTTATCGCGTTAACCGGCAGTAGAACCCTGCCGTGGCATGCCTGCGTTTAGCGAAGGATCTCTACCCACCCCGTTACGCGGGTCGACCGGTCGCGGATCTCAATTACATAATAATACGTTCCAAACGGCAACAGCTTTCCATTGTACGTACCATCCCACGGTCTGACGTAGTGGCGGCTTTCAAAAACCGGTTGTCCATACCTGTTAAAGACAATGACCGACGCGTCACGGTAAGCGGCCAGAGCAGGAATCTCCCACCGGTCGTTGACACCATCGCCGTTGGGCGAGAACACATTCGGGACCTGCACACGCTTGTACACCTTGATCTGCACCGTGTCACCTGCAGCCCCGCAGCCCGCGTCCGACGTGACGGTCAGGACATAGAACGTATCGACTGCCGGGAAGACCAGGGGCCGAAGAGTGGCGGCATCACCGATCGACACCTGCGGCGTCCACACGAATGAGTAGCCGGCCCCGGTGACGGAACCTTCAAGCCGCGTCGCATCCCCTTCGATCAGCACCTTGTCCGGACCCGCATGCGGCTGCGGCCTGCGCAAAACATTCACTTGTGCAAAGCCGCTATCAACGCAACCAGCGGCCGATGTCACAATGACCCTGTACCGTGTTGAATCCAGCGGCGAGGCAAATGGAACGGCAACGGCCGGTGCTGACAACGTAGCGGCCGGCGACCATTCGTATGACTGTCCACCCGATGCCAATAGCTGCACATCATCGCCGGTGCAAACGGAGACGTCGGACGGCGTCACAACCACCTGCGGCTTGGGGAAGACCGACACATGGGTGGAATCAAGCTTGCGGCAGCCCAGGTCACTTCGTACCTCGACGACATAAAAGCCGGTATCGCGTATATGGGCGTCCGGAAGCCAGGCTGACGGTGTCGACGCGCTAAACCCGTTGGGACCTGTCCATAGGTATTGGAACCCACCGGCAGCAATGAGAGACAGCGCCGCGCCCTCGCAAACCGGACCCGAGTTAAAAGCAGTTGATACGGGTTGCGGATTTACATGGATGAGCAGCGGTTGTGAAGCAATGCGGCAGGAGTTGTTGCCAATATTGGCCGTCTCGATCACTGTAATGCGGTAGCTGTAGCTGCCGGGCGCCATGGCAGGCGTTACCTGCTTTACAAAGGTCTGGGAATTTGCCCCCGGGATGTCGATCCAGCTCGCTCCATTGTCCCTGCTTTCCTGCCATTGCAGAAACGGGCTGGTGAAACCCGCCGAGAGGTCACAGGTAAGAACAACCGTAGCTGCTTCACCCTGGCAAACCTCCTTCACCGAACCAGCAGTTCCCGTGATCGATGGCGTCAGCTGCGGACCGCAAGGTCGGAACGTGATGTCATCCAGGAGAAGGTCGTTGCCGCATCCTCCCGGGGCATTATTGCGGAGCCGCAGAACGATATCCTGACCCAGCGCTGGTGTTGTAAAGAAAAAACCATATTGCCTCCATTCAGGCCCGCTGCCCGGATCGATATTGCCGGTGCTTTGCTGTTGCAGAAGTGTTCCATCAGTGCGCTCGATCCGCATCGTGATATTTGGCCGGATCGTATTGCCTCCGCAACTCGTTGGCTTGATCACGTTCATGACCCAGGCCGCGAACTCATATGTCGTCGAGCCGCACAAGCCCCTGATCGTATCAATATAAAAATCGCCGGGTTGGTTCGATGCATTCACCAGCATGAAGTAGCCATTCCCATTGCCCGTATGATCTGCATTAACCGTATGCCATGTGTTTCCAAAGCAGGAGGAAGTGCTGTTGCGGACCGTATAAAAGCCATCACCCGGGCAATCGCCCGTGATGTACTGGTAGCCAAGCGCCGCCGCCGTGAGCGCCGGCCCTGGATTTTGCCCGGAGCCGAACGTAATGTTGACGATGGGGTCACCAAGGCTTCCCTGGCATAGCTGCGCATGCAGCCTACTGGCAGTTAAAACAAACAGGAGACACAGGAAGAACGGGCGCAACAAAATGATAGGGGTTTACGAACAGTGCCTAAAAATACGTTGAATTTTTAAGCCGCGTGACGGGCATTCAGACCGGTACTGGGCTGCCGGCAGCAGCAGCTTGTGGAGATGTCGGCGGAACTTCCCATTTTTGCAGCCGCCGACTTCCAAACCCGGCCGCAAGT
>JAQBNP010000265.1 GCA_028288515.1 Flaviaestuariibacter sp. | reverse complement strand
TGTTTCAAATGCTTTCTCTTCGCGCTTCTTTCGGCCTTCCCGCCTTCATGGCCTTGCTTCGTTTACATCTGCGCCGTTGCCCCGAACACTGCCATCATGCCGATGCCTATTTCGATCGCGGACTCGTCGATATTGAATTTCGGGGTGTGCACGCCGGCGGTGATGCCTGCTTCCCTGTTGGCGGTTCCCAGGCGGAAAAAGCAGCCGGGCACCAGCTGCGAGTAGTAGCCGAAGTCTTCCGCGCCCATACGGATCTCCGTTTCCTCAACATTGGATGCGCCCATGTATTCTTCGGCAATGCCGCGGGCGATCGTGTTCAATCCTTCGTGGTTATAGACCGTCGGGTAGCCGACATCGACCAGCACGTCGACCTCGCCGCCCAGCGCTGAAACAAGCTCGCGGCATTGGCGTTCGATCAGGCCATGGGCCTTTTTGCGCCACCCCTCGTCCATCGCACGAAACGTTCCCATCAGCTTGACCTCGGTCGGAATAACATTGGTTGTAAAGCCGCCCTGGAAAGATGTGATGGAGAGGACGGAAGGAGACAGCGGGTCGTTGTTGCGGCTCACGATCTGCTGCAGGCTCACCAGGAGTTGCGACGCAATGAGGATGGTATCGGCCGTGAGATGCGGCGCAGCGGCATGCCCGCCTTTTCCACGCACGGTGATGTAGATCTCGTCTGCGCTGGCCATGACCTTGCCGCCGCGGAAGCTCAGCTTGCCGACCGGCAGTTGCGGGTTGACATGGAGCCCGAAGATGCACTGCGGGGCCGGGTTTTCGAGCACGCCTTCCCTGATCAGCAAGCTGGCGCCGCCGGGGTTTTTTTCTTCGCCGGGTTGGAAGAGCAGCTTGACGGTGCCCTCCCACTCGTTCTTTGTTTCGGCCAGGATCCGTGCGGCTCCCAGCAGGCAGGTGGTGTGCACATCGTGGCCGCAGGCGTGCATGACGCCGGGACGCGTAGACTTGTACGAAACATCATTTTCTTCCTGGATGGGGAGGGCGTCAAGATCGGCACGCAATGCAACAACACGGCTCCCGGGGTTACGGCCTTCGATGAGACCGACAACGCCGGTGGTGGCTTTGATCGAGAAAGGAATGCCATAGGCGGTGAGCTTTTCCTGTACGTACCGGGACGTTTCAAATTCCTGGTAGCTGAGCTCCGGGTGTGCGTGCAGGTGCCGGCGCACCTCCACGAATTCAGCAGCATATTGCCGCGCCAGTTCCTGAATGCGTTGCTGGATCATAGAAGGTCAAAGGTGCGTGAAAACAGGAACAAAGCAGTGGATTGCAGATTGCCGATTTTTGATCAGTCTTCTAGTCTCCTGCCAAATCTGCAATCCTCATCATTCACGATTCACTATTGACTATTCACTCTCCTCAATCCTCCACTTCCACCGCATCCTTCTCTGCTTTCAGCTCGATGATGTCGCTGATGACGAAGACACCTTTCGGAAACAGCACGCTCATGGTGCGCTTGTAGGACTCAGCTTCGGCGCGCGTAGGAAAATTGCCGGCCTTCAGCTTGTAGTAGGGCGACTGGTAGGCGAGGTAGGCCTTGAGCTCGGGGTAAAGCGTATATAATTTCGTTTTGGCCGCAATGGCCTCGTCACGGTTATTGGTATTGATCACCAGGAGGCGGAAGCCGCGCATCGTTCGGGAAGACGCCTTTTTCACGGCGACGTTGATGGCTGCCTGTTTCCTGACAAGAGCGTCGAGGCGCGGATCCTTGTGAACGATGACCGCGCTGGTATCCTGGGCCGCCAGGTGCAGCGATGCAAGGAAGGAGAGGAGGAAGAGGACGGTTTTCATGTGTGTCGTGTTGGCGCTTCTCTACCAAAAATAGGTCCATAATCGGGTCAGTAGCCACCCGGGCCCGATGCGGCCTCACCTTTAACAATGGCGACGCTGGCGCTGCAGCCAAGGCGTGCCGCGCCGGCATCAACGAGTTGCTGGGCAAATACATGGTCGCGGATACCGCCACTCGCTTTGATGCGGATGCGGTCCGGGAGGTGCTGCCGCATGAGCGCCACTGCTTCTACCGATGCTCCAGATGCCGCATAGCCTGTGGAGGTTTTGAGAAAGTCGACCGGGTAGTGTTGGTAGAGCGCGCAGCAGGCAACGATCTCCGCGTGGGAAAGGATGCCGCTTTCGATGATCAGTTTCAGTATGGCCTTGCCTTCCGTGACCTTCACCACAGCATCGATCTCGCTTTCAAGCCAGGCCTTGTCGTTGGCGCGCAGCGCCGCCAGGTTGATGACCATGTCGATCTCGTCCGCGCCATCGGCGATCGCCTGCGCGGCCTCGGCGGCCTTCGCGGTGAAGTGGCTGTAGCCGAAGGGAAAGCCGATCACGGTGGCCACGGCGGGGGCCTGGCCGGCGAGGATCGATCCTGCGTCGCGGACATGGTAGGGGGGAACGCAAACCGCTGCGAAGCCCCATTCCACCGCTTCATCGCAAACGGCTCTCAGGGCGGCAGCCGTTGTGGTCGGCGCGAGGACGGTGTGATCGATCATGGATGCAAGCGACATGTGAAAAACGATTATTTTTAAGCCCTGTCAAATTTTTCATCCCAAAGTAAATTCAAAACGCCCACACATGAGAAAAAGCAAATGCTTCTGGCTTGCGATCGGTGTGCTGCTCTGGTCCACGCGCCTGCTTGCGCAGCCGACCTTTCCCGAGAACGGGATCGCAGACCCGCGGCATGGCTTCTATGCCTTCACCAACGCGACGATCGTTAAAGATGCTTCGACAACACTTTCCAACGCCACCCTGGTGATCAGGGACGGCCGCATCATCTCCGTTACCGCAGGCGGCAAAGTTCCCGCAGGCGCCGTTGAGGTTGACTGCTCGGGAAAATTCCTGTACCCTTCCTTCATCGACATTTATGCGGACTACGGTACGGCGCAGCCACAGCGCCAGGCCGGTGGCTTCAACTTCGCGCAGCAGGCGCAGCTGACCACCGCCGTTAAAGGCGCCTACGGATGGAACCAGGCCATAAAAAGCGATGCCGATGCCTTCCGTGTTTTCGCGGTAGATGACGGAAAGGCCAAGCCGCTGCGGGACCTCGGCTTCGGCACCGTTCTCTCGCATGTCCGCGATGGCATCGCCCGGGGAACGGGTGCGCTCGTGTCGCTTGCGAACGACAAGGAAAATATGGTGATCCTGAAAGACCGCGCCTCTGCTCACTATTCGTTCAGCAAAGGCTCCTCAACACAGTCGTATCCCAGCTCCATGATGGGCTCCATCGCGCTCCTGCGCCAGACCTATCTCGACGCCCAGTGGTATAAAACAAAGCCCGTGCTGGAAGGACTGAACCTGAGCCTGCAAGCCTGGAACGACGAGCAGAACCTGCCTCAGATCTTCGAAGCGGGTGACAAATGGAACAACCTGCGCGCCGACCGGATCGGCGACGAGTTCGGCGTGCAATACATCATCAAAGGCGGCGGCAACGAATACCAGCGCATCCGGGAAATGGCAGCCACGAAAGCCACGTTCATCCTCCCCATCAATTATCCGCAGGCACAGGATGTCGAAGATCCCAACGACGCCCGCCTCGTCTCCCTTGCCGATATGAAGCACTGGGAGCTGGCCCCCACCAACCCCGGCGCTTTCGAGAAAGCCGGTATCCCCTTCTGCCTCACAACGTCCGACCTGCGCGACATCAAGTCGTTCTTCGCGAACCTGCGCACTGCCTTCAACTACGGACTCACCGAAACCACCGCGCTCAATGCTCTCACTAAAGTGCCGGCGACCGTGCTCGGCGTGTACGACCAGGTGGGAAGCCTCGACGCCGGTAAGTGGGCCAACTTCCTGATCACATCGGGCCCCGTCTTTAACGAGCGCACGACCATCTACCAGAACTGGGTTCAGGGGATGAAGTACAGCGTCAAAGATGATTCCTGGAAAGACCCGAAAGGGACCTATAAGATCGTGCTGAACACATCAACCGGTCCTGTCAATTACACCCTCGATTTCAAAAGCAACAGCGCCGCCTCCCTGATCGGAAAAGACACCGTGACCTCCAAGTTCTATTACGATGGCCGGCAGGTCCGCATCAACGTGGCGCCCGAGCGCCGTGGAGGACAGAACCTTGCGCTCAGCGGAATCGTGAATGACAACAGCTGGAGCGGCTACGGTGTGGACAGCGCCGGCAATAATTTTACATGGACTGCCGTCTATGACCAACCGGGAATGCAGCGTTCCGACAGCAGCCGCCGCACCCGCCCGGCAGGCCCCGTGGGCAAAGTGATGTATCCTTTCGAGCCGTTCGGCTGGGAAGAGGGATCCGCGCCGAAGCAGGAAACCATCCTCATCAAAAATGCCACCGTCTGGACCAACGAGAAAGAAGGCGTCCTTCAGAATGCGGACGTCCTCATCCGCAACGGCAAGATCGCCGCTGTTGGAAAAAATCTTTCCGATCCCGCAGCGCGCGTCATCGACGGTACGGGCAAGCACGTCACCGCTGGCATCATCGACGAGCACTCGCACATCGCGGCTGCCTCCATCAACGAAGGCGGGCAAAGTGTAACATCCGAAGTGCGCATCGCCGACAACCTCAACCCCGACGACATCAATATCTACCGGCAGCTGAGCGGCGGCGTTACGACGTCGCATATCCTGCACGGCTCCGCCAACGTGATTGGTGGCCAGACACAGCTGATCAAGCTGCGCTGGGGCGCAAACGACGACGAGCTCAAGTTCAAGAACTGGCCCGGCCAGATCAAGTTCGCGCTTGGTGAGAATGTCAAGAGATCGACAAGCGCCATCGGCAACGGGTCCAACAACAACCGCTACCCCGATACCCGCATGGGTGTTGAGCAGGTGCTTGTTGACGCATTTACACGCGCAAAGGATTACAAAAAAGCCTGGGCAGACTACGACGCGAACAAAGGAAAGAAAGGCGTGGCAGCGATTGCGCCGCGGCGTGACCTCGAGCTGGACGCGCTCGTGGAGATCCTCGACAACAAGCGCTTCATCACGTGTCACTCCTATGTGCAAAGCGAGATCAACAGCGCGATGGAAGTGGCCAACAGGATGGGCTACCATTACAACACGTTCACCCATATCCTCGAAGGCTATAAGGTGGCGGACAAGATGCTGAAGCACGGAGCCAACGCATCGACGTTCTCCGACTGGTGGGCCTACAAAATGGAAGTACAGGACGCGATCCCCTATAACGCGGCGATCATGCACCGTGTCGGTCTCAACGTTGCGATCAATTCCGACGATGCCGAAATGGCGCGGCGCCTCAACCAGGAGGCAGGTAAGATCGTCAAGTACGGCGGCGTATCCGAAGAGGACGCACTGAAGATGGTCACGCTGAACCCGACCATCATGCTTCACGTCGATCAATATGTTGGCAGCCTGAAGCCCGGTAAAGACGGCGACGTGGTTGTCTGGAGCGACAACCCGCTCAGCATCTATGCGAAATCACTCTACACGATCGTGGACGGTACCGTTTATTTTGACCGCCAGAAAGACGAGCAGCTGCAACGCGGGGTGGACCAGGAACGCAACCGCCTCGTGAAAAAAATGAATGGGGAGAAAAGGAGCGGGGCCCCCGTTATCCCGGCACAGCCTTCCTACCAGATCATGCACACGTGCAGCGACCATTACCACAGCCATGGCTACCTCACCATCGACGCGGACGACCTCTCAAACGATTAAACATCCAGACATGAAAAAAATAGTTTCCAGTTTCTTCTCCCTTCTCCTGCTGCTGCAGGTATCCGCGCAGGAGACAGTCTACCCGGCGCCAAAACAGACGGGAACCACGGTCATTACCAACGCCACCATCCATGTGGGCAATGGGAAGGTGATCCAGAACGGATCCATCGTCATTACGGACGGGAAGATCGTCGCTGTCGGTGCCGACGTCAAAGCGCCCGCCGGCGCTACGGTCGTTGATGCGCAGGGCAAGCAGGTCTACCCGGGCCTCATTCTTCCCGTGACCAACCTCGGCCTCGTTGAAACGCCCAGCGTGCGCGCCACGTCGGACGTCCAGGAGCTCGGTGAGCTCAACCCGAACATCCGGTCCATCGTTGCCTATAATACGGACTCGAAGATCATCAATACGCTGCGCTCCAACGGCATCCTCCTCGCGAACATTGTTCCGGAAGGCGGCCTGATCAGCGGTGCTTCTTCCGTCGTGCAGCTCGATGCATGGAACTGGGAAGACGCCGCCTACAAGACCGACGCCGGCATTCATTTCCGGATGCCCTCACTGATCGCGCGGCCCCGTGGCTTTGGCGGTTTCGGTGGCGGCGCCGGTGGCCAGCAGCCGCCCGTCGACCCGGTGAAGCAGGGCCTCGAGCAGGTAGAGCGGATGAAGTCTTTCTTCCGCGAAGCAAAAGCCTACAACAGCGTATCCACTCACGAAGAAACGAACCTGAAGTTTGCGTCGGTCAAAGGTTTGTTCGACCGCAAGCAGAAATTATATGTGCATGCCAACACGGTCAAGCAAATGCTCGTGGCGCTCGACTTCGTCAAGGAATTCAATTTCGACGTAGTCATCGTCGGCGCGTCGGACAGCTGGCAGATCGCAGACCTTCTGAAGCAGAACAACGTCATGGTGGTGCTCAACCAGATGCACAGCCTGCCAACCCTCGAGGATGACGACGTTGACCAGCCGTACAAGACCCCGGCTATGCTGCAGAAGGCAGGCGTGCTGTTCGCGATCAATGACGAGGACGGGCAAACCCGTGGCCGCAACCTTGCGTTCAATGCAGGCACTGCCTCCACGTACGGGCTGAGCAAAGAAGAAGCTCTCCAGGCCATCACTCTCAATGCCGCGAAGGTCCTTGGTGTAGACGACCGCACGGGCAGCATCGAGGTCGGCAAGGACGCCAACATCATCATCAGCACCGGCGATATCCTCGACATGAAGACGAGCACGGTCACGGATGCATTCATCCAGGGCCGCAAGATCAACCTCGATGACAAGCAGAAGCAGCTCAATGAGCGCTACAAGCAGAAATACGGTTTGAAATCACCGTTCTGATTTTAGATTGACCTTTGGCCACCTTCAATAAAAAGGCCCTCCTCACGGGGGGCTTTTTTTTAGCAGCGATGGTGAGCGGGATGTGCCTGATCGACATTCAGAAAGGAGGAGATCCGGGAACCGAGGTGACTATACAGACCTTCCCTACTTCGCAAGCTTGCGGCTTACAATGAGTGCGGGAGCCCCGTCAATTGTAGGTCGATGGCGGCAGATGGAAAAGCTGTCTCAACGCGCACGTTCCCGTTTCCAGATGGCGGCAAATGCTTCAAGAACGTCGCGTGTCACGGGCACATGCCCTGTGCCAGGCAAGACCGTTTCGGAGAGGTTTGTGTAGCCATGCGTGAGGGCCAGCTCTTTTGCTTCTTCATATTGTCCATACAGCCGTGAGCCCTTCCCGAAATCCTGATCATCGCCGCCGACGAAATTGAGGAGGGGAAGGGACGCGCGTGACGGATGACCCGAGATCGTGTTGCCGTCTTCGCATCGTTTTCGGAAGTTGCCAGCGACCATTGCAGCTGCGAAAAGTTGCTCGGGGTGATGAAAAGCGGTTGCCCACACAAGGTGCGCTCCGGCCTCAAAGCCTGTTATAAAAACCTTGTCGGCTCCGCCGTACAAACGTTTCACATCATTGATCACGGCCAGCAGTCCCTGGTCGTCAAACAGGCAATTCCCTTCCCTGTCGATCCGGTCCCACACATCTTTTCGATAGGGATACACCACGGTGTCATGAAGGCCGTAGTTGCCATTCGTTGTGATGTACGGGCTGACAATGATGAAGGGCACCGTGCCGCGCGCGGCCTCAAAGCGTTCCGCGTTTTTGCGGAATTCTTTTTCGGAAGCTTCGCAGGCGATAACGACGGGGTAGGTCACACCTTTTTTCCAATCGCGCGGAAGTGCAAGTTCGTATTGCATCGGGTGTGTCGTTGCCGTTCGGCGAACAATGCTACCTTGGGCAGTTGCCGTTTTGGTGAATAACAAGAAGAGTAGAAAAGCAATGAAGCGGCTCATGGTCCTGGTTTGAGCTACGAAACTAAAAGGACGGCTTCCTACCGTTTCCTAAAAATCCTTTCGCAAGGTTAATAAAAGGAGCCCCTCCGGTGAGAGGGGCTCCTGTATATGAACCTGTGACTACATGGTCATCAGTCTAAAATCATCAATCTAAAAAGCTACACGTCCTTTCCGTGGCAGTTCTTGAATTTCTTGCCGCTTCCGCAAGGGCATGGGTCGTTGCGGCCCACTTTCGGCGCTACACGAACCGGCTCCTGCTTCACTGTCGTGTCGGTCGGCTGGAAGTAGTCGTTCTCGTTGGCGGCGTAGTCGCTGCCCGCCGCGTCGATCTCGGCTTTGTTCACCTGGAGCTTGCTCATGTCGGTGTGCTCGGCACGTCCCTCGCGGATGGCCGGCTGGCGCGGACCACCGGGTTGCTGGCGCTGTCCCTGTGGGGCCTGGCTGCTGTCCTCTTCCTGCGCTGGCAGCTGTGCGTGGCACAGGAACGAGACGATCTCGCGGTTCATATTGCTGCTCATCTGGCGGAACAGGTTATAGGCTTCCACCTTGTAGATGACGAGGGGATCTTTTTGTTCAAGGTAAACGGTCTGAACACTTTGCTTCAGGTCGTCCATCGCGCGCAGGTGTTCCTTCCACGTATCGTCGATGATGGCAAGCGTGATGTTGCGCTCCATGGCGCTTGTCAGCTCCTCGCCATTTGTTGAAACGGTCTTATCGAGGTTCGCCAGGACGTTGATCCCTTTGCGGCCATCCGTGAAGGGGACCACGACGTTCTCGATATGGTTGCCCTGCGCTTCGCGGATATTGCGGAAGACGGGAACGGCACTTTCCTGGACGAGCTTCTTATGCATCTGGTAGTTGTCCAGGGCTTCTGCATAGAGCTCGTCGGCAAGAGCGTTCTGGTGCAGGGAGCGAAATTTCTCTTCCGAGATCTTTGTGTCGAGGCCGAAGTTGACGATGATCGCCAGCTTGAACGCTTCGTAATCGTCCTGCTCGCGGTAGGATGTGACGATGTCTTCAGCGGTCACCGAGAATGCATTATCGATGTCGAGCGCAAGCCGGTCGCCGAACAGCGCGTGGTTACGTTTTTCGTAGACGGCATTGCGCTGCTTGTTCATAACGTCGTCGTATTCGAGAAGACGCTTGCGGATGCCGAAGTTATTTTCTTCGACCTTGCGCTGTGCGCGCTCGATCGATTTGGTGATCATGCTGTGCTGGATCACTTCGCCTTCTTTGTAGCCGAAACGGTCCATCAGCCCGGCGATGCGCTCGCTGCCGAACATTCGCATCAGGTCGTCCTCGAGAGCGACGAAGAACTGCGAGGTGCCCGGGTCTCCCTGGCGTCCCGCGCGACCGCGCAGCTGGCGGTCGACACGGCGGCTTTCATGGCGCTCCGTACCGATGATGGCAAGACCACCGGCTTCCTTTACGCCCGGCCCGAGCTTGATGTCGGTACCGCGCCCCGCCATATTCGTAGCAATGGTCACGGCGCCAGGCAGGCCTGCTTCGGCAACGACCTGGGCTTCACGTGCAT
The DNA here is from genome assembly GCA_028288515.1 of Flaviaestuariibacter sp. Classification (GTDB taxonomy): domain Bacteria; phylum Bacteroidota; class Bacteroidia; order Chitinophagales; family Chitinophagaceae; genus Flavisolibacter. The sequence goes on along the minus strand of JAQBNP010000265.1, from coordinate 20,229 downwards.
GCTGCTTTGCATTCAAAACATTGTGCGGGATCTTCTTGGTCTGCAGGGCGCGGCTGAGAAGCTCACTGATCTCAACTGACGTCGTACCCACGAGCACCGGGCGGCCGGCATTGCGAAGGCGTTCCACCTCGTCGATCACAGCGCCGAATTTCTCGCGCTTCGTTTTATAAACAAGATCCTGCTCGTCCTTGCGGGTAGCGGGAATATTGGTCGGGATCGTGACGACGTCGAGCTTGTAGATGCTCCAGAACTCAGCTGCTTCGGTTTCAGCCGTACCGGTCATACCGGCGAGCTTGTGATACATCCGGAAGAAGTTCTGAAGGGTCACCGTTGCATAGGTTTGCGTGGCAGCTTCGATCTTCACATTCTCCTTCGCCTCGATTGCCTGGTGCAGGCCGTCGCTGTAGCGGCGACCTTCCATGACGCGGCCCGTCTGCTCGTCAACAAGCTTCACCTGCTGGTCTTCGGTCACGATGTATTCTACGTCGCGGTCGAACAGGGTATAGGCTTTCAGCAATTGCTGGACGGAGTGGATGCGGTCGGATTTCTGCGCGTAATCGTTGAGGATCGCCTCCTTGCGATGCAGGAGCTCGTCGCCAACAACGCCTTCTTTCTCAAGGTCGGCCAGGCGCATGCCGATGTCGGGGAGAACGAAGAACTCAGGGTCTTCGCCGCCGCGCGTGATCGCGTTGATCCCCTTATCTGTCAGGTCAACCGACTTGTTCTTTTCATCGATATGGAAAAGAAGCTCTTCGTCCACGATATGCATGTTCCGCTGCTGGTCGGCGAGGTAATAATTCTCGGCCTTTTGCAGCTTCACCTTGATGCCGGGCTCGCTGAGGAATTTGATGAGTGGGCCGTACTTGGGCAGTCCTCGGTACGCGCGGAACAATTGGAGACCACCGCTTTTCGGATCGTCGTCACCTTCAGCGATCTTCTTTTTTGCTTCGTTGAGAAAGCCACGAACAAGACGTTCCTGGGCTTCGACGAGAGAATGGATGCGCGGCTTCAGTACATGAAATTCCTGCTCGTCGCCTTTCGGAACGGGACCGGAAATAATGAGAGGCGTTCGGGCATCGTCGATGAGTACGCTATCGACTTCATCGACCATCGCGTAATGGTGCTTGCGCTGCACCATTTCTTCGGGTGTGTGCACCATGTTATCGCGGAGGTAGTCGAAGCCAAATTCGTTGTTGGTGCCGTAGGTGATGTCGGCGAGGTAGGCCTTTCGGCGGTCTTCGCTGTTCGGCTGGTGCTTGTCGATACAGTCGACGCGAAGGCCGAGCCATTCGAAGATCGGGCCGTTCCATTCGGAGTCACGGCGGGCCAGGTAGTCGTTGACGGTCACGATGTGAACGCCTTCGCCGGCCAGCGCGTTGAGGTAGGCGGGAAGCGTTGAGACGAGGGTCTTACCCTCACCGGTGGCCATCTCCGCGATCTTACCCTGGTGCAGAACCGTACCGCCGATCAGCTGCACATCGTAGTGGACCATGTTCCAGGTCACTTCGCCGCCGGCAGCGGTCCATGTATTCTTAAAGATCGATGTATCGCCTTCGATGCGGATATGCGGGCGGCCAACGGCGAGCTCGCGGTCGAGGTCCGTTACGCGCGCTGACAGCTCGCTGTTTTCCTTGAAGCGCCGGGCAGTTTCCTTCACGACGGCAAAAGCTTCGGGCAGGATCTCTTTCAGGATCTCTTCGATCCTGGCATCGCGTTCTTTTTTCAGAGCGTCGACCTCCTGGTAGATGGTGTCCTTGCCAACAAGGTTGTCGTAGGAGAGGGCATCCGCACGGCCCGCTGTTTCTGCGATGCGGGCATCGATATCGGTCAGGTGAGCGGCGATCCGCTGGCGAAATTCCTGTGTTTTATGGCGCAGCTCGTCATTGCTGATCGTGGCATAGGCGTTAAAATGCTGGTTGATCTTTGCAATGAGCGGCTGGATTGCCTTCACATCCTTTTCCGATTTGCTGCCGCCAAAGATCTTTGAGATGAAACCGATCATAGATAATGTTGTTCGTGTTTGAAGCTTCTTCCTTGTCAAAAAGGGTGCTAAAGGGTTTTGAAGCCATTTTGACAGGGTGCCAAAGATAATCCAAAATGGGTAGCGGGGGGTAGAGGCCCTGCGGAACCGCCGCTTTGAAACACGGAATCTTTTGTGAAAGCGGTCGATCGGTGCCCAACCATTAAAAACCGCCGGCCGGGATCACATGGCGTTTGAATCCCATATATTTGCGGCTCTAAAAACCGTACTGCTTATGAAGCTTTTGAGTTCCCTGGCGCTGTGCCTGGCAGCGACTGCACGTCTCTGCGCGCAGGCTCCCGCGATCACGTCTCTTTCCCCTGCCTCGGGTGCGCCGGGCATTTCCGTCACCATCAACGGCTCTAACTTCGGCTCGAGTCCAGCCGCGAATACGGTGTATTTCGGGGCCGTGCGCGGCACTGTAACGTCCGCTTCGCCAGGGGCGCTCACTGTAACCGTTCCAGTCGGCGCCACGTACAAGCCGGTGACCGTTGCCACTGCGAACCTGGTCGCTTCCTCGCCAACGCCGTTCGCTGTGGCGTATGCGGGTGGCGGCTCAACACTCAGTGCTTCGTCGTTTGCAGCCGCGCAGACGTTCGGTGGCGGCGGTTATGCTACAGAAGGCGACCTCGATGGCGACGGGCATATCGACATTGTCTATACCAGCTTCTCCGGCAATATCATCACGCTGGCGCGCAACACCGGCAGCGGAGGGTCCCTGGCCTTTGCCACATCGATCTATGGGGGTTTGCAAAACCCGATCGCTGTCAAGGCCGCCGACCTCACCGGTGATGGCCTGCTGGATCTTGTGGTGGTCAGTAACACCGGCAACGGCGTGTATGTGCTTCGCAATACCTCGACGGTTGGCAGCATCGCTTTTGCCGCCGCGCAGGCTTTCGGTACGGGATCATCGTCACGCAATGTCGCGGTGGCGGATTTTGACGGCGATGGCCGCCTCGACCTGGCCGTGTCAAACCAGGGCGCAAACACGGTTTCGGTGCTGCGCAACACATCGATTTCGAATACGGTTTCCTTTGCTTCAAAGGTGGACCTTGTGACGGCTGCCGAACCTGAAGGCGTCGCCGCCGGGGACCTCGATGGTGACGGTAAGCCGGAGATCGCGGCCGCCGGGTACACATCGGCCAGCCAGGTGTCCATCTTCAAAAACACTTCCGTTCCGGGCACCATTTCATTTTCCACGAAGCAGGATCTTTCCACCGCTGCCTGGCCCTGGGATGTTGCCATTGTGGACCTGAACGGCGACTCGAAAAAAGAGCTTCTCGTGTCAGCCAATTCCGCGAACCAGCTCTCTGTTTTTCAAAACACAACCACGGCCGGAACGCTGACATTTGCCGCCCGCCAGGACTTTCCCCTCGGGGCCTCGCCGCGCGGCCTCGGCATCGGCGAGATCAATGGCGATGGCAAGCCGGATGTGGCTGCCGCCTGCTATTTCAGCAGCTCCCTTGTCAGCGTGCTGCGCAACACCAGCACAGGCACGACGATCTCGTTTGCAAACAGGGTCGATTATGGAACAAGTACGGGCGCGGGAAACCTCGTGGCAGCCGATCTCAATGGCGACGGCCTCACCGACCTGCTGTCCGCAAACAGCCAGTCCAACTCACTTTCCTACCTCAAGAACCAATTGCCGATCGTTCCGGTCTGCCCCGCTTTGCTGACGCCAGCCAATGGCGCCACCGGCATCGCCGGCGGGTTGCCGCTCGAGCTGAAATGGCGCACTGACCCCGTCGCGACGGCGTATACATTGCGCATCACACCGCAAAGCGGACCAGCCCTGGTCTTTGTTGCCACCGATACGGCCTACCTGTTCACACCGGTATCCGGCATGACCTATACATGGTCGGTGACGCCAACAAATATGGTCGATGCGTCAACCATCTGTTCCGCATTCAGCTTTGTTACCTGCGCGTCGGTTGCTGCAGGGGTTACAGTCAGCTCGACGTCAACTGATAAGTGCGCATTGGATTCGATTCTCCTCACGGCAAGTCCCGCCGGTGCGGGTCGTCAATGGTTCCTGGATGGAACGGCCGTCACAGGCGCAACGGGCGGCACGCTGTGGGCGAAGGCGCCAGGCAGCTACACCGTACGCGTGCTGAGCGGCGGATGCTATTCGGACCCGTCGAATGCGATCGTGATCACGAACCTCGCAACGCCTGCCAAGCCGGCACTGTCGGCTGTCGGCTCGAGCACGTTTTGTCAGGGAGGGAGTGTGCAGCTGACCTCCTCTCTCAATTCAAATAACCAATGGTTTAATGGCGCCACGGCCGTCAGCGGTGCGAATGGGATTTCCTATTCGGCCACGCAGACGGGTTCCTATTATGTTCGCGTCTCCAACACCGGCACTGGCTGTGTCAATTATTCGGACACGGTGGCGGTAGCGGTGCTGCCGACTCCATCCGCACCGACGGTATCTGCCGGCGGTCCGCTGGGTTTCTGTGCCGGCGGCAGCCTGGCCTTGAATTCGTCCGCAGCGGCCGGCAATCGCTGGTCGCGGGATGGTGTGCTGATCGCCGGCGCTACCGGAGTCCAATACACGGCGACCCAAAGCGGTAGCTATACTGTTGCTGTCACGGAGAACGGGTGCGTGTCTGCATCGAGCGCTGCGGTGGTCGTCACGGTTAACGCCATCCCGGTCGCTCCCGGGATCACGGCGGCAAGCGGTTCCATTTGCAATGGCGACAGCAGCCTGCTTCATGCCTCGAGCGTTTCGGGCAACCAGTGGTTCCTCGATAACACGCCGATCAGCAGCGCAACCACGGCGGATCTTTATGCGAAAACGGCGGGCACCTACACCGTTAGAACGACACAGAACGGTTGTGTATCACCTTCTTCCGCGGGGCAGACGATCGTCGTCAATGCGCTTCCTGCAGTGCCGGCAATCGCTGTGTCCGGTAACTTGCTGTCGACAGCATCCGGCATGGCATCCTACCAATGGTATCTCGATAATGTCGCCATCAATGGGGCAACAGCAGCACAGTACACGGCCACACAAACAGGGGTCTATAAAGTGCAGGTGACAAACGGCGCCGGTTGCCGCAATACATCGGCTAACCTGAACCATATTGTGACGGCGATCAGCGAAATTGCCTGGTCGGGCGTGACGGTCCGTTTCTTCCCGAACCCGGTGACAGATTTCCTGCAGGTGCGCGTGAGCGGAACATCTTCCCGCAACCTCTCGCTCCGTATCCTCGACGGGGCCGGCCGGCCGGTTCGCCAGCTGCCACTCACCGGCGGGTTGAATCGGGTCAGCCTCACAGGGCTGGCGGCGGGCGTGTACAATGCCGTGATCACTGGTCCATCCGGAGAGGCCGCCGTCCGGATCCTGAAAGGAAACTAAAGGAAAGCATGTTTTGGAGCCGCCCTTTCCGGGCGGCTTTTTCCTGTCCGCCACAAGCGATTTTGCCGACCTTTATCAATTCGTTTGAAGACATGAGCAAAGCACCCCTGACCATTTTTTCAGCTGTAGCAATCCTCCAGCTCCTTGCCTGTGGCGCAGAGGAGAGCAGGCCGCGTCGCCCGGCTGCCGATGTTCGCACGATCTACGTGGAGCACGCGATCCGCGGCTCTGAAGATCGCGAGGACGTGACGGTCACCCTCCAGTTCAGAAAGGGCGTATCGGGCACAAATATGGGTCTCGGTACCGGCGGGGTTGAGCTCGACGGGAACCCGCTGGCAGGCGACAGCAGCGCTCTGGGCGGCGTTTTCTATGATGCGACCATACCGGCCGTATCCGCTCCAGGCATGCATGTGATCACGTATATGGGTCCCCGCGGTCCTGTCGCCGACACCTTTGTGTTCCGGCCGTTCTCTGTACCGCCGACGTTGGCGGGGCTTCGCCGCGGCACTGACTGGAGCGTAGCCGTATCGGGCCTTCCCAACGGGACCGGCGTTCTCGTTGCGCTGACAGATACGGCCTTCCTGACCAACGATATCGTTGAGACGGTGCCGGTTAGCGGGGGTATGATCCGGCTCCGGGCTGCGCGCCTGCAGAAGCTGGCAACGGGACCGGTCCTGCTCGAGCTCAGCTCGGTGGACAGCCATCCGCCGGCAAACGGTGCAAAGGGGCAGATCCGGGTGGAATACAGCGTTCGCAGGGAGCTCCTGTTAAAAGACCGGTGATTCTCGCAGCGCCACCCCGGGATTCATGGAATTTCGTGGCTGAAGCCTTATTTTTGCGGCGCGAAACGGGGCCGTATGAATGGCCGCACCTCGTGCCTACATCCACTCTTGTAAATCTTAATCGCTATGGCTGGTCAGTTAAAAGAAGTCCGGAACCGCATTAAATCCGTGCAAAGCACGCAGCAGATCACGAAGGCCATGAAAATGGTGAGCGCCGCAAAGCTGCGCCGTGCCCAGGATTCGATCCAGCAGATGCGCCCATACGCGATGAAGCTCCAGGAGATGCTGGCGAATATTGTCAGCAGCACGGAGATCGAAGGCGGCAACCCTCTTGCCACCGAGCGCCCGATCGAGCGGGTTCTGCTGATCGTCATCACGTCCGACCGCGGTCTTGCCGGGGCCTACAATGCCAACGTGATCAAGCTGGCGAAGCAGACCATTGCTGAAAAATACAGCGGCAAGCAGGTAACGATCTGGAGCATTGGAAAGAAAGGCTACGAGCATTTTTCCAAGAACCAGTACCCGGTTTCTGATGCCCACAAGGACATTTTCCTGAATCTCACGTTCGAAAACGTGCAAAAGGCGTCGGGTGCTGCTGTTGAAGCGTACCTGAACCGCGAGTTCGATGCCGTGGACGTTGTGTACAGCGAGTTCAAGAATGCTGCGACACAGCGGTTCGTGTCCGAGCAGTTCCTGCCGATCGCGAAAGCATCAGGTTCCGGACATTCCACGAAAGCAGATTTTATTTTCGATCCCAATAAGGAGCAGCTGGTGGCGGAGCTCATGCCGAAGATCCTCAACACGCAGCTCTACAAGGCGGTGCTGGACGCGAATGCCTCCGAGCACGGCGCCCGCATGACGGCCATGGACAAGGCAAGCGAGAATGCCAACGAGCTTCTGCGGAGCCTGAAGATCTCTTACAACCGTGCCCGCCAGGCAGCAATCACCACGGAGCTGACGGAGATCGTCAGCGGTGCTGCCGCCCTGCAAGGTTGATCGTAAAACCGCTCCGCGGATATGCAGGTATTCGAATGCGCGCAGCGGTTCGGATGTCTGCATTTTTTTGATCTGAACATCAGCCTAATTTGCCTATTTTCATAGCTACATCATGGAAATTTCAAGTCTGATTCCTCATATTGAAGCGCTCATATTCGCTTCCGATAAACCTCTCACGTCGCCCGAAGTAACGGACCTGATCAACAGCGCGTTCGGCTTCATGGAAGACAAGATCGCTCCCGGGCAAGTGGATGCTGCGCTGGAAGGCATTGTTGAAAAATACAATTCCGAGTTCTATCCCTTCGAAGTGCGCGAAAGCGGCGGCGGGTGGCAGTTTCTGACCAAGAAGGAATTTCATAAGACCGTGGCCCAGCTCAACGGAGAAAAGTTCCTGAAGCGCCTGTCCGCAGCGGCTTTGGAAACCCTTGCCATCATCGCGTACAAGCAGCCCGTCACCAAAGGCGAGATCGAATCCATCCGCGGTGTCAGCTCGGATTATGCCGTTCAGAAGCTGCTCGAAAAAGAGCTGATCGTCATCTCCGGCCGCAACGAGAAGCTGCCCGGCCACCCCCTGGTTTACGGGACGTCTAAAACATTCATGGATTATTTCGGTATCAACTCCCCCGAGGATCTTCCGAAGATCCGCGAGGTGCTCGCCGACCAGGTGGTGCAGCCGACCATCATCAAAGACTCCGACTTCGAAAGCTCCGGCCTTATTGTCACCGGCGAAGGCGAGCTGATCGGAGAGCAGGCAATTGCAAACCCCTCTGCGGGCCCGATCCAGAACGTCATGAACGGCGTGCCTGTCGATGACGACGCACCCGTCGCGCCTGAAGATGAAACGACCGCTATGCCCGCGCCAGACGCAGATACGGATGCGCTGAGCGAATCTGATTTTCCCGAAGAGGAGCAGAAGGAAATGGAGATCGAGCAAAGCTCTGACGAGATCATCTTCACCGCCGACGAGATCGAAGGCACCGACCTGAGCCCGGACCGGACCTCGGACGATGAGGATGATGAGCCGGCCGGCGAGGACCACGCTTCCTAAAGATTCGCGGCGATCGCGGTGCGTGTTTATCTTCGCACCCATGTCTCAAAAACTTACATCGCAACAGCTCTCGGCACTCGCGCAGGAGTACGGCACGCCCCTTTATGTATACCACGCCGAAAAGATCACAGAGCAGTTCGGCAAGCTGAAACAGGCCTTCCGCAACACCGATACAGTTTTCTTTTACGCGTGCAAAGCCCTGACCAATATCAATATCCTGCGCCACATGAAAGCGCTGGGCGCGAACGTCGACTGCAGCTCGATCAACGAGGTGAAGCTCGCCCTGCATGCGGGTTTTCCGTCAAATCGCATCCTGTATACGTCCAACGGAATTTCATTCAGCGAGATCCGCGAAGCAAAGGAGCTCGGCGTGATCATCAACATCGACAGCCTTTCCAATCTTGAAAAATTCGGCCAGGCATTTGGACACAGCTATCCCGTCGGCATCCGCCTGCGACCCAACATCATGGCGGGTGGAAACATCAAGATCTCCACTGGTCACGAGCGCAGCAAGTTCGGCATCCCGATCGAGCATGTTCCCCAGGTGAAGGACCTGATGGAGCGCTACAAGATCTGCATCCACAACCTCCACATCCATACCGGCAGCGATATCAAGGACGTATCCGTTTTCATCAAAGGCATCGAGGTGCTGTTCGATATCATCCCGCATTTTCATGAGCTGAAATTCATCGACCTGGGCGGTGGCTTCAAGGTTCCCTACCAGGAGGGTGATTCCGAGACCGATATGAACGCGCTGGCAACAAAAGTGGCCGAGCTCTTTTCCGCGCACCCCGCCGCCAGCAAGCTGCAGGTCTGGTTTGAGCCGGGAAAATTCCTCGTCAGCGAGTGCGGCTATTTTATAACAACAGTGAACGTCATCAAGGAAACGCCGGCGGCGCGATTCGTGGCCGTCGACAGCGGCTTTAACCACCTGATCCGCCCGATGTTCTATGATGCGTATCACCGCATTGAGAACATCAGCAACCCCGGCCCAGAGGAGCAGGTATGCTCGGTGGTTGGAAATATTTGCGAGACCGACACGTTCGCGTGGGACCGTCGCCTTTCACCAGTGAAAGAGGGCGATCTTTTGGTTTTCTACAATGCAGGTGCATACGGGTTCGAGATGTCGTCAAATTTCAACGCGCGCTTCAAGCCGGCGGAAGTGCTCGTGCTTGACGGGAAGGCCCACCTGGTCCGCAAGCGCGATGAGTTTTCTGATCTTCTGCGCAACCAGCTCGAGGTTCTTCCGGCATAAAAAAATCCCGCTGTCACCAGCGGGATTTTTTTTATAAGGTCGTTGATCCTTACATCGGCTTAACGGTCGTTGTTGTGGTGGACTTGCCCGTGAGAGGGATCGACGCTCCCTGCACGTCGATGTTGCCTTCGGTTGTTGACGTCGACGTCATCATTTTCAACAGGCCGGTCTTGCGATCGAGAGTGATCTTTCCCGTGGCTTTATCAACCGCGGTCACCGTCATTTCCTGTCCCATCGTTTGCTGGGTCATCTCCACTTTTGAATCTGTGGTGAAGTCGAGCGCCACCTCGCTGTCGGTGATGCCGGTCATCTTGAAATTGCGAACGATGCGGTTGCTGCCGGTGACGGTGCTGTCGGACCATGTATCGCCCACACCGACCTCGCGCTCGGGGAGGAGCTTGAAGTTGACGCTTTCGCCAATTTTTGGCAGGACCATGCCGAGGCCGAGCTGCTGGCTCATCATCGATGCCATTTCGTCCTCTTCGGTCTTCTTGCCTTGCGGGTTATCGTCGTCCGATTTGATAGCGGTGATGCGACCCCATGCGTCGAGGGTGGCCGTGTACTTGTTTTTGAGGAGCTTCTTGTCGAGCAGCTGTCCCATCTCGCCTTTGCGGTCATCGGCTTTTTCGGAATCGAAGCTTTGGCCGCCCATCGGTGCTTCCATATTGAAGACAAGGCGCTTCACTTTGTGCTCGATCGTTGCCCCGGTTGCGCTGGCGTCCTGGACGTCGTAGACCTCTGTGATCGTGCTGGTGACGGTTGTTTCCATCGACTGCCCCATCGCTTCCATGGAGTTTACTTTTTTGGTCTCGGTTGTGACCTCGAGCTTCTGTCCCTTCGGGAACGAAAGCTTGCCGTTTATTTTCTGGGAGAAGCCGGTCGTGGCGACAGCCAGCGCAGCGAAGAGGAAAATTTGTTTCATAGATGAAAAGAATTAGGAGCCAAATGTGGTGAAATATTTCAACTTGAGGACGTTAAGTTTTACCAAATGGTTGATTGCCGGTGCAAAGAAGCGATTTCCCTGTGTAGCTTGCCCCAAATTCTGGATCATGCGCTGGTTTTTATCCTTTCTTCTTCTCGCAACCCTCAGCTCGCACGCCGGTGATACGGCCAAGCTTTATAACCCTGCTGCCAATGTGGCTAAAGACCTTTCAACGGCCGTCAGCCGTGCCCGCCGCGAGGGAAAGCACGTCATGATCCAGGTCGGCGGGAACTGGTGCATCTGGTGCTACCGGTTCAATGGATTCGTGGAAAGCGATCCGGCGCTCAAGCGTTATCGCGACAGCAATTATATTGTCTACCACCTCAATTACAGCAAAGAGAATCGGAACTTACCGGCGCTGAAGAAGCTTGGTTTTCCCCAGCGATTTGGCTTCCCCGTCTTCGTGATCCTCGATGGGAAAGGCAATCGCCTTCATACGCAAAACAGCTCCTACCTCGAGCTTGACAAGGGTTACGATGCCGCCAAGGTGAAGGAGTTTTTCATGCAATGGGCGCCGGCGGCACTCGACGAGAAAGCGTACCGCGAACAATAAGCGGACATCGATTTTTGAAGCTGGTGGGTCGGGACGGGTGACTTGCCTTGTCCTTCGTAACTTGACCCATGTCTTTTCCCGCAGCGTCAACATTTCTCGACCGTGTGCGCAGCCCGTTCAAGCTGCGTCTCTTCCTGCTGGCCAAACTACCGGCGGCTTTTCTCGCAGGGCTCTCCGTCAAGGAGGCCACGGAGAACACGTGCATGGTAACAGTGCCCTACAGGTGGTTCACACAAAACCCTTTTCGGTCGACCTATTTTGCTTGCCTTGCCATGGCAGCCGAGCTGAGCACCGGTGTGCTGGCGATGGCGCAGCTGCAGGGAAGCCGGCCTGCTGTCAGCATGCTGATCACAGGGATGGAGGCACGGTTCCTGAAGAAGGCAACGGGCACAACCTGGTTCACGTGCGCGGACGGAGCGAAGATCGCCAAGGCAGTTGCCTCCGCCCGTGCAGCGGATGCGGGTGAAGCGGTAACAGTGGTGTCCACCGGACGGAACGCCGCCGGCGAGGTCGTTGCCGAGTTTGCGTTCACGTGGTCGTTTCGGGCGAAACGGTGAATCGTGGAGGGCATCGCGGCAACCTGCTTGCGCGACGACCGCCAGTGGCAATGAACGCACGTGGCCATCTTCTTAAATTCATGGCTGGCGGTTATCGACGCGAATGTACCTGGCTCTGGGATATTTGCATTGGATTCAAAGCACGGCCATGTCTTGCCCGTTGAAATGGGCTACCTTACCAGCAACAAATCATTCTCTATGAAGATCGCATTCCATGGCGCCGCCCGCACCGTTACCGGATCCAAGCACTTGCTGACATTAAAAACAGGCAAGAAACTGTTGCTCGATTGCGGCCTGTTCCAGGGCCTCGGCAAAGACACCGACACTCTCAACCGCACGTTCGGATTCGATCCTGCTTCCGTCGACGCCCTGATCCTGTCGCATGCCCATATCGACCATTCAGGCCTCATTCCGAAACTTGTAAAGGAAGGCTTTCGCGGGCGGATATACTGCACGGATGCCACGCGCGAGCTCGCTACCTTGTTGTTGGAGGATTCAGCCGAGATCCAGGAAAGCGATGCCAAATACCACAACAAGGGAAGCAAGGCGCAGGGACGTCCGCTGGTACAGCCCCTGTATTCCAAGGCCGATGCCGAAGCAAGCTTCGGCTCCTTCGAGGAAAGACCGTATGGTACCTGGTTCGATGTGATCGATGGCGTTCAGGCTCTCTTCACCGATGCCGGCCACATCATCGGCAGCGCCTGCGTCCACCTGCGCATTACCGAAAATGGAAAGAACCACGCCCTCTCGTTCAGCGGCGACGTCGGGCGCTACCGCGATGTCATCCTGCGTTCGCCGGAAGCCTTTCCACCGGCGGACTTCATCATCATGGAATCAACGTACGGGAACAGCCTTCACGAGCAGGTATCGAGCTCGGTTGAGCAACTGCTTGAGTGGATCACGAAGACCTGCATTGAGAAGGGAGGGAAGCTGATCGTGCCGGCATTCAGCCTCGGCCGTACGCAGGAGATCCTCTATGCGCTGAATGGGCTTGAGCTCGAAGGAAGGCTGCCGAAAGTGCCAATTTACCTGGACAGTCCGCTGAGCACGGCCATCACGGAGGTCGTCAAAAAATACCCGCAATATTTCAACCGGGCCATCCAGAAAGTGCTGCAGTCGGATGACGACCCATTCCATTTCAACGGCCTGCGTTATATCCGCTCGGTGGAGGAGTCGAAGGAGCTGAACTACAGCAATGAGCCCTGCGTCATCCTGTCTGCCAGCGGGATGGCAGAGGCCGGCCGCGTGAAACACCACATCAGCAACAACATCGAGAACTCGCGCAACGCCATCCTGATGACCGGCTATTGTGAGCCGCACTCGCTCGGTGGCCGACTGATGGCCGGCCAGAAAGAGGTCGGCATTTTTGGCGTCCGGCACGAGGTCAACGCCTCGATCGGGGCGATCAGGAGCATGAGCGCCCATGGAGACTACGAAGACCTCAGCCAGTGGCTTTCGGGGCAGGACAAGAACGCCGTGCGGAAGCTTTTCCTTGTCCATGGCGAGTATGACGTCCAGCTTGACTTTAAGAAATGGCTGGTCGGGCGCGGCTTCCGTGACGTGGAGGTGCCGGATGCCCACAGCGAGATCGGGCTGACCTAGCTGTCGCGTTTTAAAAGCTTGATTTTCAAAAGGCTTCGCTTGGAATAATTTTCACATCTTTTTGCACATGCCTGCACGTTTTTTGTCGTTATACCGGCAAAACAAGGAGCAAACGATATGAAATACCTGAAGTTCTTGAGTGTGCTGGCGCTGACCGGTCTGCTGCTGACGAGCTGCTCGAGCGTGGCACATGTTGAAAAGGACGAGACCGTCAATTTCAACAATTACAAAACGTTCGCTTGGGCGGAGAAGCGCTCGGACGACACCACCGGTAAAAGCGTGGCAATCTCCGACCTCACGGCCCGCACGATCCGCAATGCGGTGAATGCCGAGATGGCGAAGAATGGCTGGCGCGAATCCAAGTCGAACCCCGACGTTCTCTTAGCTTATGATGTGCTGGTGGAGCGCTCGATCCGGGAGCAGAACAACCCGGTGTATTCGCAGCCGTTCACGCGTTATTTCTACAACGCCTATACCCGCCGCTACGTGCCGGTGTACTACCCATCGCAATTTCTTGGGTACGACCGCGAGCAGCAGGCGGTGCGCGAAGGCACGATCACGATCAGCCTGATCGATGCGAAAACGGACAAGACCGTTTGGCAGGGTTGGACGACCGACGAAGTCAACAGCCGGAACCTGTCCAGCAAGGAGATCCAGGCCGGAGTGAAGAGCATCTTCCGCAAGTTTGATGTTGCAAAAAATTAAGTGCCTCTTTTGGTGCGAAAGAAAAAGTCTCCCCGCGGGAGACTTTTTTTATGGAAAAGTTTTGGAAGCGAAGAGGCACCCCCATATCTTTGCACTCCCGAAAAACAGGGATAACCCGCCGCGTTCGTCTAAGGGTTAGGACACCACCCTTTCACGGTGGTGATACGGGTTCGAATCCCGTACGCGGTACGAAAGCCTCACCAAACGGTGGGGCTTTTTCGTGCGCGTACGATGCCTGGGAACAAGGGGCTCCCTTGACCATTTGATCATCTGCTGGCCTGCGGCTTACGTTGCCGTTACGCGTGAACGGAGGCAATGTTGGGCTGACGATGCATCTGACCGTTTCTCAGATGTCCGGGCTTCCGCCACGGCCTCTCGCATCATAAAAAAGCCCACTGCGCGAAAGCAGCGGGCGTCGGTTCTAATCAAAACTTGTTATGTCAGTCAAGTGACGACAATGTACCGATCTTTTTTTAGGATGCAAAGCAGCCGGCTGCAATTTTTCTCCCCATCACCTTCTCTCAAGCCCCAAAATAAATGCACTCAGCCTGGTCACCACGGCGTGAAATCCTCTCTGCCATTGGGTTTGCGGAAAATTTTAGTTTTCCACATTTTCAGCATAGCTGTGTTCCGCTGGCACCGTTTCTGCGATTTATATGATGAAATAAATCTATCAGTTATGAGAATGATTGGAACAAAGACCCACGGAATTCTTGACTACATCGTGGGCGCGCTGCTGATCGCGGCGCCATGGATCTTCAATTTCGACGGGGGCGGAGCGGAAACATGGGTACCCGTCATCCTGGGCGCCGGCGCCATCGTGTATAGTCTCTTTACGAACTACGAAATGGGCGCCGTCCAGCAGCTCTCCATGCGGACGCATCTCGCCCTCGACCTGGTGAGCGGTGTCCTTCTCGCAGCCTCTCCCTGGCTTTTCGGTTTCGCCGATGAAGTGAGGGCGCCCCACCTTGTGCTTGGACTGTTCGAGATCGCCGCGTCGCTGCTGACGAAACGCCACTCGTCAACCGAGCAGCGCGGGCATCGCCAGGGCAGCCCGGCCATGCATTAAGACAGAAAGCTTCTCGTGCAGGAATAGCCCGGTTTACGCCGGGCTATTCCTATCTGGTGACAACCCGGGTGAGACAACAGCAACCGGGCTGGATACATCATCCAACTCAGGGAACACTGCCGACAGGAAGAGGCCTTCGCACGCCCGGCGAAGTCCATCAAGCGGTTCATCTCCGCTCTTCGATCCGCCCTCTCCTCATCATGCGCCCCGGATTTCCCTTACCTTCGCCCCGCATTTTTCACCTTAAATACTCTAGAATATGTCAGTAAAAGTTGCCATTAACGGCTTCGGCAGGATCGGACGCCTGGTGTTTCGCCAGATCCACAACATGGAAGGCATCGACGTCGTTGCCATCAATGACCTTACGAGCCCTGCCGTCCTTGCGCACCTTCTGAAATACGATTCCGCCCAGGGCCGCTTCAACGAGGATGTCACCGCCACGGACAATGCCATCGTTGTCGCCGGTAACGAGATCCGCATCTACGCCCAGAAAGACCCGGCGCAGATCCCCTGGGGCTCTCATGGTGTCGACGTCGTTATCGAAAGCACCGGCTTCTTTACAGACAAGGCCAAGGCCGAAGCACATATCACTGCGGGCGCCAAGCGCGTCGTGATCTCGGCACCCGCTACCGGCGACCTGAAGACCGTTGTCTTCAACGTAAACCACCAGATCCTCGATGGCAGCGAGACGATCATCTCCTGCGCTTCCTGCACCACCAACTGCCTGGCACCAATGGCGAAGGTCCTGCAGGACAAGTGGGGCATCGTTACAGGTCTCATGACCACCATTCACGCATATACGAACGACCAGAATACACTGGATGCCCCGCACCCGAAAGGCGATCTTCGCCGCGCCCGCGCCGCAGCCCAGAACATCGTTCCGAACAGCACCGGCGCGGCCAAGGCCATCGGCCTCGTGCTTCCGGAGCTCAAAGGCAAGCTGGACGGAAACGCGCAGCGCGTTCCGACGATCACCGGCTCCCTGACCGAGCTCACCACGATCCTCGAAAAACAAGTGACGCTTGACGAAGTGAACGCCGCCATGAAAGCTGCTTCCAACGAAAGCTTCGGCTATACGGAAGACGAGATCGTGAGCACCGACATCATCGGCATCCACTACGGCTCCCTGTTCGATGCCACCCAGACCAAGGTCATGACGGCTGGCGATAAGCAGCTGGTCAAAACAGTGAGCTGGTACGATAACGAGATGAGCTACGTGTCGCAGCTTGTCCGCACGGTCAAGTACTTCGCAGGCCTCATCAACAAATAAGCAGAACGCCTTTGCCCTGAATGGGCCTCCTGGAAAACCGCGGCGCCTGCCGCGGTTTTTTTTATCTTGCCCCGGCGTTTCGCCCCCGCTGCAACGCGGTGGCGCACCCTTCAAGACCGTTAAAAGAAACCAACATGTCGAAATTCTCAAGTACCAGCTTCACCGGAAAGAAAGCGCTCGTTCGCGTTGATTTCAATGTCCCCCTCGATGCCCAGTTCAACATCACAGACGACACCCGGATGCGGGCGACGATCCCAACGATCAAAAAGATCCTGTCTGATGGCGGCTCGGTCATCCTGATGTCTCACCTGGGGCGCCCGAAGGAGGGGCCGACCGATAAATATTCACTCAGGCATATCGTGCCGCACCTTGCGGAGCTCCTGGGAACCGATATTCAATTCGCGGCCGACAGCATTGGCACCGACGCGGTTCAGAAGGCCGGGGCTCTTCAGCCGGGGCAGGTGCTGTTGCTCGAGAACCTGCGCTTCTACAAGGAAGAAGAAAAAGGAGAGGAGGGGTTTGCAAAAAACCTGGCCGCATTGGGCGATGTCTATGTCAACGATGCCTTCGGCACGGCCCACCGCGCACACGCTTCGACTGCGGTCATTGCGCAGTTCTTCGCACCCGGTTCACGGTTGTTCGGCCTCGTGATGGAGGGGGAAGTGACGAGCGCCGAAAAGGTCATGCACAGTTCCGAAAAGCCATTTACGGCAATCATCGGCGGTGCCAAGGTCTCCGACAAGATCCTCATTATTGAAAACCTGCTCGACCGCGCCACTGACATCATCATTGGCGGCGGCATGGCGTATACGTTCTTCAAGGCGATGGGTGGTAAGATCGGTGGCTCGCTGTGCGAGGATGATCGGATCGATACCGCGAAGGAGCTCCTGCAGAAAGCAGAAGCAAAAGGTGTGTGCATTCACCTTCCGTCCGATTCGATCATCGCCGACAAGTTTGCGGCCGATGCCAATATCTCCTCCGCGTTGAGCAACACCATCCCCGACGGCTGGATGGGGCTCGACGTTGGCGCGCTGGCCTGCGACATGTTCACAAAGGTCATTCACGCATCGAAGACGATCCTGTGGAACGGGCCGATGGGCGTGTTCGAGATGGAGAAATTCCAGCATGGCACGAAGGCCATCGCGAAGGCAGTTGCAGACGCAACGGAAGCAGGCGCCTTTTCGCTTGTCGGTGGTGGAGACAGTGTTGCCGCGGTGAACCAGTTTGGCTATGCTGACAAGGTGAGCTATGTGTCCACCGGCGGCGGCGCACTGCTCGAATACTTCGAAGGAAAAGAGCTGCCCGGTATCGCCGCGATCAATGACGGCACGACAAAATAGCAGGCTTTATTGCTGGTGTGCTATTTGCAGAGATGGACTAACTTTAAACAAACAAACTAAAAGTCATGAGACGTTCAATGCCCTTGTTGATCATTCTTGGAATCCTTGTCCTGCTGCTCTTCTGGGGCTGCGGTCAATATAATGGTCTTGTCACCAGCGACGAGTCCGTGAAGAAGTCCTGGAACTATGTCCAGTCCCAATACCAGCGCCGCGCGGACCTCATTCCCAACCTGGTGAACACGGTGAAAGGCGAAGCGAATTTCGAGCGCGGTACGCTCAATGACGTCATCAACGCCCGCGCCCGCGCCACATCGATGCAGGTGAGCCCCGAGAACCTCACGCCTGAGAATATCCAGAAGTTCCAGGCCGCGCAAACGCAGCTGTCAGGTGCCCTGAGCCGCCTTCTTGTGACGGTGGAGCAATACCCGAACCTCCGCGCAAACGATGCATTCCGCAACCTGCAGACGCAGCTTGAAGGAACGGAGAACCGCATTGCCACGGCACGCAACGACTTCAACGACCAGGTGCAGCTATACAATACCCAGGTGCGTAAGTTCCCGGTGAATATGTTCGCGAGCATGTCAGGCTTCCATCCACGAGAAGGCTTTACTGCCGATCCGGGGTCGCAGAACGCGCCTCATGTCGATTTTGGTAATGGCACGACGACCACACCTGCTCCACAGGTCGGTCTCGACACAACACGATAAGCCGTGAACCTCTTTCCCTGGCGAAAAAAGCAGACGGAATTCTTCAGCCCCGAAGAAAAAGAGCAGCTGGTGCAAGCCATCCAGAAGGCTGAGCAGCGCACCAGTGGCGAGGTTCGCGTCTATGTTGAAAGCCACTGCCGCTTTGTCGATGCCGCCGACCGCGCCTCTGAAATCTTCTTCCAGCTGGGGATGGACAAAACGGCGGAGCGCAATGCAACGCTGGTCTACCTGGCCGTCAAGGACAAGCAGGCGGCGGTCTACGGTGATGAAGGCATCCACCAGAAGGTCGGCCGGAAATACTGGGAAGACGTGGTTCAGAAGATGCTCCTTCATTTCCGGAAAGAGAACCTTGCCGATGGTGTTTGCCAGGGCATCGCGGACCTCGGTGAAGCACTCGTCTTCTATTTTCCATATGACAGGCAAACGGATAAAAACGAACTGCCGGACGAAATCGTGTTTGGCAATTGATCCATGAAGAAGCTCCTCCTCCTTATCGGCCTTTTCCTTTCGCTGGCTGGCGGCGCACAGAGCGTCGAGAACTGGGTCAGGAAGAATATACCTGTCTCTAATCCACCGCGGCTGGTCGACGACCGGGCAAAAGTGATGTCCGGTGAGGATGTACAGCGGCTCGAGGAAAAGCTGTTGCAGTACAACGACACAACGTCTACCCAGATCGTGGTCCTGACCATCCCCACCACAGGAGATTTCGATATCAGCGAAGTGGCGCTGCAGGTGCTCCGCCAATGGGGCGTCGGCGGGCAATCCAAGCGCGACAACGGTGTCGTGATTCTTGCCGCCACCGACGACCACAAGGTCTGGATCAGCACCGGCTACGGGATGGAAGGCCCGCTGCCCGACATCACCGCGAAAAATATCATTGAGACCGATCTCCTGCCGGCCTTCCGGCAAAAGGATTATTATGCAGGCTTCAACGCCGCGACGACATCGGTCTTTCGCGCGGCCGCAGGCGAGTACACCGCGCCGGCAGGCTACCAGGGCCGCCGGGGCGCGGAGGGCGCCAGTCGCGGCTTCAGCCCATCACGCATCATTCTTGGCATCATCATTCTCTTCTTCATCCTCCGCATGTTCGGGGGTGGCGGCGGAGGGCGCGGCGGCGGCTTCATGTCTCGGCGTGGCTATGGCCCCATCTTTATCCCGGGCGGCTTCGGCGGCGGTTTTGGTGGCGGTGGATTCGGTGGGGGCGGCGGTGGCGGCGGCTTTGGCGGGTTCGGCGGCGGCAGCGGCGGCGGTGGCGGTGCAGGCGGAAGCTGGTAGAAGGCGAAGTCAAGATCCAGGATCCAGAATTCAAAAGTCAAAGAACAGCCGAAGCGGCCAGGGTTTTGTGAGATCCGGTACGTGCTGATCGAGTTGACGAAAACACCACAGAACATAAACTGTTGGACGCAGGCCATGGTCTTCCTTACGGCCAGCTGCCCGGAAGCGCCGCGCGGCTCCCTGTGTTCACCTGGTTTCCCGGAAACCTGGGCGAATCAAGTGCCTGAAGATCTCAATACCCCGATCAAACGCTGCGGATGCAAACGGAGACGACAGTTTCCGGGCTTCAAAAGGGTCTTTCCGTTTAAAATGCCGTTTTTCAATCCTGTCACAGCACTCTGAAGACGCGTCACAGGGGTTTTCAAGCGCGTCACGGCGGTTTTCAGCCGCGTCACAGTGGTTTTCAAATGCGTCACAGCGCTTTTCAATCCCGTCACGATGCATTTCAGGAGCGTCACAGCGGTTTGAAGACGCGTCACAGCGCTTTTCAATCGCGTCACGATCCATTTCAAGAGCGTCACAGGGGTTTTCAGCCGCGTCACGGTGGTTTTCAAATGCGTCACGATGCATTTTCAAGTGCGTCACGGCGCTCTGAAGGAGCGTCACAGCCTGCTGAAGATGCGTCACAGCGTTCTGAAGATGCGTCACAGCGCTCTGAAGACGCGTCACAGCGTGCTGAAGGTGCGTCATAGCGTTCTGAAGATGCGTCAAAG
>JAQBNP010000196.1 GCA_028288515.1 Flaviaestuariibacter sp. | reverse complement strand
ATCACGCTGGGCGAATAACCAGTACTATCATCCGCGGAGCCTCACAGTGAAGCCGGCAAACCGGCAGCCTGTCGATTCCGTGGCCGTCCGTTTTTACTTCACGGACCGGGAGACGGAGAAGCTCCTGGTGGCGACAGGCTGCGCCACCTGCAGCCGGCCGTCCAGTGCGTACGAACTCGGTATCTCCCAGTACAGCGACCCGGACACGGCCTTTGAGAATGGCAGCGTGTCGGACGACCAGCAGGGTAGCTGGGGCTTTATTGGTGTCGGCAGGCGCGCCCTTGTTCCGTTTGACAAAGGCTATTATGCCGAATTCATGGTGGGCTCATTTTCGGAGTTCTGGCTCAATAACGGCGGCCTTGACAAAGGAACGCCGCTGCCGGTAAAGCTCATGGAGTTTCGAGCCGTTCGTTCGGGCCGAAATGCGCTGCTTGACTGGTCGGTGGGCAGCGAGTCGAGCGTGCTTCGGTACGAGGTCGAGGTTGCGCGCGGTGCGGCAGACCTGCAGTCAGGCGCTTTTGTGCTGATCGGGGCGGTGCCTGCGCAGGGCAACAGCACGACGATGCTTACCTATTCGTTCACCGATACCCAGCCCGATAAGTTCGGGGTGCGGTATTACCGCTTGAAGGTGGTGAATGCGGATGGAACGGTGCGCTATTCGGCGATCCGGCCCGTGACATTCCCGGAGGCTGTGGCATGGAGCATTTATCCGAACCCTTCGGAGGGGCTTTTCTTCCTGACGACAAGCCTCGCGCCGGGAGAGCAACTGACCGGTGATGTCTACGATGCGCGGGGACGGCGGGTTCTCCGCTTTACGAAGCGCGGGGTGGGCGGTCCGCAGAAGACGGTGGTCGATCTGAAAAGCGGCGCCTTCGCATCCGGCGTCTATCTTTTGAAGCTGACGGCGCCTGGTTTTTCCGCGGCCTACCGGATCTATAAAA
Organism: Flaviaestuariibacter sp.; assembly: GCA_028288515.1. Taxonomy (GTDB): domain Bacteria; phylum Bacteroidota; class Bacteroidia; order Chitinophagales; family Chitinophagaceae; genus Flavisolibacter. The sequence goes on along the minus strand of JAQBNP010000196.1, from coordinate 2,761 downwards.
AGTAAGCAGCGCACGCGGCGTTGACAGGAACGACAAAGGGCAGCTTTTCAGCTGCCCTTTGTCTATGCTTTCTTGTTTGAATTACCAGCCTTGTTTCGCAACGCCGTCTTTGATCGCCTGGAGGGCTTTGGCCTCGTTGCACAGTGTTGTCAGCTTATTGCCTTTGCCGTCATGACCCTGGACCATGTACGCGCCTTTTGCAGTTTTTGTAACCACGGCATCCATGATGGGAACGCCTTTTTCCTTGGTCTTTACGTTGTAAGCGGTGAGTTGCTCTGCCATATCGTTGAAGTTTTGTTGGTTAGTAAAGCTTAAATCTACAGTATTTCAGGAATACAGCCTTTAAATTTTTTATCCACACCCCTTTGCCGGGAGCAGGCGATTCCAGGGCTGGGTCGATTGGAAGCGCCTATTCCGTTACCGACGAAGACAGGATGGTTTCGATCTGTGCCAGCTCATCGGCGCTGAAGGCCAGCTTGTGAAGGCACCGAACGGAGTCGAGCACCTGCATCGGCTTGCTGGCGCCGATGATGACGGACGTAATGCGTGGGTCTTTCAGCACCCAGGCAAGGGACATCTGGGCAAGTGACTGGCCTCGGCTTTCGGCCACCGCTGCCAGCTGGCGAACGATCCGCAGCCGCTCGTCTGACAGGGCAGATGGGTCCAGCGCACCGTTGCCGCGCTTGTCGGCGGTTGCCACGCGTGAATCGGCAGGGATGCCGTTCAGGTATTTCTCCGTGAGCAGCCCCTGGGCAAGCGCGGAGAAGGCGATGCAGCCCATACCGCGCGTCGATAGGACGTCGAGCAAGCCGTTTTCGACTGACCGCTCCAGCAGGGAGTATTTCGGCTGGTGGATGAGGAGAGGTGTGCCGAGCGACTGCAGCACGGCCACCGCTTTCTGGGTTTCGGCGGCCGAGTAGCTGGAGATGCCCACGTAGAGGGCCTTCCCTTGGCGCACCATCGCATCGAGAGCGCCCATGGTTTCTTCCAGCGGCGTGTCGGGGTCGGGGCGGTGATGGTAAAAGATGTCGACGTAGTCAAGGCCCATCCGGCGGAGGCTTTGGTCGAGGGAGGCGATCAGGTATTTTTTCGACCCGAGGTCTCCGTACGGCCCGGGCCACATCGGCCAGCCGGCCTTTGAGGAAACGATGATCTCGTCGCGGTAGGATTTGAGGTCGCTCTTCAGGATCTTTCCAAAGGTTTCTTCGGCGCCGCCGGGAGGAGGGCCGTAGTTGTTGGCGAGGTCGAAATGGGTGACGCCCATATCGAAAGCGGTGTGCACGATGCTGCGGCATTTCTCGAAGTCATCGATGGCGCCGAAGTTATGCCAGAGGCCCAGGGAGAGCGCTGGCAGCTTGAGCCCGCTGTTGCCGCAGCGCCGGTATTCCATACCCGCATAACGGCCCGGAGACGGTTGGTAGATCATGGCAGAAAGGTACGAAGGGGTGATATGGGAAATCGAATATCGAATTCTGAATATCGAATATCGGATACCGGAATATTCAATATTCAATGATCAATGGGGAGCGAATCGTCAGAATTTGAAATTCCGAGGAGGGTTGACTTGAGTATTGATTCCGCGCATGTTCTCTACCGTTTTGCGCCCTTTGGCAACGGGGCTTCAGCCGGTACGTAGTCGAACGGCAGCATGGAACCGATCTTCTCCGACCAGGCCCAGTAACCGAAGCTCACCAGGTCGGCGGGCATATAATAGCTGCCTGAAGGCTGTATCTCGATGCCCCGGCCATTGGGCAGCGACAGCTGAGACATCCACGCCACATTCTTCGGTGAATACAGCCGGTATTCGGACGGTGTCCTGCCATTTTTGTAGATCACCAGCAGGTAGTCGGTAAAGTCCATCCCCGCCGTCGCATCGTCTACTGCGTAAGCGATGCTGTCGCCGGTGAGCTTTGCCCCCACGATATCGGTATGGTCCTCCTGCGCAAGGATCTTCTCGTAATAGGCCACTGTATCTGCGGGAAGGGTTTTGGCCATGACAGAGCCATCGCTGCGGCGGGTGAACCTGCCGGCCTGGGCCAGCTTCACCCGTGCGCGCTCGGTATTGGGCAGTTTCGTGAGGCGGTACATCTCGTAGCCTTCTTCCTGGATGGTATTGGTGAAAACGCTGCGCATGAAGTGCATCATGGAGCCATAGTAGGCCGCTTCGCGGGCCTTCGCCCAGCGCCGTTGGCGGGCGGGCGATCCGGTCATCTCGGTAAAAAGCGGGTAGCCGCCGAAATAGAGGTAGCGCGTTTTAAACTGGTAGCTGAAGTCCTCAAGCTGGTACCGAAGCGTATAGCCAAGGGCCCTGTTCTCGATCACCAGCGGCTCGAGGGCGATGGCCGTGATCTCGCCGGTGGATTTATTGTTCCGGAACTTGACGACTTCCTTGTTCCTGAGAACGCACTGCTTCGCCTCGGCGGAGGTGCCGATAAAATTTTCGAGAAAGAACCGGCCCCACCGTTCCCAGCCGTTCGTTTCGAAAGGCTCGACGACAACCGTGGCCAGCTCCTTTGCCCGGGGCCGGAGACGGATCGCCAGCACGTCGGCGACGCTGGCCGACTGTATGGTCTGGTTATGGGTTTCATACCCGATGGAGGACACGATGAGGTCGTAGCGGCCCGCAGGCAGCGCGAGGGTGAAATCACCCTGTGCGTTGGCGGTTGTCCCAACCGACGTGTTGCTGAGGAAGACCGAAGCGCCGGGAACGGGTTGCCCTGTCTCCGCATCGGCCACATGTCCCTGCACGGTCTTTTGAGCC
>JAQBNP010000188.1 GCA_028288515.1 Flaviaestuariibacter sp. | reverse complement strand
GGGGGGTATCGATGCGGCAACCCGGAAGTTGGCCCTGGATCAGTTCATGAGTGGTAAGCCTGTATTTGGCAAGGAAGGCGCGTTTGGTCCGTTGCTGCAACAGTTGCTGGAAGCGGCTTTGGAAGGCGAACTGGCTGGACATTTAAAAGAAGAACAGCCGTATTTAGAAGAAGAGTCGAACCGGCGTAACGGGCACTCCCGCAAGCAACTGCGCACCTCGGGCGGCACCATTGAACTGGCTACGCCGCGCGACCGCCTGGGGAGCTTTGAACCAGAGTTGGTTAAAAAGCGACAGACCATTCTTGCCGATTCCCTTGAGGACAAGATCCTGGGCATGTATGGGCTGGGTATGTCGCTTCGCGATATCTCGGGTCACCTGGAAGAAATTTACGGCACCCAGATCTCCCACACCGTGCTCTCCGAGATCACCGACCGCATTGTGCCTCAGGTGAAAGCCTGGCAGGTACGCTCACTTGAAGCCGTTTATCCTATTGTGTGGCTGGATGCGATGTACTACAAAGTGCGCGACGAGGAATCAGCTAAGGTGGTCACCCGCTGCGTTTATAACATCCTGGGCATCCTGCCCTCCGGACACAAGGAGGTGCTGGGTTGCTATGTGAGCGGATCGGAGGGGGCGCGTTTCTGGCTCTCGGTGCTCACGGATCTGAAGGCCCGCGGTGTGGAGGACATTCTGATTGCGTGCATCGATAACCTCAATGGATTTGAGCAGGCCATTAAGACCATGTACCCATATTGCGATGTGCAGAGCTGCATTGTTCACCAGTTGCGCAACTCGGCTAAGTACGTAGCCTCCAAAGACCAAAAGCCGGTGATGCGGGATCTTAAGAGCGTCTATAGGGCTGTCAACCGAAGTGAGGGAGAAGCAGCCCTGGAAGCCTTTGCAGCAAAATGGGGCAAGCAATATCCGCTGGTCGTGAATTCCTGGCAGAACAACTGGATGAAGCTCTCCACCTTCTTCGATTATCCGGAGGCGATCCGGCGGGTGATCTATACCACCAATACCATCGAGGGTTACCACCGGCAACTGCGTAAGGTCACTAAAACCAAGGGCGCTTTTGTAAACGACATGGCGCTGCTAAAACTCATTTACCTGGCCCAGCAACGAATTGCCAGCAAGTGGACCATGCCCCTACCGAACTGGGCCCTCACCACCCAACAACTTAAAATCATATTCGGTGACCGTATGCCAATATCTTTATAAAACCCACCTGACACAGTTTAACTGACACTACCCAAAGAGGCAAAGGAACCGCAAAGGATTTTCCTTTGTGCTCCTTAGCGCTCTTCGTGACTTGGTGGTTCAAAGAGCCCGTTTCGGGTACCTGCGGGATGACAGCCTGAAGGTGCAGGAGATTGCTTCGTTCCTCGCAATGACGAGCAGCAGACTTTCCAAAAATCTAAAATCGTCAATCTAAAATCGCCAATCCCCTTTGTGCTCCTTCGCGCTCTTCGTGGTTCAAAGACCACGTTCCAGTTCCCTGCGGGATGACATTCCGAAGGTTCAGTCTCCTTTTCGCAACACGATCACGGCACTGCTGTTCTCCGTGCTCGCCAGCTGCGCCGCATACCGCGTGCCATCCACCATCGCCACCATATACGACGTGTTCGGCGGAATCGACCCAAGATTCTCCGCCACCATCGCCAGCTCGTTTTCAGACTGGAGATCGGCAGCTGCGATCCGGATCGTGTACGGCTTGTCGGTTAGCCGGACATGCGTGAACAAGAGACGGTGGTTGAGGAACAAAGAGATCGAGTCACCATCCACTTCGGCATTATCATAAAAGGAAAGCAGGATCGAATCGCCCTTCACCGGGATATCCAGGGCCACGACCTTTTGACGCGCCGTATATTTTTCCTCGATCGTTTGCGGCTTTGCAGGGGCCGTCGCAACGGCCTTCGGCATTTCTGCCGGCATCGGCGGGATGCTGACCATTCCCGGCCGCCGCGAAGCCACCGGTGGCGCCGGTCGCGGTGCGGGGGCTGCGTGTGTGCGTGGCGCTGCCGCTACCTGCTCGATGCTGTCGATTACGTCCGGGTCGTTCGCGCCAATGGTGTAATTGTCGATCACATAATCCCATTCATCCGGGAAGCTGGGTCCCGAGGCCTTCGTCAGGCCAACCGTTCCGCGCTCGTTCTCCGGGTCTTCGCGCAGCGATGCTTTTCCATCGAGGTACATCCTGTTGCCGCCCGGGCAGTTGAAATCGGCTACGGAGCGAAGAGGGGTGCTCTTGCCGAACAGAAGGTTGCCCTTTTCTTCCAGCAGAACGTCATCCCACCACACAACGCTGTTGTCGCGCGGATCGAAATAGCCCTTGATGCGGTACCGGCGATAGCGGTTTTCAGACTCAAAATAATAGGAGGTCCCCGTCAGGCTGTCACCATTCTGGATGATCTTGACCTCCACTTTTTTCCTGTCGATGCGGCCTTTCCAAACACCGGTGACAGGCTGCGCCCGCAAAGCGGCGGGCAGGGCCATGAGGAGGGCCAGGAGGCAGATCAGTGGGATACGGGTCATGCGCTCTAAACGAAAAAAGCAGGTCGTTCATTGCTTTGCCGAACCAATTTGGGTAGAGAATCGGCTGCAGGCGCTTAAAAAAAGCGCAGAGAATAAAGGAAGGCTTTCCATCGCCCCTTTACCTCTGCGCCTTTGCTTGAAAAGTGAGCTATCGACGGATCAGAATCCTTTCTTTTCTTTTTGTCGCTTGATCTCTTCCTGCATCTCCTTCACGGCACGCTCCAGTTGCGGGTCTTTGCCGGACAGGACGGACTTGTAGTCGTTCGGAACCTTGATGTCGGGTTCGAGCTGCAGGTTCTCGGTTGGCCGTCCTTCCTTGCCGATCGTCGCAACCATCGGGATGCCGAACACGAGTGTGGGGTCGATCTGCGTTTCCCACCAGACGGCCGTACCGGTACCGGCCACCGGCATGCCGATGGTTTTTCCGATGCCCAGCGCATGGTATGCATACGGGAAGATGAAAGCGTCAGAGTAGTTGCTTTCGCTCATCAGCACGGTCGACGGGGCCGTCCATTTATTAGCCGGCTCGCTTGACGTGGGCGTGGCGCCCTGCGGAGAGAAGCTCAGGTATTTTTTGCCGCTGAGGAATGTCACGAGGTCATCGTGCAGCCAGCCGCCGCCATTGAACCGTGTATCTACGATCAGGGCTTCCTTACCGGCAGCCCTGCCGAGCACATCTTCATACGTCGTGCGGTAGCTCGCATCGTTCATGCCCTGGACGTGAACATAGCCGATCTTTCCACCCGACATTTCTTCCACCTTCTTGCGGTTATTGGCAACCCATCGCTTGTAAAGAAGCGCCTGCTCCTCGCCGGTCGTGATGGGTTTCGTGGTTTCATCCCAGCGCTGCTTTGTTTCGGGGTCATAGAGCGACAGAAGGATATTTTTGCCGGTCTTGCGGTTCAGAAGCCGTGCCCAGTCCGTATCGCTGGCCACCGTCTCCCCATCGATCTTTTCAATGATGACGCCTTTTTTGATCTTCGTGCGGGCATTGATGAATGGTCCGCCTTCGAGCACTTCCATCACCTTCAGGCCGTCGCCACCGTAGGTTTCGTCGTACAGCATGCCGAGGCTTGCCGTGGCATCGCCATTCTCAACACGCGGTGAAAAGCGACCACCCGTGTGCGATGCGTTGAGCTCGCCGAGAAACTCGCTCAGCAGCTCCTGGAAGTCATAGTTGTTGTTGATATGCGGCAGGAAGCGGGCATAGGTATCATGGTATTGATCCCAGTTGACGCCACCCAGCTTCGGGTCATAGAATTTCTTGGCCACCTGGCGCCATGTATGGTCGAAGATGTAGGCGCGCTCCGCATTGGCCTTGAGCACCATCTCCCCATTGACGGTGACCGGTGAGATCTTGCCGCTTTCAGCATCGACCCGCACGATCTTTCCATCGCTGACAACGAATAGCGTCTTGCCATCTTTCGAAACATCGAGGCCGGCGGGACCGCCATCCATTTTGGCGATCAGCTTCGTCTCGCGGGTTCGCGGATTGGTCATCCAGAGATCGTATCCTTTTTCCATCCGCGCGGCGAAGAAAAGCTTGTCGCCTTCCTTGTTCAGGATGTAGTCGGAGATGTTGCCGGAGTTGATCGTGAGCCGCATCTTGCGGTTGTCAAGCCCTTCGAACAGCGGTTCCCAGCCATTCTTTGGAGCGGAGATACGCATGCTGGTATCCTTCTTCGCTTCTTCTTTGTCGCGGTCCTCTTTTTCTTTGAGGAGGGCAAATTCATCCTTGGTCAGCTTGAATCGGTCGAACGCATCCTGGTCGAAGAACATCGCGTACACGTCGGTCTCGCGGGCACCCTGGTAAGCAAGCGGCTTCTTGCCGTCGCGGTCGGTCTGCCACAGCAGCGCCTTGCCGCCGAATGCCCATTTAGGAGCGCCGTCGAAGAAGCCGCTGTTGGTGAGGTTCATCCGCTCACCGGATCCATCTGCTTTCATCAGGGCTACCTCGTCTTCGCCCCAACGGCCTTCGGATGAATTGAAAGCAAGCCATTTGCCGTCGGGAGACCATGTAAAATACTGGTCGCCGTCCGCATACGAAAAGTTGATGCCCTTCGGAACGATGGTGCGGCTTTTCCTGGCAGCGATATCATACACCTTGAGAAGATTGCGCTCCTCGAGGTAGGCGATCTCTTTGCCATCGGGAGAAAGCTCAGGCTGAAATTCATCCGCGCCTGTTGCAACCAGGGGCTCCTCGCGGATCACCGTGGATGCGTAGAAGTACGGCTCTTCTTTCCGGTCGATCACGGCGCGGTAGATATCCCAGCTGTTGCCGCGTTCGGTGGAGTAGTAGAGAGAGCGGCCATCGGGACTGAACGTCACGTTGCGCTCCTGCTGCGGCGTGTTGGTGATGCGCTTGGTGTAGCCGCCTTCGACGGACGTCACGAAGACCTCGCCACGGACCACGAACGCCAGCTCCTTGCCGTTTGGCGACAGTGCCGTTTGTGTCACGTTTGCATTCACGGGCAGGATCTTCTCGTCGTTGCCGCGCGTGTCTGCATTGATCTGGATGGCCACCTTCTGCGGCTGGCCTCCTTCCTTCATGGTATAAATTTCCCCGTCGTTCGTAAAGCAAAGCGTTCCGTCCGCTGCGCGGGACAGGAAGCGAACGGGATTGTCTTTCAGCTTCGTGACCTGCACGGCGTCCTTGCTGCCAAGGGTGCCTTTGAAGATGTTCTGGGTGCCGTTCTTTTCACTGAGGTAGTAAAAGCTGTTGTCATCGCTGCCCCAGACCGGCTCACGGTCCTCGCCCTCGAAGGAGGACACCTGTGTGTACTCGTCCTTCTTTGGCTCGTAGACCCAGATGTCACGGGTAACCGCCGATGTATGGTGCTTGCGATAGGCGTCCTCGTATCCTTTGCGGTCCTGGAAGATGACTTTGTCGCCCTTCGCATTGAAGCGGGCGAACTCGGCACCTGCCGAATTGAACATCACGGAGCGTCCGCCGGTGATAGGCACCTCGTAAAGCTTCTGGAACAGCGATCGCTGTGGAAAGCGGGCCGATGTATAAACGTCATTGCGGTTGGTGCCGAACAGAACGGTCTTGTTGTCCGGTGAAAAATCGTAGGGAACGTCAGCGCTTGAATTGTATGTCAGGCGCCTTGCTTCCCCACCGTTGGACGGCATGACGTAGACATCAAAATTGCCGTAGCGATCCGACGCAAAGGCCAGCCATTTGCCGTCATGGCTCCAGACCGGCATGTAGTCGTACGCTTCGTGGAGCGTGAGGGGGATGGCTTCACCACCGGCAGAGGGCACTTTGAAGATGTCGCCCTTGTAGCTGAAAACGATGGTCTTGCCATCTGGCGAAATGGATGGGTAGCGCATCCAGAGCGGCGCTTTTTGAGCGATGCCGGACAGGGCGCAGACGACGGCGGCAAGCGCCAATAGTCTTTTTCTCATGATGATTGATTTAGTTTTGAATCGTGAAGTCCTTAAAGATATAAACTGGGGTTTATGAACGCAAACAATTTTGAAGAGCGGGTAAGGGGCTATGCGGGCGCGTTTCACCCCGTTGTTCCGGTCACGGATTCGGACCGGTTCCTGCGGATGGATTTTACAGAGGCCAATCCGGACCTCACGGACGATGTGCTGCGCGATACCGGGCGGTTCTCCGCTTATGTGGCCAGTCGCCTCGCCGCTGCAGGCGCTACCTACGGGATCGGTGGCTACAATGAGCACCGTACGATCTACAAGCGAAGCCACGTGTTTGATACGGCGGCCGACGAGCCCCGCCGGCTGCACCTGGGGATCGATGTGTGGAGCCCCGCCGGCACACCGGTTTACGCACCACTCGAGGGCACAGTCCACAGCTTCGCATTCAATGATGCGTATGGCGATTACGGGGCCACGCTGATCCTGCAGCACGAGGTGGACGGGCTGCTCTTTCATACGCTTTATGGCCATCTCAGCCTGGCATCGATCGAGGGTAAGAAAGAAGGAGAGGACATCGCAAAGGGAAGCTGGATCGCGTCGTTCGGAGAGCCGGCGGAAAACGGCCAGTGGCCGCCACACCTTCATTTCCAGCTGGTGATCGACATGGGCGAAGTTCGCGGCGATTATCCCGGCGTGTGCCGGTATTCGGAACGCGACCGTTTCCTGGACAATTGCCCCGATCCGGACACGATCCTCGGCCTGATGAACCGCGCTGAATCGGAACGATAACCCATTTAGCAGGTTTTTTCACGCAATGAAGCGAAGAAGCGACGAAAGTAGGCACCTCTACAAACGACCGATTCCCGATTCAGCAATCGATTTCAGATTTGCCGATTGCGGATTTGGAAAGAGCTTGAACGATTCATCAAAAATCTGCAATCGCCAATCTGCAATTCACTATTCACCATTCACCCCTCCCTCAATGCACCACCTTGAAATTAAAAAGCGGTGTGTGATATGATTGCATGACCAGCACCCAGAAGGGCACGATGGCCTCGGTGCAATGAGCTGTGCGAATGTCGCCCAGATCCAACAGGTTGTCGGCGCGCCAGTGAAAATTCTCAACAAGCAGGTCCTTGACGCGCTCTTTCGCAACCGTGTCATTGCCGCAGATAAAGATGTTGTGGTCGCCTTCATTGACGAGGCGTGCATCCACCATCAGTTTATAGTTCAGCGTGTTCAGTGCCTTCACAACGTAGGCGCCCGGAACGGCCGCCTGGACCTGCTCCCCGAGAGACACGGTTTGAAAAGCGGGGAGGATCCGCGGTGGCATGCCGGCCGAAAAATCAAGCGGGTTGGTCACATCAATGATGATCTTGTCGTGCAGGTCCATGGCCGGAATGCTCGCCAGAACGTCGAGCACAAAAGCGCCGTTGAGGCACAGGAAGATGATTTCGCCGAATGAAGCTGCATCCGCAAAGCTGCCCTCGGCCGCATTGGTGCCCGTCTTGTCCCGCCAGGCAACGGCTCTTTCGCTGCCGGCGCTGCGGCTTCCCATCATCACATGATGTCCGTTGGCCACAAGTGCCGTTGCAATCGCAGACCCGACGCTGCCCGTTCCAAATACTCCGATCTTCATATGACTCTGCTGTAAGGGCATAAAAATACGGCTGGAAAGATGCCGAGCCACTTCCTTCCAGCCGTAGCAAACAAACCTTATGATGCTGCATAGATCGCGGCGAAGCTGCGCGCGAAGTCTTCCAGCTTGGTAGCCCCCAACTGGGCGGGACGGTGTTTCCAGTAATCTTCCTGCATGATGCCGCTGCGCATGGCCGCGCCCATTTCCGTGTAGTTGGTCACGATCTCATCGGGCATGCCTGCCTGCTTCATGCCGGCACTGTTTTGCTCGTCCGTGAACTCAACCCAGGGCAGCCCAGGTTTACCGACGGCGTCACCGATGACACCCGCCACATCGCCGGTTGTCCGCTCATCGGAAGCAATGTAGCGGACCGAATGACCGGTGAACGAAAAGCTTTGCAGCGCTTCGGCAGCCACGGCCGCAATGTCGTCGGGGTGAACAAGTACGAGCTTCGTATCGGCGTCGCCATAGTTTCCTCCCATGATATTCATGCCCTTGACCATGCCGATGGTGCCGAGGAAATTGAGATAGAAAAATCCCGGGCGCAGGTGCAGCACATCAACGCCGGTGAGACCGTTGAGAGCCTGCTCCACTCGGTACAGGCCGGATACAGGACCGCACCCATCCGCTACGTGGGCGCCAATGCTGCTCAGGTTTACGACCTTCTTGACGCCGGCATCAGCAATGGCAGCGGCATAGTTGGCGCCGATCGTGCCGATATACTCTTTCCAGCTCGTGGGGTTGTGATGGGGCGGAACCATCGTGTAGACGGCGTCGGCACCGCGGAAGGTTTCCGTGAGGAAGGCAGTATCCTCTACGGAGCCGATCGCCGCCGTTGCTCCCTGCGCAGTGAGCTCCGTCATCCTGGCGGCGTCTCGGCCGATAACAACGACCTGGTGGCCGGCAGAAAGAAGGGTGGAGGCAAGAGGCCTGGTGATGTTGCCGGCGCTGCCGGTGAGGACGTACTTCATGTTCGTTGATTTAAGATTATTTGTATATGCAATTAAAAAAATAAAAAAATCAGTGGTCAAGCCGATCGGAAACGGAAGCCAGGTCTTTTACAAGCCTGGTGCCCTCTTCACGGCCAAGCAGCTTCGTGGAAGCGGCCGAAAAGTGCGCCACGCAGGCCTTCAGCCTCGGGAGCATTTCTTTCGCTTTCTGGCTTGGGTACACACAGGTCTGTTTTCCTTCGGCGATACGAACCAGCAGCTTCTGTGCTTCGAGCTTTTCCATCAAACGCGTGATGGTACTGGGCTTCAGCTGCAGGTGGCTGCCGAGGGTCGAGGGTTGGATACCGGGCTCTTCCACAACGGCCAGCAGCAGGTAGCCATGGCTCGGGGACAGTCCCACAGGCGCCCAGCTGTCCATGGCCATTTTCTCCACTTTGCGCGCAAGGGCGGCCGTGGTGAAGTAAAGGCACTGGCTGTATCTGCTCTCGGATGTTTTCATGAACAGCGCAAAGATAGCGATCGTTCATTTGTATATGCAAATAATTGTTTCTTGCATTTTCTTAACGGTGCGCACGCCCGGATTTCGGTATATTTACCACATGTCAAATCCGAACTTATCGTCCGGCAAGGAAGGCCTTTCCGCTGCCGAGAAGGAATTTGAGAACGGTATCCGCCCGACCGACATCGAGGACTTTTCCGGGCAGCCGCAGATCATCGAAAACATTAAGATCTTCATCAAGGCCGCCAAGATCCGGGGAGAAGCGCTTGACCATGTCCTCTTTCACGGCCCTCCCGGCCTAGGCAAAACCACCCTGTCGCGGATCGTGGCCAACGAGCTCGGCGTTAATATCAAAGAAACGTCGGGGCCCGTCATCGAGAAGCCGGGCGACCTCGCCGGGCTGCTGACCAACCTGCAACCCAATGACGTGCTCTTCATCGACGAGATCCACCGCCTCAGCACCGTCGTGGAAGAATACCTCTATTCGGCGATGGAGGATTATAAGATCGACATCATGATCGACAGCGGGCCCAATGCCCGCAGCATCCAGATCAACCTGGCCCAGTTCACCCTCATTGGCGCCACAACCCGGAGCGGCCTCCTAACGGCGCCGCTGTTGTCCCGCTTCGCCATCAAATCCCGTCTCGAGTATTACGATTCAAAGACCCTCACGAAGATCATTCTCCGCGCTGCGGATATCCTGCAGGGTCCCATTACTGCTGATGCTGCCGGCGAGATCGCGCGCCGCAGCCGGGGCACGCCGCGTATCGCCAATGGTTTGCTCCGCCGTGTGCGTGATTTTGCACAGGTACTGAACGACGGCCAGATAGACTTCGGGATTACCCAGCATTCGCTTAAAGCCCTGAATGTAGATGAACACGGTCTGGAT
>JAQBNP010000095.1 GCA_028288515.1 Flaviaestuariibacter sp. | reverse complement strand
GTCGACGATCATCATTCCCCCGCATCTGCCCGGGTCCGCTGACAATCTGACGCGCTTTAACCAATTGGAATGGCTCTTGTTACCTTGCGGCCAGCAAACCTCAATAATAAAATCAAGACTATGGTGCAAGAGAAAGGAACGATCTCGATTCATACCGAGAACATTTTTCCGATCATCAAGAAATTCCTCTACTCCGACAACGAGATCTTCCTCCGTGAGCTCGTCAGCAATGCCGTCGATGCCACCCAGAAGATGAAGCGCCTCGCCACCCTCGGCAAATACAACGGCGAGCTCGGCGAGACAAACGTCCGTGTGTCGGTGGATGCCCACGCGAAGACGATCACGATCTCCGACCGCGGCATTGGCATGACAGCCGAGGAGATCAAGAAATACATCAACCAGATCGCGTTCTCCGGCGCCACCGAGTTCATGGAGAAATTCAAAGAGGCAAAGGACGCAAACGAGATCATCGGCCGTTTTGGCCTTGGCTTCTACTCCGCTTTTATGGTCGCCGAGAAAGTGGAGATCAATACGCTCAGCTACCAGGACAGCGCCGAGCCTGCCCGCTGGATCTGCGACGGCAGTACCGAGTTTGAGCTGGCGGAAGGCGATCGCACGGAGCGCGGTACGGACGTGATCCTGTACCTCAACGCGGAATCGGAGGAGTTTCTCGAGCGCAGCCGCCTCCAGCAGATCCTCGATAAATATGCAAAGTTCCTCCCGGTCCCGATCGAGTTCGGGACGCGCACGGACACGGAAGAAGATGGCGAGGACGAAAAAGGCGAACCGAAATACAAGTCCGTCGAAATCCCCAACATCATCAACAACACCACGCCCATTTGGACGAAAGCGCCCAACGAGCTGACCGACGAGGACTACCTGAAGTTTTACAGCGAGCTCTACCCGATGTCGGAGGAGCCCCTCTTCTGGATCCACCTCAATGTCGACTACCCGTTCAACCTCACCGGCGTGCTTTATTTTCCGAAGCTGAAGAACGATTTCGAGGTGCAGCGCAACAAGATCAAGCTGTTCAGCCGCCAGGTCTTCATCACCGATGAAGTCAAGGATATCGTTCCCGAATTCCTCATGCTTCTGCACGGCGTCATCGACAGCCCGGACATCCCGCTCAATGTGAGCCGCTCCTTCCTGCAGGCCGACTCGAACGTCAAGAAGATCAACTCCTACATCACCCGAAAAGTTGCCGACAAGCTGGGCGACCTCTTCCGGAAAGACCGAAAATCTTACGAGGAGAAATGGTCCGACATCGGCCTGTTCGTCAAGTACGGCGCACTCTCCGAAGAAAAATTTTATGAGAAGGGGAAGGATTTCGTGCTTCTGACCAACACGAAAAAAGAACACTACACGCTCGACGAGTACAACGCCAAGGTGAAGGATTTCCAGACCGACAAGGACGGCCGCCTCATTTACCTCTATACCAACGACGCGGAACGGCAGGACAGCTATATCCAGGCAGCGAACAAGCGCGACTACGATGTGCTGATCATGAACTCCCCGATTGACAATCACTTCATGCAGCACCTCGAGATGAAGCTCGATAAGGTCTCGTTCAAGCGCGTCGACGCAGACGTTGTCGACAAGCTCATTACAAAGGAATCCGAAGCGAAGCATGCGTTGTCAGAAGAAGAAACGAATACTGTAAGGGAAGCCTTCGAAAAAGCGATCGGCAACCCCGCAATGAAAGTGGAGGTTGAAGCTCTTACCGAAACGGAGATGCCCGTTACCATCACAATGGAAGAATGGATGCGCCGCATGAAAGATATGGCGCGCCTCGGCGGGGGCGGCATGCAGTTTTACGGCTCGCTGCCCGACAGCTACAAGGTTTCGGTGAATGGCAACCACAAGCTCATCTCGCGTATCCTTTCCACAAGCGGCGACGAGCAGGCCCAGCTCGCCAAGCAGGCGTTTGACCTGGCGCTTCTATCGCAGGGAATGCTGAAGGGCGCGGACCTCACCGCTTTTGTGGAGCGAAGCGTTAACCTGATCTAAGGGACTTATTGGATATCTGAAAGACCGCCACGGCGGTCTTTTTTTGTGCGCGGACGGGACACCGGCGCCGCTACAGTTCACAAACCAAGCGAGCTAAACGGCAACACGAAGTGTCCGCGATCGGGGAGCCTTACAGGTACTTATAGACCGTGTCGCGGTAGTTGTCAAGGTCGTCCAGCGTTGTCAGCGTATCGAATCGTTCGATCCTGCCGTCCCGGCCTTTCCGCGCCAGTACCACCGACTCTCCGTTAACGATCGTGCTGCGCGCCTTCGTGAACAGTGCGTCGAGCGCGTCAATATTTTTGATTGTCTGGTAGTCTTCCACCTGCCCCACGTTGATGATCAGTTCCTGCATGGCGGCAAATTTATTATCAGAATGTGACCGGGCAGCGCATTTTGTCGGAGGACGTGTTGCGGATATTCAGGAAACTTTTGTAGGAAAGTGTCAGCTCAAAACCGCCGCGTCCCTGCGAGGCCTGCTTTAGCTTGTTGATGTTTGCATCGTAGGTCAGGCCGATGCCCACCTTGCGGTAGTCGAGCTTTACAACCGGAACCACCGCGTCGTTCATACGGTAGAAAGCACCGAACGAAATGCTCGTGTTCTCCAGCTCGTCTGCCATCTCCACATCGTGGCGGTACAACACGCCACCCTGGGCCTGGCTATTGCCGCCCTGCGTGAAATAGTCGCCATAAAAAACAAGCGTGTTGTACTCCCCCACCGGAGCCGACAGCCCCATGTTCAGAACGATCTTGCGGTTCAGGCGCATGTCGTTGGTTGGGTTGAAAGCGACCTTTGGCTGCGACAGGTGAAAGTAGGCGGCTCCGATATAATACTGCGTGCCGCCGGTCGTCTCGCTGCTGTAGGTGATGCCGGCAGCAGCGTCCCAGTAGATTACGTTTGTGTTCGTGAAGGTCTGGTGCGTCGGGTTCGTCGGGCTGTAGGCGCCGCCTACAAACCGGTCGTCAAACGTCAGGCCGGTGGGGTCGAAGCGCTGTTGCACGGCCCCCCCGAGAAAGCCCACGGACAGGTAGGTATTGCGATACGTATTGAGAAGCTTGTGATAGGCAAGCATCGGCATGATCTGCGTTTTACCAAGCTTGGAGTCGCCCGCTATGTCGTTGGTGAGCTGCACGCCGAGGCTGATATAGTCGTCCGAGCTGGGGCTCACGGCGTACTTCATCTCGACACCGAGCGCCTGCGTCTTGTACGGAACGGTTACGCTGTTCCACTGGCTTCGGTAGGCGCTCGTTGCGCGGATGTCCCCGCGAAACTTGCCTGCCAGTGCCGGGTTGCGCAACAGCGGCAGCTCATAGAACTGCGAGAAGTTGATGTCCTGCGCGCCGGCCGATAGCGCCAGCAGCAGGTAAAGGGATCCGAGGGTCAGCTTCAGTTTCATAGTCACTATTTTAAGACGGATACATTTCCTTTATAGGTGAACGGCACGCCGTTCTCGCAGATCACTTCCAGGGTGTAGACATACACATCGGGCTGTCCATAAATCCCTTTCACTTTGCCGTCCCACCCGAACGCCGGGTTATTTGGCGCGAAGTTGCCGCGCTCGAAAACGACCTCTCCCCACCTGTTGAAAATGCGGAAGGTCTTCACCTGTGCAATGCCGCTCCCGCGCACCATCAGGATATCGTTGACGCCGTCGCCGTCCGGTGTAAAGGCATTCGGAACGAAGGCCTGCACGTCCGTGCAGAAAGGCTTGATCGTGATGGTATCGGACCCTGTACAGCCAAAAGCTGTCGT
>JAQBNP010000153.1 GCA_028288515.1 Flaviaestuariibacter sp. | reverse complement strand
ACCATAAAAGTTGTGGAAAGATGAGGAGGCTGTGCGCAATGGCGAATGGTGAATGGTGAGTCGTGAAGTGAATCGGGAGAACCACCAAGACACGAAAAGCGCGAAGAAGCACGAAGAGGATCTTCTTTGCAGTTCCCTTTGCGCCCTTCGCGCTCACCGGCTGTTCAATGGCAAATCTAAAATCGCAAATCGTCAATGGTAACTCCCTCTACCCGACTTCCGACTCCGTGGCCGAGGTCGTGAATTCGGACTGGTCGCCGGGATTTTGAAGATCAAGCTGTGGCGCACCCTTGGGCGGCTTTTCGGTAGAGGACTCCTGGCGCTGCAAGACAAGCAGAACAACGGCGGTTGCGAGAACGGCAGTGCCGGCAAAAAGAAAGGCCAGTTGTTTCCTGTTCATAATCAGTACGCGCATTTAAAACGGGCGCTATCCGTACAGCGCCTAAATTTATGCCATAAATCACAACATGACGATCCGGACGGTTTGTGTCTGCGGCGCAGGCACCATGGGAAGCGGTATTGCGCAGGTCTGCGCCGCGGCAGGATTCCACACGATCCTCTACGAGCTCAACACGGAGGTTCTTCAGAAGGCATCGATGTCAATTCCCTCCACCCTCTCCACCCTCGTCGCCAAAGGAAAGATGACCAGGGATGACGCTGATGCAATGAACGCCCGTATCTCTTATACAAGTGATGTAAGCTCATGCGTCGCCGACCTCGTCATCGAGGCCATCGTGGAGAGGCCCGACATAAAGGCGGCACTCTTCACCGAGCTGGCTGCAGTGAACGGGGCGCAGACGATCTACGCCTCGAATACGTCATCGCTGTCCATTTCGTCCCTCGCGGGTTCCATCAATGATCCCGCGCGGTTTGCCGGCCTGCATTTTTTCAATCCTGCCCCGCTCATGAAGCTGGTTGAGGTGGTCGCCGCAGCGCAAACCGCGCCCACCGTGATCGACGCCCTCACGAGCTTTACGGCCACGCTTGGCAAAACGCCCGTCGTATGCCGCGACGCGCCCGGCTTTATCGTGAATCGCGTCGCGCGACCCTATTATATCGAATCCCTGCGGCTCGCAGAGGAAGGCATCGACCTCGAAACGATTGACCGGCTCCTGGAAGACCGCGGGTTCCGCCTGGGCCCATTCCGCCTGATGGACCTCATCGGCAATGACGTCAACTACGCCGTCAGCTGTTCGGTCCACGCGCAGTTGGGACATCCCGAACGACTGCGTCCCTCCATCCTGCAGCGGGAAAAAGTGGAGGCGGGCAACCTCGGACGAAAGACTGGCAGGGGCTATTACGATTATCAATAACCGAAAAAGAAAAGAGCGATGGTATTAGTGACCGGCGGCACTGGTTTTTTGGGAGCCTACCTCATCAGGCACCTGGTGGAGGCGGGCCTTCCGGTTCGTGCCATTCGCCGCAGCACGCGATCGCCTTTTTTCATTCCAGAAGCCATTCTCCAACAGGTTGAGTGGGTTGATGGCGACGTGCTCGATGTGGTTTCCCTCGACGATGCCATGAAGGGCGTGGATGCCGTTGTCCATGCCGCCGCGGTGGTGTCCTTCCGCGCGGCCGACAGGCCGGTGATGAATCGCGTCAACATCGAGGGCACTGGGAACGTCGTAAACCTCGCGCTCGATCATGGTGTTCGACGGTTTGTACACATCAGCTCCGTAGCAGCCCTGGGGCGCACAAAGCGGGCTGAAAAAGTAACAGAGGACCGGACCTGGGAAGAGACATCATCGAACACGCACTACGCTGTCAGCAAGTACCACGCAGAAGTAGAAGCATGGCGCGGCTTTGCCGAAGGGCTCGAAGGCGTCATCCTCAATCCAAGCACCATCCTGGGCTATGGCGACTGGCACAACTCCAGTTGCGCGATCTTTCGCAATGCTTACAAAGAGTTCCCCTGGTATACCGAAGGTGTGAACGGGTTTGTTGGCGTAAACGATGTAGCTGCAGCAGCCGTGCGCCTCCTGGGCTCCGACATCACTGAAAAGCGGTTCATCGTCAGCGCCGAGAACCGTAGCTTTCGCTCGCTTTTTACAGCCATGGCTGAAGGCTTCGGCAAGAAGCCTCCCCATCGTCTCGCCACACCGTTCCTCGGAGAGATCGCGTGGCGCCTCGAAGGACTGAAGCATTTATTCAATGACGGCAAGCCGCTTCTTACTAAAGAATCGGCACGGGTGGCGCACAGCAAAACGGAGTTCGACAACAGCGCATTGCTTGCCGCGCTGCCAGGATTCCGTTTCACACCGCTCGACGCTGTGATCAGGGAAGCGTGCAGGCACTATCTGGCCGGCCTGCACGAAGGCGCACCCCTTTGAGACGTGTCATCCGCCACTTCAAGACCCAATCAATATCAGTTTCTTCAATTGAAAAGGAAAGAAGGGCGTGACGATCCACCCGACCCCGCTTTCGTATTCGTTTCCTCGCAACAACCCATTGGCCTGATGAATCAGCCGATATGTTACGGTCTTTGTAAAGTGGCGGGGGATGCTGCGCATGTCAGGCGGGGATGAACCTGTTTCAGTATCTTCATCTCCTATGAGAACCATGATCCTGGCGCTTCTGCTCTTCTCGACCGGAAGCGTCTTCGCCCAGGCCGTTATCACCGGCACCGTTACCGATGCGGATACGAAGCTGCCGCTTGAAGGTGCGTCGGTCTTTGCCCAGAACACCACCATCGGCACCATTACGAAGAATGACGGCACCTACCGCATCGCGCTCGGCAAGGGTGGGTACGAGCTTATCGTTTCCTTTACCGGCTACGGCTCCGAGCGGATCACCATTGATGCGTCCGAGAACCGCACGCTCGATATCTCCTTGAAAAAAGAAGACAAAAGCCTGAGCGAGGTCGTCATCCAGAGCAGCAACGAGGTGCCCGACGGGTGGGATAAGTATGGCCGCTTCTTCCTCGATCGTTTTATCGGCACCACGCCGAACGCCGCGAAAACGACCTTGCTGAACCCCGAGGTCCTGAAGTTTTTTTATTACAAGCGCTCCGAGAAGCTCAAAGTTTTTGCATCGGAACCATTGCAGATCGCCGACAGCGCGCTCGGCTACCAACTGCGCTATGCGCTCGATTCCTTCGTTTATTATTATAAGACCGATATCAATTCCTACCGCGGGAACTGCTTCTACCAACCGCTCCAGGGGGACGAAGCCTTACAGCAATCGTGGAAAGAAGCGCGGGAGAAAGCCTATTATGGATCGCGCCTGCACTTCCTTCGCTCGTATTATGACAGCTCACTGAAAAAGGAAGGCTTCTTTGTCGATATCCTGGCGGACAAGAGTCTCACCAAATTCAACCGCCTCGTGAACCCCTACGATACGACCTATTATTATGCGTCCGATACGGCCGTGGAGGTGGAGCTCTGGTTCCCAAGAAAGGTCAGCATCACGTACACAAAAGCGAAACCCGACCCCGCCTACCTGTCGCAGATGGGTCTACCAGCGAACGTGCCGATGCAGATGTCATACGTTGACCTGCTGGATGGCATCCTGGTGCAGCCCAATGGGTTCTTCACGGAGCAGCGCAGCTGGGTCAACCAGGGGTACTGGAGCTGGAAGAATCTTGCCGACCAGCTGCCGTATGACTACGAGCCTTAGGAAAAAATGGAGACGATGACCAGCAACATGATGATCACGGAAATAGCGCGGATCGTGTTGCGGGTGGAGTCGCGTTGGAAGATACTGTTCATGGTGTGTGGTGGTTAGCGAGCGCGAAATTCAGAAAATCCTTCCCGGCTTTCCTTCTCTTTAGGTGGATCCCGGTCTTTTCCCGATCAATACTTTTCGAATGCCGGTCAATGCCGGCCTTTATTTTTTGACGCGGGCGGTATCGCTGAGATCGTGCGGACCGATGGGTGAATCCAGCGCGATCTCGGACACCGATCCCCTGTTGTGGTCATCGGTATCGGGCGGGGCAGTGGCGTCGA
>JAQBNP010000290.1 GCA_028288515.1 Flaviaestuariibacter sp. | reverse complement strand
CTAGTATACCACTACAATTGTCCGCCGATTTCTGTTACCATAAGTGCAATGGACGAAGATAAAATTCAGGATCGTCGACGAGATCAGGACGAAAAGGCTACGCAGCAGAGAGCTGCCATACTTGGCTTACAATATCTTGATACGCGCGAAGTAGAGCAGAGCCTTCCTCTGTTATCTGGCATAATCGAGATCGCAGATATGTATAAAGGGTACATTGTACCGCTTGTCGCTGGGTCAGAAGGCCAGCCGTATCGTTTTGGTGTCACGAGTCAGACGCCACAGTCTCTTATTCAGCGAATGGAGCTTAACTACAGTGATCACGGGGAACGCACACAGTTCTTGCTGATCAGCAACAGTGGTTTTAAGGCTTTTATGCTTCGCTACGATCCGCCAAAGAAAGTCATCTATGATGATATTGAAATTGCTCGGGAGGGTGATAGCGATACGATAGCGCAGGTGAGTAAGACATTAAACTCTGTCGGTACAGATCAAGTATTCGATTACCTGATAGATCAAGCAGATAAACTGGGTGCTAGTGATATTCATATTGAAAATGCTCGTACCTATATACGCGTCCGAATGAGAATAGACGGTGCATTACATGCAGTAGCTGATTTAGAAAAAGATAGGTACCGGGTTGTGATGGGGGCGCTTGCGAGTCGAGCAAATATTTCATCAGCTGCAACAGAACCTCAGTCAGGGCATATGCAAAAAGAGATAACGCGAGACGGAAACACGCATATACTAAACCTCCGCGTCGAAACTGTTCCGACTCTATACGGACAAGATGCTGTCATGCGTCTGTTCAACTTTGATGAGTCATTATTGAACCTTGACTTACTTGGTATCCCTGCTGCTCAACGTCAAGAGATTGACCAAGTTATCAGTCACCCTCGAGGAATGGTGTTGATGGTCGGTCCAACTGGCTCCGGTAAGTCGACGACGCTCTACAGTATGTTGAATGCGCTTAATACGACTGATAGAAAGCTGATTACACTTGAAGATCCGATAGAATACGGACTCACGGGTATTTCTCAAATACCAATAGATACAACGGGAGGTAAAAGTTTTGCAGACGGCCTCCGGTCTGTCCTACGATTGGACCCAGATGTTGTTATGGTTGGAGAGATACGAGATAAGGATACTGCACGAACAGCAATTCAAGCGTCAATAACCGGACACCTTGTCCTATCAAGTTTTCATGCTAATTCGACGAGTGCTGCGTTTAGTCGCATGATTGATCTGATTGGTGTTAATCCAATTTTTAGTACAGCCATTCGTCTTGTTATTGCCCAGCGTCTCGTACGAAAGCTATACGACCCATCAAAAGAGGCATATGAACCAGATCAAGCTACGAAAGAGTATGTACAAAGTGTTTTCAAAGGAGTTTCGCCAACTATTGCATTACCAGATCTGCAGAATTTTACATTATGGCGTCCTGTTGTAACTGATGAAGCACCCTTTGGTTATAAAGGCCGTGTCGTCATCATGGAGCAGATGGTTGTAGATGAATCTATCCAGCAATTCCTACGAGGTGACATTAAAGATGTTCATACCGAAGCAATTGAAGCAGCAGCGGTTGCAAAGGGTATGTTGACTCTGATTCAAGTTGGCGTTTTAGCAGCTCTGAGGGGAGAAACGACGCTCGAAGAGGTGAACCGGGTTATTTAGGTTCAGAAGGTCTCTTTTACTGACGTAAGAACTGTGGTATAATAAATAACTGATTGTATTATAAAAGATAAGCGAGAGACAAAATGAGTTTTGCACTAATCCAAAAAGTAAATGATGAGCAGAAAAAAGCTGGCGTTGTAGACGCTCGTAGTGGAGATACTGTTCGTGTTCACCAAAAAATTAAAGAAGGTACGAAAGAACGCATCCAGATTTTTGAGGGTGTAGTCCTTCGTACTGATAATAAAGAATCACATACGTCTCGTATCACGGTGCGTAAGATAACGAGTGGCGTCGGCGTAGAAAAGAGCTTCTTGCTACACAGCCCTCTTGTCGATAAAGTTGAGATCGTTCGTCGAGCTAAAGTACGTCGAAATTATCTTTCGTTCCTTCGTAATCGAAGTGGTAAGAGTGCTCGTCTTGTTGCAAAGAACTTTGATCGTGAAGCTGTCAATGCGGTAAAGACAGCACCTGTCGCGGAATCGGCACCTGCTGAAAAAACTGAATAGTTAGTAAGTAAAACAAAAAATAGCCCCGTCTGTTCGTTATTGAATAGACGGGGTTGTTCTTTAAATACATCCCTTCGTGGTCTCATGCTGCGCAGAGTATCCATCTTGTGAGAGAAAATTCGAATGTCGCGATCTGGTCGTCAGTCATCGAAACGATTGATCGAAGAATGATATCCCTCGATCCTCCGCAATGCGTCTTCGTGTCGGTGTCGTAAGGACTGCTGGTATAAGTAGGAATAGGAACCCCGATATCTTCGTTAAGTCGAAGAAGAGGGTGCCTTCGTCGGAGAAACCAGTCAAGTTCTCTCAGGAGGTCGAAGTTATCTTGGAATCGGTCAACAAATCTCTGAGTGAGATAACACCACCCTTCAGAGATAAGGTAGGTAGCCTCGATGCGTCCTCTATCAATAACCGGATTAT
>JAQBNP010000133.1 GCA_028288515.1 Flaviaestuariibacter sp. | reverse complement strand
TGCTCTGCGCGGAGGTCAGCATGCTGCATCCTTCCTTCACGATCCTGCCTGTTTCTTCCCGGCGAGGCTGCGGGAGCGAAATGCTCCATGCTCAATGCTCGATTTTCAATGCTCTCGGGAAGGGCTCCATCGGGCATCGAACATTGATCGTTGATTAGTGAACATTCCTTCCCTCTTCTTCCCCTCCCTCCCAAGCCACGATTCCCTTTCGGCGGGCTCAAGCGGGAAGCAGAGCAGCGCTTGACGGGTTAGACATTTGCTGCATCCGAACGCACAGCCCTCACAGGGAAACTGTACGTCGTACATCTAAAATCGTACATCTAAAATCTGCTTCATTTCCATTCATAGCGCAGCTGGACCTCATGGCCATTGCTGCCGCTGTCGAAAAGGCTGAGTGGGTGTTGGTAGATATCGAAGGAATAGCCGATTCCGAAGCGGTGCAGCCGCACGCCTGCCGAGAACATCCAGGACTGCTCGCTCCGCGTCGAGAGGCCCCACCAGAACTGGCGGTTGTGCTCCACCCGGACGCCCGCCTGCAGCAGGTCAGGCGCATTCGGCAGGTACACAAAAAGAAGGTTGGGGATGATCCGTGTGCTCTCGTCAACCACCAGCTCATACGAGCTGTGGAGGTAATAATGCCGGTAGAAGCGCGCGCCAGCAACACCATCGGATAGCTGCAGCTTCGATTGTACCAGCTGGCTCACCGACAGGCCGACCTGCAGCTTCGGTGTGGTCAGCGCCATGCCGAAACCCGCATCGCCCTTTATGGATTGATCGCGGCCATTGATCGCCGGGTCGTTGTCGCCCAGGGTCAGCGCGAGCCTGCGCCGGTCGATCGTGAACTGCTCCACACGGCCTTCCAGTCCGAGCGAAAACCGCGCCCCGTCACGCATCGGGATGATGAAGGCATAGGCTGCCTGGAGGCCCGTGCTCCGGAGTGGACCCGCCTCGTCGTTGAACAGGTAGCCACCGACGCCGGACAGCGCGCCAACGGGGGCGCTGCCGTACAGAAGAGCGGTCTTCGGCGCGCCCGGCATGCCGGACCATTGCATGTGAAAGCCCCCTCCGACCATCGCGTGGCCTGAAACGCCCGCCGTTGCCGGGTTGTGCATCACGCCGTGCATCTCGTACAGGCTCGACAGCGGCAGCTGCTGGGCGCGAACGGCCAGGGCCACGATCGATGCAAGAAGACAGCAGGCGAGCTTTTTCATACGCTTTGCGAAACCTTTTACCGGATGATCGTCACATTGCCACGAACGGTGGCAACGCGTCCATTCACGAGCTTATACGACAGGATATAATAGTAGGCGCCGTCCGGCAGGGCCTTGCCCTGGAAGGTGCCGTTCCAATCATTGTGATAGTCCGCGGTGGCAAAAACCTGGCTGCCGTACCGGTTAAAGACCTGTGCCTGGACGGCCACCGTGCAGTTGCCGTTCGTCGCCCGCCAGAAATCGTTTTGCCCGTCGCCATTGGGCGTGAAGGCGTCCATCGGCCGCACGCAGTACGGGATGACAGTCAGCAGCATGCCATCGCTTGCCGAGCAGCCCTGCGGGCTGGTCACCTGTAACAGGTAAGGCGTGGTCACGGGCGGATGGGCGTACGGGTTCAGCTCCGTCGGCGAGCTCAGCCCCAGGGACGGCGTCCAGAGGTAGGACCCCGCGGAGGCCGCTGCCGCCAGCCTGACCGAATCACCTTCGAGGATGGACAGGTCGCGGCCCGCATCAACCAGGGGCAGTGACAGGATGGTGAGGTTCAGCGTGTCGGTTGCCGTACAGGCGCCGTTTGTTGCTTTAACGATATACTGCGGAACAGGGCCGGCCGTGATGACAGGACTTTGCGCAGTGGTCGCTGAAATGCCGCCATCGGGCGTCCATGAATATGAGGCCGCGCCGATGGCATTGGTGATCGTGGTACGGGCCGTGAAGGAATCAAGCAGACACACTGAGGTATCGGCTATGGTGCGCACCACCAGGTCGTTCTGCAGGGCTACCGTTGCCGGAAGGGAGGCCGTGCAGGAGACGGCATCACGAACAAGGACCGAGTAGGCGCCGGGGGCGAGACCGGAAAATACGGTTGCTGCCTGGAATGTCGCGCCATTGTTGATAGAATACTGAAGGGGCGCCATGCCGACGGGTGCCGACAGCGCCAGCGACCCGCTGGGCGGTCCGCAAAGAGACGGCTGCGACACGACCGTTGCTGAAACCGTGGTGGGGACCTCATGAACCCGGATGGTATCGAGGCCGAAGATCTCCACGGCCGGCGCATCGATCTTCTGGTAAACGGATTTGACGACAAATGTCGACGTGCCGGGGGTGATGCAGACATTCGGGAATGAGGCGAGAAGGCTGCCATCGCCGCTGGGCGCAGCTGTCCCCGTGCTCACAAGTGTGCCTGCCAGGTCGTACAGCTCCGCGCGCTTGAAGAGACTGGCTCCGGCAGACGGCGTGAAGCGCCAGCTTTCGTTCATTCCGGGAAAGCCCCAGGGCTGATCGAGCGGACCGCGGCCCGGCGCGATGACGGCCTGCGTCTTTGTAAAATCCTGCATTCCCACAACGGCGCGGCCGAGGTTCCAGGCGGCGCAGATCTCCTTGCTGTAGATGAATACTTCGACGATCCCGGTGGATTCATAGAGGACGATCTGGTGCGTATTTTCAATCAGCGTGTTACAGTTGTTGCGAAACAGCGGCTCCTTGTAATAGCTGATCACCCAGCGGCGATAGGGCGCCGTGCCGATGACCTGGTATTGGATGCGCTTCGTCGGAGAGGTGGTGCTGGTCGGGAAGAGATCGTGGTAGGGGCCCATGATGATGGCCTTATCGTAGAGCGTGCTCGGGAGGTTGACCGGCGGGCCGGTCACGCCATTGAGAAAGCCGCCGCCATTGAGGAGCCCGAAGTGGGCGAACTGCCCGGCCTTTGTCACGTCGAAGGAGATCATGCCGTTGGGGCTCGCAATGACACGCGTATAGACCGTTCCGAAAAAGGAGAAATTGAAGCCGAGGTTGATGATGGCCGAATAACGGTCGTCGGTATTCAGGTTGGCGGAGGTTCCGACCGTATTGTCCGGCGCCACCGGCGGCGTGAAACAGCTTCCGACAGTGCCGATCGTGTTAACGGTATAGCTGGACGTGGACCCCTTCATGTCGGGGAGAAGCGTGTTGACGGTAATGCAGGTGGGTGCGCATCCGGCAACCGTCGTATCACGGGCGCAGCTGAAGGTGAAGCCCTGTGATTTTCCGGGTCGGGAAATAAGGAGGGAACACAGACACAGAAAGAGGGCAGCTCTCATTTTTCCTGGTGGATTATGCTGGTAACCGGATCGGGTTTTCATCGGAGGGTGCCTTTTGGGACCCTGGCAAAACTATCGAATCTTTTGGAAAGCCTTAACAGCGCGGCAGGCGTCTATTTTGCCGCGCCAACAGGTTGCGACAGGGAAAACGCCTACATTTGCAGCCCCTGTAGCGGGTGTGGCGAAATTGGTAGACGTATCAGACTTAGGATCTGACGCCGCGAGGCATGGGGGTTCGAGTCCCTCCACCCGCACGAAGCAACGCAAATGCTCAATGCTCGATGACCAGTGATCAATGCATAACGATTGAACATTGTCTGTTGACTATTGAGCATTGAACATTTTAGCATTCTAAAGCAAAACAATGGCAACAGTCACACAACAAGAGGTAGCGCCTTTACACAAAAAGCTGAACATCACCATTAAGAAGGAAGATTACCTTCCGTCCTTCGAGAAAGCGATCAAAGAACACAGCAAGAAGGCCAATATCCCCGGCTTCCGCAAGGGCATGGTGCCATCCGGGCTGATCAAGAAGATGTACGGCAGCTCCCTGTTCGTGGACGAGGTGCTGAAGAAGGTCGACCAGGAAGTCAATAATTTCCTGCAGACCGAAAAAGCCGAGATCATCGGACAGCCGCTTCCCCTCGACCTCAACATCGGCCAGCTCGATGTGAACAAGCCCGCCGACTATGAGTTCTCGTTCGAAATGGGCATGCGCCCCGCGTTCGAGCTTCCCGACCTCGGCGCCCAGAACCTGAAGCGCTTCCAGGTTGATGTCACCCCTGAAATGATCGAGGAAGAAGTCGAGCGCCTCCGCGGCCGCTATGGCAATATGACCGAGCCCGAGACCGTCTCCGACGACGAGAACGTGCTCAACCTCACCTTCACGGAGACCGATGCTGCCGGCAACCCGATCGAGGGCGGCATCACCAAAGACAATTCCGTTCTCGTTAAATATTTCCGCGAAAGCATCCGCCCGACCCTCATCGGCAAGAAAGCCGGCGACGTGTTCAACGTTGCATTCGACGAAGCCTTCGAAGGAGCCGAAGCGCAGTGGATCCTTCAGGACCTCGGCATCGACAGCGGCAGCGGGCGCCATTTCCGCCTCGAGCTCACCAAGGTGGGCCTGGTCGAGAAGCGCGACCTCGATGAAGCGTTCTTTACGCAGCTGTTCCCGAACGGCGAGGTGAAGACCGAAGAGGATTTTCGCAATAAAGTGCGGGGCGAGCTGGAGAAGCAATGGGCTTCCGAAAGCAAGAACCAGCTACAGCACCAGCTATACCATGTGCTCCTGAACGAGACTCGCCTCGACCTGCCACAGGATTTCCTGAAGCGCTGGATGAAGACGCAGGGCGAGAACAACCAGGCTAAAACCGATGAGCAGGTAGAACAGGAATTCCCGACCTTTCTGAGCCAGCTCAAATGGAGCCTCATCACCGACAAGATGGCCGAGACCGGTGACATCAAGGTGACCCAGGACGACCTTCGCCAGTTTGCGAAGGAGCAGCTGCTTGGCTATATGGGCATGGCGGCTTCCGACGAAGAGCAGGACTGGGTGCGCGACTATATCGACCGTATGATCAAGGACCGCAAGTACGTGGACGACGCGTCGCAGCGGATCTACTCGCAGAAGATCATGGACTGGGCAGAAAGCCAGGTGAATGCAGCCGCAACGCCGATCTCGAAGGACGAATTTGTGCGGATGAATGAAGCGCACCAGCATGCGCACCATGCGCATTGACGATTTTAGATTCCCGATTTCTTTAGACGGGGAGCACCATAGGGTGCTCCTTTTCTTTTGGCCCATAGCGGATCTGGCGATTGCGGATTTTTGACGCGTCCGGTTATGCATATCACCGGCAACAAACTCTTCACCAGATCTGCAATCGCCCATCTGCCATAGGGAAGCTCCGATCCGGTCAGGACCGATTGCTCCGGAACAAATCGTAAATCTAAAATTGTCCATCTAAAATTGCCCTTCCTGTCGTTCTGGCGCATTTTCCGCCGCGCACGGTATTTGCAACGCCGTTTACCATTAAATTGCCACAATTAATCTACAGACGATATGAGTTTTTCCTCTGAATTCGAGAAATACGCGGTTAAGCACCGGGGGATTTCCAGCAATACATTAGACAGTTATTCGAAGCACCAGGTGACCGCCCTGACCGCCAACGTGATCGAGGAGAGGCCCATGAATGTGGCCGTGATGGACGTTTACAGCCGCCTGATGATGGACCGCATCATCTTCCTCGGCTATCCCATCAACGACGAAGTGGCCAATATCGTCACTGCCCAGCTCCTCTTCCTTGATTCCACCGACCGTACCCGCGACATCAATATGTATATCAACTCCCCGGGCGGATCCGTCTATGCAGGTCTCGGTGTTTATGACACCATGCAATACGTTTCCCCGGACGTCGCCACGATCTGCATTGGCGTTGCAGCCTCCATGGGAAGTGTCTTATTGGCAGCAGGCACCGCGGGCAAGCGCGCCGCCCTCAAGCACAGCCGCATCATGATGCACCAGCCGAGCGGCGCCATCGGCGGCCAGGCAACCGATATCGAGATCACCGTCCGCGAGATCAAGAAGCTGAAAAAAGAGCTGTACGATATCGTGAGCCACCATTCAGGCCAGAACACCGACAAGATCCAGGAGGACTTCGAGCGGGACTACTGGATGACCTCCACTGAAGCCAAGGAATACGGCCTCGTGGACGAGGTGCTTCTTGTGAATCCGAAAAAAGAAAAGAAAGCCGATATCAAAAAATAAGTCAAACCAAAAGAAACGCGAAGATGAACCCACAAGAGATCCTGAACAACCGGTTTCCGCTCATGTCACCCCAGCCAAACCCCGAGGAGCCGGAGCACGAGGAAGAAGAAAAAGAAGAACGCGCCGAGCTCGATACCCGCATGCTCTACAAAAAACTGGAGCGCTATTTCTATGACTCGCGCGCCATCTATCTCTGGGGCGTCGTGGACGACAAATCGGCCAAGGACGTTACCACGAAGCTGCTCCTGCTCGAGGCCGACGCGCCCGGCAAAGAGATCAAGCTCTATATCAGCAGCCCCGGCGGATCCGTTACGAGCGGCATGGTGATCTATGATATGATGAAGCTCATCTCCTCGCCCGTCAGCACGATCTGCATGGGCCTCGCCGCCTCCATGGGCTCCATCCTCCTGAGCGCGGGCGAAAAAGGCAAGCGCTTCATTTTCCCGAACGGAGAGGTCATGATCCACCAGCCTTCACTCGGCGGTCATATCCAAGGCGTCAGCGCCGACATGGAGATCCACGCCGAGCAGATCCTGCGCACCAAGGAAATGGGCGCCCGCATCCTGGCCGACAATACCGGTCAGACGATCGAGCGGATCCGCAAGGACTTTGAGCGCGACTACTGGATGGACGCCCAGAAAAGCGTTGAGTACGGCATCGTCGATAAGATCCTCGATAAGCTCTACTAGGAAACCCTGTTTTCAAAAGATACCGGAGGGCCGTCAAAAACGGCCCTCCCTTTTTTCTGACCATCTTCCGGCAAACCTTAAAGTCTGGCCAATTCACCCATTTCCTGACAAAGAAAAGACGCAGGTTGCCACGTGATTTTTCTAACTTTGCCTTCCGGATGCAGCTAAACAGGCTGATCTGTGGACTTATACACTAGAATCGACTAAATGGCTAAAAATATATTGCATTGCTCATTTTGCGGACGCAGCCGCGACGAGGTCAAGATCCTCATCGCCGGCCAGGAAGGGCATATCTGTGAGAACTGCGTTGAGCATGCCCGTGAGATCATCGACCAGGAACTGCTGGTTCGCGACGACAAGACCTCTGCCTCCGCTGCCTTTAAGCTAACCGTCAAGAAGCCCATCGAAATGAAGAAATTCCTCGATGAGTATATCATCGGGCAGGACGAAGCAAAGAAAGTGCTGTCGGTGGCCGTCTACAACCACTACAAGCGCCTCCAGTATAAGATCGACGCCACCGAGATCGAGATCGAGAAAAGCAATATCGTGATGGTCGGCGAAACAGGTACGGGCAAAACCCTCCTGGCCAAGACCATTGCCAAGCTTCTCAACGTTCCCTTTGCCATCGTTGATGCGACCGTCTTCACGGAAGCTGGCTACGTCGGGGAGGACGTCGAAAGCATTCTGACCCGCCTCCTGCAGGTCTGCAACTACGACGTATCCGCCGCCGAGCGTGGCATCGTCTACATCGACGAGATCGACAAGATCGCGCGCAAAGGCGATAACCCCTCCATCACCCGCGACGTCAGCGGCGAAGGTGTCCAGCAGGGCATGCTGAAGCTTCTTGAAGGCACCGACGTTCTCGTGCCGCCACAAGGCGGACGCAAGCACCCGGAGCAAAAGCTGATCAAGATCAACACACAGAACATTCTCTTCATCTGCGGTGGCGCCTTCGACGGTATCGACAAGATCATTGGCCGCCGCGTGCAAACGAACACGATCGGCTTCAACGTGGATAAGGACATCCAGGAGGATATGAAGAAGAACCTGCTGCGCTACGTGAACGCACAGGATCTGAAAGCGTTCGGCCTCATTCCCGAGCTCCTCGGCCGCCTGCCTGTTGTCACACACCTCGACCCGCTGGACGTGGAAACACTGCGCTCCATTCTCGTCGAGCCGAAGAACGCGCTGATCAAGCAATACATCCGCCTGTTCGAGCTCGAAGGCATCAAGCTCTCGATCGAAAGCGAGGTGCTGGACTTCATGGTTGAAAAAGCAATGGAGTACAAGCTGGGCGCGCGAGGTCTTCGCAGCATCTGTGAAAGCATCCTCACCGACGCAATGTTTGAAATGCCGTCTTCCCAGGAGAAATACTTCACGCTCGATATCGAATATGCGCGCCGCAAATTCGACAAGAGCAAGCTGAGCTTGCTGAAAGTGGCGTAACGAACCGGACCATCAAAAGCAAAGAGCCTTCCCTCGGAGGGCTCTTTGCTATTTGTGGCCTGTGATAAAGATCTTAAGGTCAAAAGGCCTTACGGGCTTACGCCTGGTTTGATGATCCTTGCAACTCTCACCTGCTGTCATCCCGTAGGGACCTGAAACGTGCTCTTTGAACCACGAAGCCGCGAAGGTCGCTAAGGAGCACAAAGGAAAACCCTCTGCGTTTCCTTTGCTGCTTTGCGCTCTTTGCGTTTACGGCTGTATACTTTTCTTCGAGACAATTTCATTCTCCTTTTTGCCTTGACGCAAAAAGGAGAGCAAAAAAGTCAAGGCAAAGCGATGAGCTCCGCCGCTTTGCCGGCCGGCGCACAAGGGTTCCTCCGTGGCCGTATAGACGATCAAAACAAGGGTGCAGTCTTTTCTTTTAGGCTGGAGATTGTTCCGGCAATGCCTTTCTTCATAAATACGAAGGGCAGTGAGCGCGCCATTCTGCAGGCGCTGTATTCCGCTATCCTCTCTTCTTCTCTTCAGTTATGTTGGCTATTCGCGCGGAATAAGGCGCCGGGCCCTCATGCCGGTGAGCCGTCACAAATCGTAAATCTAAAATCTAGAATTCTCTCTTTGTGCTTCATTGCGTGCTTCGTGGCTTCGTGGTTCAAAGAGCACGTTTCGGGTCCCTGCGGGATGACAGCCTGGTGGTGCAGGAGATGGCTTCGTTCCTCACCATGACGGGCAGCACGAAGGAGCAGGGGCTCCCTCGCGTGGCGCCCGGGATGACAAAAACGACCCCACTCACCATTCACCATTCACTACTCACTCTCTCACCGCTTTTGTTTTCGGTTTGCCCTACCTTTATCCCTCACAAAAAATTCAATCCATGTTTGGAAATATGTTTGGCGGAAGCGACAACATGCAGGGCCAGGTTGGTGAGCTCGTTGAGAAATTGAAATCGCAGGCCGGCCTGTCCGATGAGCAGGCACAGAAAGTCCTGGAAACGATCAAGGGCTTCGTGGTCGATAAGTACCCGATGCTGCAAGGCGCGGTGAACAATATCTTCGGCGGCAAGTAAGCTGACATGCGACTTTGCCGCATGCGCCTGGGCCGCTGCGCTCCCGTGCTTTTCTTCTGTTGTCGCCTGCGGCGCAGCAAAAAAAGCGGGATGTGCAGCGGTCTTTCTATTCGTCACAGAACACAGTTTTCCATGGCCTTTTAAAAAAGCACCTTGGACGGCATCATTGGCGATGCTCCGCCGAACCAGGAAGGTTCGGGCAACACCCTTGTCCCTCAGGTTCAACACAGGGTCTGCCATGAGGCTTGAGGGGTCAGGTAGGGCGGCTGCGGCTACCCGCATGACGATTTAGCGATGAGCAGGCAGGTTCATAAAAAAATCCCGCACACGGCGGGATTTTGTATACGCGATGGTTAGTCCGTTGTTAGCTGCAGCCCATGCTGTTGCCGCAGTTCAGGCATTTATAGCAGGTACCGCTGCGAACCGTGATGTGACCGCAAGTGTTGCACGCCGGCGCATCGCTCTGCATGCTCCGCGCGGCATTGTTGACGGCATCGAGACCGGCCGCTGCCTTCACGCCGCTCTTCTGCTGGGTCTTCACGGCCTGCGGTGTCGTGGCAACCACCCGCACGCTGGAGAGCTCCGGCTGCGCCGCGGGCTCGCCCACAGAGGCCTTGCCCGTCACCGGCTCGTCCCATGCGTCCTCACCGGTATTCATCACCTCGGGCTTGTCAAGCACATGAACGAGATCGGTCCGGTTCAGGTACTCATAGCCAAGCACGCGGAAGATGAAGTCGACGATCGACGTGGTTGTTTTGATGTTCGGGTGCTCCACGAAACCGGCCGGGTCGAATTTGGTGAAAATGAATTTTTCCACGAATTCTTCCAGCGGCACGCCATACTGCAACCCGATGGAAATGGAGATCGCAAAGCAGTTGAGCATGCTGCGCATTGTGGCGCCTTCCTTGGCCATATCGATGAAGATCTCCCCCACCGTTCCGTCTCCGTACTCGCCGGTGCGAAGGAAGACCGTCTGCCCGTTGATCTTTGCTTTTTGTGTGAACCCACGGCGCTTGGCTGGCAACGCGCGGCGCTCCACGATCGAGGCCAGGCGGCGCTTGAGGTTCGTATCGGGCGAGGCCTGCACACGCTTCTGCACTTCTTCGAGCAGCTCATCGATCGTCAGCTTCGCCATATCGACGATGGCAGATTCCGATGCCTGTGTGGGAATTGCTTCAGCAGCTTCGGCTGTGCCGTCTTCTTTCTTTTTCTTGTCGCTTTTGTTTGACAGTGGCTGTGACATCTTGGAGCCGTCGCGGTAGAGCGCGCAGGCTTTCAGACCCAGCTGCCAGCTGAGCAGGTAGCTGTCCGCGATCTCGCCTACCTCCGCTTCGTGCGGCAGGTTGATCGTTTTGGAAATAGCGCCGGAGATGAATGGCTGTGCGGCCCCCATCATGCGGATATGACCATGCGCATGGATGAAGCGCTCACCCTTCTTCCCGTTCTTGTTGGCGCAGTCGAAGACGGCGAGGTGCTCGTCCTTCAGGTACGGCGCCCCTTCCACTGTCATTGTTCCGCAGACGTAATCGTTTGCTTCCTCGATCTGCGCATCCGTATACCCGAGGGCTTCCAGCAGGCTCCATTCGAAATTGAAATATTGCTCCGGCTTGAACCCGAGGCGTTGCAGGCATTCCTCACCCAGCGCGTAAACGTTGAACACGAAGCCGATCTCGAATGCCGTCTTCACGGCCTTATCAAGCTTCTCGATCTCTTCGGCGATAAAGCCTTTCTCGCTCAGGGTTTGGTGGTTGATATGAGGCGCGCCGGCAAAGCTGCCCGAACCCACCGTGTACCTGATGATCGCGTCTTTTTCTTTTTCGGTGTAGCCGAGATTGGTGAGCGCGACCGGCACCGACTGGTTGATGATCTTGAAATAACCGCCGCCTGAAAGCTTCTTGAATTTAACGAGGGCGAAATCGGGTTCAACACCCGTCGTATCGCAATCCATCACGAGGCCGATGGTGCCGGTTGGAGCGATAACGGTTGCCTGCGCATTGCGGTAACCATATTTCTCGCCCATTTCAACGGCATCGTCCCAGGCCTTGCAAGCAGCCTTGAGAAGATAATCAGGCGTGTGTTGCGCCTTGAGGCCTTGCGGCTTCACGCTCAGCGCTTCATAGCTGTCTGCATCGTACGCGGCGAGGCGGTGGTTGCGCATGACGCGCAGCATGTGCTCCCTGTTCTCTTCGTAGCGTGGGAAGGCGCCGAGGTGTTGGGCCATCTCCGCCGACGTCTTGTACGCAACACCGGTCATGATCGCGGTGAGGGCTCCGGCGATGCCGCGGGCCTTTTCGCTGTCGTACGGGATGCCACTCACCATCAGCATGGTGCCGAGGTTGGCGTAGCCGAGGCCGAGCGTCCGGTATTCGTAGCTCAACTGGGCCACTTCTTTGGAAGGAAACTGCGCCATGAGCACGGAGATCTCGAGTACGGTTGTCCAGAGACGGCAGGTGTATTCGAACCCGTCGACATCAAACGTGTTGGTGTCGTTGTGATAGAACTTCATCAGGTTGGCCGATGCAAGGTTGCAGGCCGTGTTGTCGAGGAACATATATTCCGAGCATGGGTTGGATGCGCGGATCTCGCCACCTTCGGGGCAGGTATGCCATTCGTTGATGGTCGTGTTATACTGTGTCCCCGGATCCGCGCAGCGCCAGGCGGCGTAGGCGATCTGGTTCCAGAGCTCTTTTGCCGGAATGGTCCGCATCACGCGGCCGTCGGTGCGGGCCGTAAGCTCCCAATCCTCGTCCTTCTCCAACTTCTCGAAAAAGCTGTTGGGAATGCGAACGGAGTTGTTTGAATTCTGCCCGCTGACAGTGCGGTATGCTTCGCCTTCATAGTCCGAGGCATAGCCGGCGGCAATGAGTGCGCCCACCTTTTTTTCTTCCTCTACTTTCCAGTTGACGAAGCTGACGATCTCGGGGTGGTCGATGTCGAGGCAGACCATCTTGGCTGCCCGGCGCGTGGTGCCGCCGCTTTTGATCGCGCCAGCCGCCCTGTCGCCGATCTTAAGGAAGGACATCAGCCCGCTCGATGTGCCGCCGCCACTCAGCTTTTCGCCTTCGCCACGAAGGTTGGAATAGTTGGTGCCGACGCCGGAACCGTATTTAAAAATACGGGCCTCGCGAACCCACAGGTCCATAATGCCGCCGTCACTGACCAGGTCATCTTCAACGCTGAGGATGAAGCAGGCGTGCGGTTGCGGACGCTCGTAAGCCGAGGTCGAGCTTTTCAACTGGCCGTCAGCGGGGTCCACGTAGTAGTGGCCCTGCGGCTTGCCGGTGATGCCATAGCTTTCGTGCAATCCTGTATTGAACCATTGCGGTGAATTGGGCACGCACATTTGCGCGAGGATGCTGTAGACGAGCTCCTCGTAGAAGACCTGCGCATCTTTCTCGGAAGCGAAATAGCCGTAGCGCTCGCCCCACACACGCCAGCAGTTTGCCATGCGGTGCGCAACCTGCCGGGCGGACGTTTCGCGGCCCAGGGATCCATCGGGTTGAGGAACCCCGGCTTTGCGAAAATATTTTTGAGCAAGGATGTCGGTTGCGATCTGGCTCCATCCTTTCGGTACTTCAACATTGTTCATTTCGAACACCACCTCTCCGCTTGGGTTGCGGATCACGGAGGTGCGGTAATCGTAATCAAAAAGGTCAAAAACAGGGACGTCTTCGCGGGAAAACTTGCGGCTGAACGTCAAGCCTTTACTGGTCTTTTTTGCTGAAGCCATATCCAATTAATTTTGTAGTGGGTTGAAAGTGTCCGTCCTGAATCGGGTGGGACGACGAAAGTATCTTTCTCGTGCGAAAAAAGGATACCGGAAATATGCACATCGCACCCTTCGCATGGGGATAAGTTTTGGGATGCGTGGCAGGTGCGGCTTTGCCGATTTTTACACCTTCTATTCACATTTTCTGGCAAAGAAAATTTTTGGCACCTGCCCCAAAAGAGGTATACTTTGTTTGCGTCGCGGGGGACAACATGGGACATTGCCGGCAGCGGTGAATGAGGCTCAGTTACTTATAAAAAATCCTGCCGGGCCGCATTGCGAAAGTTTTTTCGTTTTTTTGCACCATAACGGAATTGCGGATGCAGGTGCCTGTCTATCAAACATTGCTGGAAAAGAAACAACGCGGGCAGAAATCGTTCGCCGTGCTCATCGATCCGGACAAGGTGAGCCCCGCCAGCCTCGACCAGCTACTCCGGCTGGCAGCGGAGGCGCGGGTCGATTATTTTTTTGTCGGCGGAAGCCTTGTCGTCAGCAATGGTCTTGACGACTGCATTCTCCAGATCAAGGCCCACTCGAAGATCCCTGTCGTTCTCTTTCCGGGCAGTCCCTCACAGGTCAGTCCTCATGCCGACGCCCTCTTATACCTGTCGCTGATCTCCGGGCGGAACCCGGAACTTCTCATCGGCCAGCACGTGATCTCGGCGCCCTTCGTTCGAAAGAGCGGCCTCGAGATCATGTCCACGGGCTATATGGTGATCGATGGCGGCGCGCCCACCACGGTTTCCTATATCAGCAATGCGGCGCCCATCCCCGCCGACAAGGCAGACATCGCGATGTGCACCGCCATGGCGGGCGAAATGCTCGGTCAGAAACTGATCTACATGGACGCCGGCAGCGGCGCGAAAAAGCCCATCCCCGAAGAAATGATCATGGCTGTCGCACAGCATATCGACGTCCCCCTGATCATCGGCGGGGGCATTCGTGACGCCGAAAAAGCCTACCTCAATTGCCGCGCGGGCGCCGACGTCATCGTGATCGGCAATGCCCTCGAAAAGGACCCGGGCCTGATCACGGAAATGGCCGCAGCCATTCATTCCGCAACGCCCGGCGTAAAAATCTGACCCCGACAATGCTTCCGATTCTGACCCGCCACCGAAAAAGCGAGAGGGCTCCACTATTGAGCCTGGTGCTCCTCACCCTGCTTCTGATCGCATCCTTTCTCCTCCGCCTCGCCGACCCGCCGATCCGCATCTGGGACGAAGCCCGCCAGGCCCACAATGCCCTGTACATGCACCTTCACGGCGACTGGCTCGTCACGCATTTCGATGGCCAACCCGATATGTGGAACACCAAGCCACCATTTCTAATCTGGATACAAGCGCTTCTCATGAAGCTGATCGGCATCAACGAATGGGCTGTCCGCCTGCCGGCAGCCGCCACCAGCATCGCCACGGGCATCCTGCTCTGGCACTGGGCCCGGCGTTATCTGCAAAATCCATGGACGGGCTTCCTGGCCGGCAGCGTGCTGGCATCAACGTATGCCTATGTCTATATCCATGGCGGCCGCTTCGGCGAATACGATGCGCCGGTCACGCTCTGCGTTTGCCTGTACGCCTATTGCCTTTTCTGCTACCGCGAAACCGCGCGGGCACGCTACCTGTTTCTCTTCTGGCTGGCTGCAGCGGTTGCCGTCCTGATCAAGAGCGTTGCCGGTTTGTTGATGCTGCCGGGTCTCGGCGTTTACCTGCTTGTACAAAAACAGGTCCTGCGCATCCTCCGAACACCGGCCTTCTATGGGGGCGCGCTCGCCTTCCTCGCGATCGTCGGGGGCTTTTACGTTCTCCGCGAAAGCCACAACCATGGCTATCTGCAGGCCGTGTATGAGAACGAGCTCGGCGGCCGTTTTGCGACCACGATCGAGAACCACCGCCACCCGTTCCTGTACTATCTCAACAACATGAAGAACTGGCGGTACGCATACTGGTTCTATCTCATCATCCCTGCGTTTGCCGCCGGTTTTGCGTGGGGCACAAGTCGCTCGCGGCGCCTGTCGCTCTTCAATCTCTGCGTGATCATTCCCTATTGGCTGATCATTTCATCTGCGCAGACAAAGCTCGAATGGTACGACCTGCAGCTCTACCCGTTCCTGGCCCTGCAGATCGGCATCGGCTTGCAGGCGGCGTATTCCAGGACGCTCACGCGACTGCCGACGGCCGGTCACCACTGGATCGTTGCCCCTCTCCTTTTCGTCGCCGTCTTTGCCGTGCCTTTCCGCTCCTGCTGGAAGCAGGTGTACGCGTTCTCGGAGCGCTGGTGGGATGAACCGGCCCACGCCTCCTGCTATTTCATTAGGAGCGCCATCGCGGATAAAAAGAACCTGGACGGCTATGTATTTCTTGCCGAAGGATACCAGGCCCCGCTCTCTTTTTACCTGTCCAAATTGTGGAAGGAAGGCGGTCACCCCGTGCTGCAGGGCAGTGTGGACGGGCTTCTTCCCGGCACGCGCGTTGTGGTCAACCAGGATGTGCTGCGACAACAGCTGTTGAAGCGCTATGTTGTTCGCGAGGAAAAGCGCCTGCGCTACGGCTGCACCATTTATCAAATAACTGCATCGCTATGAACACGTCTGAGCTAAGTATCGTCATTCCCGTCTACAATGAGGCCGGCAACCTGCCCGTTCTACAAGAGCGCCTGGCGCGCGTGCTCGGTGGGATCACGGAGAACTATGAAGTGTTGTGGGTGAACGACCACAGCCGCGACGAAACCCTGGCCCTCCTGCGGCAGCTCGCTGCTGCAGACGCGCGTCACCACTATATCAGCTTCAGCCGCAATTTCGGGCACCAGAAAGCGATCTGCGCTGGCCTCGACAAGTGCCGGGGAAATGCAGTCGTGATCATGGATGGCGACCTGCAGGACCCGCCGGAGCTGATCCCGGCCCTTTATGAAAAATACAGGGAAGGCTACAAGGTGGTTTATGCGCAGCGGCGCGCGCGAAAGGGGGAAACGGTTTTCAAGAAAACGAGCGCCGCGCTGTTCTACCGATTGATGCGCAACACGACGCATATCAACATCCCTGTGGACACCGGTGACTTTCGCCTGATCGACCGGCAGGTCGTGGACTACCTGAAAAAGATGCCGGAGCAGCACAAGTTCCTGCGCGGACAGATCGCGTGGATCGGCTTCCGGCAAACCTCGGTTCTGTATGACCGTGAGAGCCGGCATTCGGGCAAGACGGGCTACAGTCTGTCGAAGATGATCCGCTTCGCCGTGGATGGCATCACGGCCTTTTCCGACCTGCCACTTCGCCTCGCAACGGTCAGCGGCTTCACGGTTTCTTTTGTGGCCTTTCTGGTTATCCTGTATGCGCTCTATTCGAAGTTCGCGCTGCACCAGGTGATCACCGGGTGGACATCACTCATCATCAGCACCATGTTCATTGGGGGCATCCAGCTACTCACCATCGGCATCATCGGTGAGTATATCAGCCGCATCAACAATGACGTGCGTGGCAGGCCACTCTACATTATCGAAGAAGCCAGTCAGCCACCCGGCGCGGAGACCGGGAACTAGCAAACTGGCTTCTCTCTACAGCGATTCTGGCTTATTGCAAAGATTCCGGCTTGACACGGCTTGGTGTGTCCTTTCCGCTGACGATCGTGCCGGCACTCTTGGCGATGGACAGGATGATCTGCGCCATATTTTCCATGTCGAGCGTACCGATCTCATCGCTCACTTTATGGTAGTTCGGCTCACTGTCCATCTTTGACGTTGAGATGGTGTGGGCCGGCACACCAAGACGCGCGAGGGTTGCGTTGTCGGAGCGGTAGAAAAGATTCTGGTCGGTATAAGGGTCGGGGTAGAAGGTGAAGCCCGTGCCCTTGAGGTTTTTCTGTAAGATGGTTCCCATATCGCTCTTCTCGTAGCCAGTGATATAGGCCGAGTTCCGTCCCCATTTGCTTTCCGTGCCGATCATTTCGATATTGAACATCGCCATAACCTTTTCCGGTGCGAACTGGCGCGAAAAGTACTGCGATCCGAAGCCGCCGGATTCTTCGGCCGTAAAAGCAGCGAACACGAGCGTGCGGGCATTATGTCCCTTCTTCTTGTAATAGTTGGCGAGCATGATCACCGCCGTGATGCCTGCCGCGTCGTCGTTGGCACCGTTGTAGATCGAGTCGCCGTTGACGGGCCGCCCGATGCCGAGGTGATCGTAATGGCCGGAGAAGACAACCTGCTCATTCACGCGGGAGGTGCCGC
This sequence comes from Flaviaestuariibacter sp., assembly GCA_028288515.1. Lineage (GTDB taxonomy): Bacteria > Bacteroidota > Bacteroidia > Chitinophagales > Chitinophagaceae > Flavisolibacter. The sequence goes on along the minus strand of JAQBNP010000133.1, from coordinate 7,313 downwards.
GCAGAATGCCGACGACGTTGCGGTACTTTATTTCCTCGAAGCTGAATTCGGATTTCACTTTGAACTCCTTGGGGTTGGCATCGCCGAGAATATAGATAATGGAGGTGGGCGAGGGAAAGCCCGGTCGCGTCGAGGCCAGTCGCTGGAAGGATCGCGCGAAGGACGTATCCACAAAGACAACGGTATTCTGGTTTGCGCGCCGGATGGCCTGCACCTGGTTTCCGAAATTACCGGTGGTGATGTGCTGGATCGCATAGCCCATTTTCTCATTGACTTTGAGATCGGCTTGGGTGGTGCTGACAACTATGTTTTTCGGGTCGAGCTCGGTGCCGTCGATCTCTCCTTTGACGCTCAGCATCTTCGGGCGCAGCATGGAAAACTCCTGGAAGAACGAGTTGCCAACCGGCTTCAGGCCGGCCTTTGCAAACTCTTCGGCGATGAAGGCGGCTGCCTTATCGCCCCCGGGAGTGCCGGGGCGCCGGCCTGCCAGGTCATCGGCGGACAAGACGGACTCGATCCGTCGCACTTCGCTCACAGTGATCGGGTTGCCTTTCTGCGCCTGGGCAGAAGTGGCGAGAAGGACGATTGCGGACAGCGCCGCCAATGGCTTGTTCATCATGCAGTATACGGAATTGACGTGAAAACGGCCGGGCCACCAGTTTGGGCACCGCATCCGTTTGAAAAATTTTTGAAAGTGACGATGTGGTCGGCGGCGTTTGCGAACCACAGGTTTTACTACAGGCTCATCATCTCTTTGAACTTCACGGTCTGCCGGCGGCTGACCTCGATCTTCTCGCCACCTTTCAGCTCGAGCAGCAGGCCTCCATTGAAGTACGGTTCGATCTTTTCGATCAGGCGCAGGTTGACGATATGCTTGCGGTTGGCGCGGAAGAAGACCTTCTCATCGAGGCGCTCCTCAAGTGCGTTCAGCGACTTCAGGATCAGCGGCTTGTTGTTGCCGAAGAAGACCTTGGCGTAGTTCCCTACGCTTTCAAACAGCCGGATCTCGCTGAGTTTCACGAACCAGCAGCGGTCGCCATCCTTAACAAATACCTGGTCGTCCTCGGACAGCATGCTACGGTTCTCAGTACCCGGTATATAGGGACTGGCAGCAGCACTGTTCTCAGCGCCATTGAGCTTGTGGATCGCGTCGGCAAGGCGCTTGGGTTCCACCGGCTTCAGGAGATAATCGAGTGCATTGACCTCGAACGCTTTCAATGCATACTCGTCGTAGGCCGTCGTGAAGATGACCTGTGGCGCTTTATCCACCTCGGCAAGGAGGTCGAAGCCGGTCTTGCCGGGCATCTGGATATCGAGGAAGATCAGGTCGGGATTGTGCATGTCGATCTTGGCGATGCCTTCGTCGACATTTCCCGCTTCGTCCACCACTTCGATCTCGGGAAATTCCAGCAGCAGCTTCCGCAGCTCTGCGCGGGCCAGGCGTTCGTCGTCGATAATGATTGCTCTCATATAGTCGTGTTAGTTTAACGAGTTGGGGATGAGGATGCGGGCCTCTACGAGGTCGCTGTTGACCTGGCGGATCTCGAACCGGGCCTTTTCTCCGTACAGCAGCTGAAGCCGATCCTGCGTGCTTGACAGGCCGAAGCCCGATTGGCGTGCGCCGCCATTCAGTTGCCCGGTGTTCTGCACAACAAGCTCATAGAAGTTTTCCCGGAAATCGGAAATGATCTTGACCACACCGCCTTTCACAAGCTTGCTGATGCCATGCTTGATCGCATTTTCCACGAGGGTCTGCAGCATCATCGGCGGCACTTCGCAGCCGAGGGTTTCTTCATCTACCTGGTACTCCACCCGGAGGCGGTCCTCGAAGCGGATATGCTCGAGGGCCAAGTAGTCCTTGACGATTTTGAGCTCTTCCTGGAAGGAGACGGTTTCACCTTTTTCGGCCTTGAGGCTGCTTCGCAAAATATTGCTGAGCTCGGTAACGGCGGTGCGGGCGCGGATCGGGTTCTCGTCGATCAGCGCGCGGATGCTGTTGAGGGCGTTAAAGATGAAATGCGGGTTGATGTGGGCTTTGATCGTTTGAAGCTCAAGGCTTTTGACGAGCGCTTCGAGCTGCAGCGTGTCCATCTGTTGCTTGCGGCTCTTTGCCACGTAGTGGTAGATGAAGTAGATGAGGACCCAGGGGAAGAAATAAATAAAGAAGAGAAATGCGTGGTTGAGAATGAGCAGGAAGGGGTTGTTCTGGTAGTACGGGATCTCGTTGCCTTTCAGCCAGTTGAAGCGTCCGACCAAAAACACGTAAAGGGCGGCGCCGGCCACTGAAAAGAACGAGGTGATGGCGAGGAACTGGAGGATCTGCTTGTCGAAGGTTTTTTGAAGCGTGTTGAGCTGGATGATGACGAACCGCATGAGGTGCGTGAAGAACAGGCCCAGGAAAATGAAGACGATCAGCCGGCCAATGAACTGTTCCGCGTCTTCCGGGCGCTCGAGCGCGTTGAAGGAATAGGCGAAGAAGGTATTGATCAGCACGAAGACGCCCCACCCGGCAGCCTGGAAAGCCCAGTACCTCGAAAACTTGACACGGCTCATGCTGACAAATCTAACAACTCGGCATGTGAAAGCCACGTGATAATTCGATTAGTGGCCCATTGAGCCGACGAATGGGAGAAACCCAGAGAAAGGATTAGGAAAAGCCCTTATTTAACAAAATCTGCAATAGTAAATCCAAATTTAGCCGCCGGGACTATATAGCTTTATTGTCAGAACCTAAACCTATTGTCAACTCACCGGCCACATATTATTGCAATGTTCCTGTCACTCTGCGTGGCGCTCACAATGGGGCAGTCCGCGAGCGCGCAGGCACCCGGAGGCAAAGTGGTCATCAATGAGTTCATGCCCTGGCCGTCGAACGCGTGCGCTGCCACTTCTGAATTCGTGGAGCTGCTCAATTTCGGCCCGCTTGCCGTCAATATCGGGTGCTATATTCTGACTGACGGCGACTACTCCATCACCATTCCCCCGAATACGATCCTGCAGCCCGGCCAATACTACCTGATCTCCGGCCAGACCCTTCTTCCCATCAACTGTGGAAATATCGACAGCGCCGTTCATGCCGACCTGAACTGGAACACGTGCGGCTGCACGAGCGGCTCCATCCCGACCACCGGCGACGGCTGGCTGACCGATGGCGGCTCCGCTTCTGAGCAGGTCGTCCTTCTCGACGCCTCACTCAATGTTGTCGATGCTGTCGTCCGTGACATCACGCTGAAGGAAACCTCCTCGACGATCACGACGTCAAGCGTCAGCGGCGGCTGCGGGGCAAAAGTTTTCGACCTGGATGCCATGACCATCAACTACGAGATGATCGGTTCGTCTGCAGGACGTGCCAACAGCTTTGCGCGCCGCCTTGATGGCGACTGCGACTGGGTAAAGCAGCCGAGCATCAGCGCGCACGCAACAAATAACACGCACAGCGGCGGCGCCTCCGAGGTCACGTACGAGCTTAACATCGTGGAAGCGATGGACTGCACCGGCGCCCACGGCAGCATTGACATCTTTGTGAAGTTCACGCGCGACTATGCCGAGATCTTCCCGATGAAGTATACCATCATCCGCGATTCGAACGGCAACAACGCCATTGACGCCAACGACGAGATCACCATCGGCTACGACTCCGTTCCACCCAATATCTCCATCGACGGACTCGTCCAGGGCATGTACAGCATTACCCTCGAGTCGTCTAAAGGTTGCTTCCTTGCCACTTTCCAGTTTTCGATCCTGAATTGCGGTCCCGTCCTGCCGGTGCGCCTTGTTTACTTCAAGCGCGCAGAAAAAACAGCGACGACGCAGGCGTTTGAATGGAAGCTGGCCGATGTCGAGTACCTCTCGTCAGTTGTGCTCGAATCCAGCGCCGACGGCCGCACCTTCTCACCTGAACGAACGTACAAGGCCGATGGCAGCACCGGCACCAAAGTATACCGACAGTCCGTACCCTATCAAAGCGCTCCTTCCTATTACCGCCTTCGCCTTGTCGGTATCGACGGCAAGGTCACCTTCTCGCAGGTCCTGAACAGCGACGGCCTCCCCGTCGGCTCGGGCATTGTGTGGCCGAACCCGGCCGCCAGCGTCCTGCACATCGACCTTGACAGCCGGGCGTCGGAAACCCGCACGTACCAGCTGACCAATGGCCAGGGCGTACCGGTGCGCAACGGCCAGTTCATCCTGCAGCCGGGCGCGAACAGGCTCACCCTCCCGCTCGGCAGCCTGCCGGCAGGCGTTTACCAGCTGCAGCTTGGCACAACCTCTACGGGCGCGCAACCAATTTCCTTTCGTTTTGTTAAGCAGTAAGCACATCCGTTGATCTCCCGCAGATTCGGTTACTTTTGTACGGCTTAAACCGCTCCCATGCAAATGACTCCAGGCGCTCTCCTCCAGGCAATCGATTCTCCCGACGACCTGAAAAAACTTTCCAAGGAACAGCTCCACCAGGTCTGCGACGAGCTTCGCCAATTCATTGTCGATGTGGTGAGTGTGCATGGCGGCCACTTCGCGGCGAGCCTGGGTGTGGTTGAATTGTCCGTCGCGCTTCATTACGTTTACAATACGCCCTATGATCAGCTGGTCTGGGATGTGGGACACCAGGCATACGGCCACAAGATCCTGACCGGGCGGCGCGACAGCTTCATCTCAAACCGGAAGCACGGCGGGCTGAGCGGTTTCCCCAAGAGAAGCGAAAGCCCGTACGATACGTTCGGCGTCGGCCACTCCTCTACGTCCATCTCGGCGGCACTCGGTATGGCCATGGCCGCAAAGTACAAGGGTGAGACCGACCGCAAAGCAGTTGCCGTTATCGGCGACGGCTCCATGACGGCCGGCATGGCCTTCGAAGCAATGAACCATGCGGGCGTTGCCGACAGCGACGTGCTGATCATCCTCAATGACAACTGCATGAGCATCGACCCAAATGTGGGTGCTCTCAAAGAATACCTCACAGACATCACAACCTCGCAGACATATAACAAAGTGCGCGACGACGTCTGGAAGCTGATGGGAAAGCTGCCCATCGGTAAGCGCTTCACGCGCGAAATGGCCTCCAAGCTCGAAGCAAGCATCAAGGGAATGGTGAGCAAGAGCAGCAACCTGTTTGAAGCCCTGAACCTGCGCTATTTCGGACCCATCGACGGCCATAATATCACCAAGCTTGTTGACACGCTTTCCGACCTGCGCAATATTCCGGGCCCCAAGCTCCTCCACGTGCTGACGGTGAAAGGCAAGGGTTATGCGCTGGCCGAAAAGGATCAGACCAAGTGGCACGCGCCAGGCCTGTTCGACAAGATCACGGGCGAGATCTATAAGAAAAAATTCGACCTGCCGCAGCCGCCGAAATACCAGGATGTCTTCGGACACACGATCATCGAGCTCGCGGAAGCCAACGACAAGATCCTGGGCATTACCCCCGCTATGCCCAGCGGCTCCTCTTTAAAATTCATGATGGACAAGATGCCGGACCGCGCCTTCGACGTGGGCATCTGCGAGCAGCACGCCGTGACGCTCAGCGCCGGTATGGCCACACAGGGGATGAAAGTCTTCTGCAATATCTACTCGTCCTTTATGCAGCGTGCCTTCGACCAGGCCGTGCACGATGTTGCCATCCAAAAACTCCCCGTGATCTTCTGTCTCGACAGGGCCGGTCTTGTCGGCGAGGACGGGCCGACGCACCATGGCGCTTACGATATTCCGTACTTCCGCTGCATCCCGAATATGATCATCTCGGCGCCGATGAACGAGCAGGAGCTCCGTAACCTGATGTATACTGCCCAGCTCGACAGCACCACGCTGCCGTTCGTCATCCGCTATCCGCGTGGTGAAGGCGTGATGGCCGACTGGCGCAAGCCAATGGAAGCAATCGAGCCCGGAACGGGCCGGCGTCTCAAAGCAGGGTCCGGCATTGCCATTCTTTCATTCGGCCACCCCGGCAATTTTGCTGCTGCGGCCATTCGCGACGTGAAGGCCGACAGGATATCCGCCGCCCATTACGACATGCGTTTTGCCAAGCCTCTCGATGAGAAGCTTCTTCACGAAGCGCTGTCGACGTACGACAAGATCATTACGGTCGAGGATGGGACGATCGTTGGCGGCTTTGGGACAGCGGTTCTTGAATTCATGCAGCAGCATGGCTATAAGAACGACGTGCGCATCCTGGGAATACCAGACCGCATCGTGGAGCACGGCACTCTCAAAGAGCTACACCGCGAATGTGGCTACGACGCGCAGGCAATCGCCGACGCGCTGCGCGAAATGGCGGGAGCGCGTACACCCGCCATCGCAGTTCCAGTGGCCTGACCGGCAGCAAAGCGCTCTTCCTTTCGTTGAAATATGGAATCCTGAAGCGGCAGCATCTCAGCTGCATGAGACTGCTGCTTTGCCTTGTCCTGCTTCTGCCGTCCTGCGATCGAGCAGAGGACCCCGCCGATAAAAAGAGGATGGCTCCTACGGGGACCATGGCGGTCCACCGCAACTCCGAAAAGTCCAACAAACCTGATAAGGTGGAACGCTCCCGGCTGGCACGAACAAGGAGCATCCTTGCCTATGCGCGCGCTCACGGCTATTCAACGCACTATTCCTTCCTGATTGACATGCAGCTCCCGGCAAACCGCAACCGTTTTTTTGTCTGCGACCTTTCAACCGGTGCCGTTATTGACAAAGGGCTTGTCGCACACGGGAGCTGCCACGCCGATTTCGCGGAGCGCCCGCAGTTTTCAAATGTAGATGGAAGCGGCTGCAGCTCCGAAGGACGCTACAAGATCGGCACCTCCTACCAGGGCCGGTATGGGAAAGCGTATCGCCTTCATGGGCTCGACGCCACCAATTCTCATGCGCTGGCGCGCGCCGTTGTCCTGCACTCCTATCCGTGCGTTCCCGACACCGAAACCGACGGCTTTGTCTGTAACAGCCTTGGCTGCCCGATGGTTTCGCCGCTGTTCCTTACCCGGCTCGCGGCCTTTATCGATTCAGCGAAGAAGCCTGTTTTGCTTTGGATCTATACGGGTGGCCCCGGCTGACTGGTCGCGGTGATAACCTTCATCGCAGCCGGTTTTTTCCTCCCTGCCGAAAGACAAGGGTCAAGTCCGCGGATTGTTTGATTTTTGGCGCACCGATGCGAGCCCGTTACGGCGAAGGCCTGTTGTGCCCCTACCTTTGACGCAGCCGAAACGTGATGCCTTGGACCAGTACCGCATGCGCCGCAACGTTGGAACAAGGCAAACCGGCTGCCGATAAAAACAGAAAGCCGCAATCATGATCATGGCCGAACACTGCTTCTCTCGAAAGTCCACCCAGCGCATCCTGTC
>JAQBNP010000296.1 GCA_028288515.1 Flaviaestuariibacter sp. | reverse complement strand
CCTCCACACGCTGATGAGCACGGTCACGACGACCGCCAGCGTCGGCTACCACGCCCGGATCGTCGCGGACCTCGCTGTCCGCCGGCGCCTGCTCGCTGCCGGGCACCGGATCGTGCAGCTGGCCGGGTCCGCGACCAGCGACGTCGACGCTGTCACCGCCGAGGCGGAGGCCGCGCTCGCCGGGGTCACCGACACCCGCGGCACCACGTTCCAGCGGCTCGAGGACCTCGTCGGCCCGACCCTCGACACCCTCGAAGGCCTGAGCAGCGGCGGGCCCGGCCAGGGCATCCGTACCGGGTTCATCGACCTGGACCGGCTGCTGAACGGGCTGCACCCCGGCCAGGTCATCGTCATCGGCGGCCGCCCCGGCGGCGGCAAGAGCACGTTCGGCCTCGACCTACTCCGGGCGTGCGCGGTCAAGCAGGACCTGCCCGCCGCGTTCTTCTCCTTCGAGATGGGCGCCGAGGAGATCGTCATGCGCCTGCTGTCCGCCGAGGCCCGCGTCCCGCTGCACCTCATGCGGTCCGGCGGGATGGACGACGGCGCCTGGTCGCGGCTGTCGCAGCGCATGGGCGAGGTGTCGGTCGCGCCGCTGTTCATCGACGACAGCCCCAACATGACGATGAGCGACGTCCGGGCGAAGGCCCGCCGTCTCGTCCACCGGCACGGCGTCAAGCTCATCTGCATCGACTACCTCCAGCTGGTGACGACCGGCCGCAAGACCGAGAACCGGCAGCAGGAGGTGTCGGAGATGAGCCGCGCGTTCAAGCTCCTGGCGAAGGAGCTCCAGGTCCCGATCCTGCTGCTGTCGCAGCTGAACCGCGGGTCGGAGCAGCGGACGGACAAGCGGCCGATGCTGAGCGACCTCCGCGAGTCCGGGGCGGTCGAGCAGGACGCCGACGTCGTGATCCTGCTGCACCGGCCGGACATGCACGACCCGGACGACCGGCCGGGGGAGGCGGACCTGATCGTGGCGAAGCAGCGCAACGGCGCGACCGGCACCCTGCCTGTCGTGTTCCAGGGCAGCTACTCGCGGTTCGTGGACTTCGCGTCGTGAGGGTCCTCGGCAGTCCGGAGGAGGAGGAGTGCCGGCGGCACCGCATGACGGCCCGCCGGCTCGGTCTCGAGGACGAACTCGACGAGCGCGTCAGTCGTGCGCTCTGGACCGGGGGACGCGCGCGCCCGACGCTCACCGAGCTCCTCGAGCAGCTGGACGCGCAGCACGACCCGGCCGACGACGCATGATCGGCCCGTACTGCGTGCTGGTCACCGGCTCCCGGGACTGGCCGGACAACGGCACGGTCGAGGCCGCGCTGACGCGCGTGCTCCGCGACGTCATCCAGGCCGAGCCCCGCCGGGACTTCGTCGTCGTGCACGGTGACTGCCCGACCGGCGCGGACCGGTTCGCGGTGCGCTGGGCCGAGGGCAACGCGGCCCTCGGCGTGCACGCCGAGGCCCACCCTGCGGACTGGCGGAAGAACGGCAAGGCCGCCGGACCGCTCAGGAACAGCCTCATGGTCAACCTCGGCGCCGACCTCTGCCTCGCGTTCCCCCTCGGCGCGAGCCGCGGGACCAGGGACTGCATGCGGAAGGCGGCCGCGGCCGGGATCCCCGTGCGAGTGGTCAGCCGGGCGCCCGAGGTCGACGTCCCGCCGTGCCCCACGTGCCGCCGCCCGGTCGAGGGCGTGTCTCAAGAGCCCGAGCGCCTCCCGCGCGCCGACGACTCCACGCGCGTCCCGCCGGCGCGCGCGTGGGTCCTCGAGCCCTGCGGGCACAGGACGACCACCTACACGCTGGTCGCCCGGGACAACGGCGCCGTCGAGGTCCGCTTCTGAGCGCGCGTGTCCACGCGGACTGACGCACGCGCTCGGGACGCGCGGGACGCGTGACACGCGCGTCCCGCGCCCGCGCGTCGTCCCCGGGAACCGGCAACACGCGCGGGAAGATCACCGCATGGCGAAACCTCCCGCTACGCGCGGCTTCTACATCAGCGACCGCCGGTCCCTCCGGTTCGAGACGCTCACCATGTGGCTCGTCTCAGCCGTCTCCGTCATCGCCGTCGTCATCAGCTTCTTCGCGCTGTCGTGGTGCGGCCGCCAGTTCCTCGCCGCCCCGGTTGCGCCGCTGCTGCCGCTCGCGGTCGACGGGTTCGCCGTCGCGTGCTCGGCCGGGATCGTCCGGTCCCAGTCGCAGCAAGAGAACTGGCGGGAGCGGATCAACGAGTGGATCGGCCTGGGCCTGGCGCTGGGCCTGTCGGTGGCGGGGAACGTGACGCACGCCCTGGCCGAGGGGTCGGGGAAGTTGCCGGTCGGGCTGGTCGGGGCGTTCGCCGCGTCGGTGCCGGTGATCGTGGCGTACGGGATCCACGTGCTCGGCCGGGCGATCAGCAAGGGATTGAGCTCGAAGGTGCGTGTGGACGCGCCGGACGAGATCGTCCTCGACGACGTCGCGGTGGCGCGTCCGACGCGTGTGCCGACGCGTGTGCCGGTGGCGCGTGAGGCGCGTCCGGACGCGCGTGTGAGCGTGCCGGTGGGCGCGCGTGTGGATCTGGTGAAGCGCGCGGACAGCGCGCCGGCGGTCGGTGCTGTGGACGCGCCGCGGGTGGTGTCGGTTGGCCGGCAGGCGGCGTTGGCGGCGGAGGAGCAGGTGTACGCGCGGTACGCGGCGCAGCGGGACGCGGGGGAGCCTGAGATGGAGGGCACCGAGATCGCGCGTGAGCTT
>JAQBNP010000092.1 GCA_028288515.1 Flaviaestuariibacter sp. | reverse complement strand
TTCGTAAGGGAAAGGTGCTGACATGCGTCAGCATGACAGCTTTATAGTGCGAATTCATCTATTCCCTCCTTCGCGCTCCTTCGCGCTCTTTGTGGCTTGGTGGTTCAAGATTCACCCAAAAAAGCAGGGTGGTGGAGACAGGCCCTGAATTCCTTCATGACTAATCCCTCACCACCCATCTTCTATCCCGACTGTCTCCCGGCGTCGTCAGTGAAACGCGCGCCGGGCGTCGGGGAAATCCTGTCAGTGCTTACCCGTTCTGGTTATTGGACGAGCTGCCGCCATTCTGCCAACTGCTGTTGCCTTCGCCATTCATGGCCGGTGACGCGTCGGTCGATCCCATTCCGGATCCGCCCGTCGTGCTTCCCGCGGCATTATGCTTGGTTTCGATGTATTCCTTGAAATTCATTACGTCCTGGCGGATGATGCGCTCAAACACGGGGTTCAGCGCTTTTGCTAGACCCGCGCCCAGCTCGCCGGCTGGCGGATGATACGAGATCACCACTTCCAGCTCAGTACCCTGTCCGCCCAACGCTTCGCTGAACACGACCTTGCCGGCATTGTTGATCATTGAGTTCGGGATCGACTGCCAGCCGATCATCTCGCCTTCCTCTTCCTTAACGATCTCGGCGTTCCATTTGATCTTGCCGATATTGCCGGGGATCGTCGCTTCCCAATGAGAATGCTTCGCATCGATCTCGGTCACGGCCGCCAGGTGCTTCATGAAGAGGGGCAGGTTCTCGAGCTTGCGCCAGAACGCATACACTTCATCCTTCGGCTTGTTCACGATCAGGTTGGTGCGGATATTCACAGCCGACGTGTGCGACACATCTTTCGTCTTTCCCAGGCTGCTGTACACGGGGCAGTGTCCGGAAGCGCCGCGGTACAGGAGCATACCGCCGATCGCCGTTTTGATCAGCGAGTTCACCGGGTGCTTGAATAAATTATTGACGCCCGACGAGAGAAGGAATGCGCCAAGTGCCGTGCTGACCAGGCGCTCGGTCTGTCCGACGTTCACTACACCGCTGCGGCCTTCGTTGGGCTGCAGCTCATTGTCGGCATGCCAGCTGCCGTACTGTTCGTTATGTGCCATAAGGGTTGATTTAAAAAGATTTTTTTCTTTTCAAACGGATTTTGCAATAACTGTGCCCTTGGAAACCGGCTCGAAACCGGGCAGCAAAAAGCCCCCGGCCTGTGGGAGCGGGGGGCTTTCTCAAGCAGTCGAAAGGGTAACGAACTACCCAGTCGGCAGGACAGGTCAAAGGGCGGCAGGGCGGGCTTCGGCTGTCGCATCAACCCGGCCCGGGTAGGCCTGCAGGGCCGCCTCGAGGCAGTCCATCGCTGCGGTCAGATCGTCCTGGTTGAGGACATACGCGAGCCGCACCTCGTTGCGGCCGAGTCCCGGCGTTCCATAAAACCCCGTTGCCGGCGCCAGCATGACTGTCTTGCCATCGTTCGAGAACGATTCGAGCAGCCATTGGCAGAAGCGATCCGCATCGTCGATCGGCAGGCGTGCAATGGCATAGAAAGCGCCACCGGGGTTGGGGCAGAACACCCCGTCCATGGCATTGAGCCGCCCGACAAGCAGGTCGCGGCGGTGCTGGTATTCGGCTTTCGGCGCGTCGAAATAGGAGTCGGGCAGGTCCACGGCAGCTTCGCCAAGGATCTGGGCGAGGCCGGGGGGACTGAGCCGCGCCTGCGCAAACTTCATCGCGGTGGCATACACGTCCTTGTTCTTCGTTACGAAGGCGCCGAGGCGCGCTCCGCACGCGCTGTAGCGCTTGCTTACGGTATCCATGAGGACAACGTTCTGGTCCATGCCCTCGAGGTGCAGCGCGCTGATATAAGCGCCGTCATAGCAGAACTCGCGGTAGGCTTCGTCGGAGAACAGGAAGAGGTCGTGCGCGAGGCAGATCGTTTTCAGCGCTTCCATCTCGGCCCTGCTGTAGAGGTAGCCTGTGGGGTTGTTTGGATTGCAGATCACGATGGCCTTTGTCCGCGGCGTGATCACCTTTTCGAAGTCGGCGATCGGCGGCAGCGCGAAGCCTGTTTCGATATGCGACGTGATCGGCACCACGGTAACGCCGGCCGCCACGGCAAACCCGTTGTAGTTCGCGTAATAGGGCTCCGGGATAATGACCTCGTCGCCGGGATTGAGGCAGGTGAAGAAGCCGAACTGGATGGCTTCCGATCCGCCCGTGGTGATGATGATCTCTTCGGGAGTGACGTCGATGCCGACCTTTTTATAATAGCTGACGAGCTTGCGGCGGTAGCTTTCGTTGCCCGCGCTGTGGCTGTATTCGAGCACGGTGATGTCGGCATTGCGCACGGCATCGAGGATCGCGGGCGGCGTTTCTACGTCCGGCTGGCCGATATTAAGATGGTAGACATGAACGCCCTTGCGCTTTGCGGCTTCGGCATAGGGAACGAGTTTCCTGATAGGGGAGGGTGGCATTGCCTGGCCACGGTTGGATATCTGCAACATGCCGCAAAAATAAGAGGTGATTCGATTGGAGACGGGTGATCGGGGATTTGATGAGCGCTGTGGCAGGAACAAAAAAATCCCTTCCGGCTGGAAGGGATCCTTTATGAATTGGGAAGCGATTAGGCTTTTACAGTCGCTTTCGTTTTTACTTTCTTGTCGCCGGTTTTGACTTTCGTCTTGGTCGACTTGTCTGTTGCTTTGGCGGCATCGCTCTTCTTGGCATCGGCAGCGTACGCGTCGTAAGCAGTTGCTTCGAGGGTTTCGCCGGTGATGGCAACGATCTTCGGCTGGCTGATGCCGGCGAAGTTGATGGTAACGGTCTTATTGAACACACCCATGGCGGCTGCGTTGTAGTTCACCTTCAGCTTTGTCGTTGCGCCCGGAGCGATCGGCTCTTTCGGAACTTCAGGGGTCGTGCAACCGCAGGAGCCTGTGGCGCCGGCAATGACGAGGGGCTTGCTGGTAGTGTTGGTGATCTCGAAATACGTGGAAACAGGAACGCCCTGCTTGATCTTGCCGAAATCATACTTCTCAGTATTGACCTTTACGGCGTCATCGATCTTAACGTCTTGTGCTTTCACGGCCAGGGTGCCCATCAGGACGGCGGCCATCAAAAGGATCTTTCTCATTTTATTGTATTTGTTGTTTTAAGAACTGGATGGAAGCGTTGGCGGGAGCGGCGCCGGCGGGGGCCTGCCACACTTCTCCCTTTATCTTGATCTGTTTTGTGTCGTTTCCGTTGTATGTGACGGTAATATATTTTTCAAAACCGCCGCTGCTCGCCGCGTTGTAACCGACCCGGATGCGGGAGGTGCCACCGGCCGGAATCTCGTCCTTGCTCCATTCCGGCGTTGTGCAGCCGCAGCTGGCCTGCACGTTATCAAGGCGAAGCGGCTTTGTGCCGTGGTTCACCACGTCGAAAAAATGGAAGACAGGCTTGCCCTGCGGGATCTTGCCGAAGTCAAAGACCGATTCCTTCACTTCCAGGATGTCGCCGGGCTGGGCAGCAACCTGCGCTTTCAGTCCCGTGAGGGCGAGCAGCGCCAGTAAAAAGAGGACGGTTTTTTTCATGTGCCGGTTTTCTTGCTTCCAAAAATAAGACAATCAGGTTCAACTGGGAAGCAAAAACGACAATTCCCATTTTTTTAACGGTGGAACGCGAAGCCCTATTTTTGCCGGATGGAAAATTCGGCTGAAGCGCAGTCTTCTATGGAGGGGTTGTCGTTCGATACATTCCGGTCGGCCGTGCTCGACGATTACCGGTGGGCGGCGCTGAGCCGCGAGGTGAGTTTACTGGGCCGGAAAGAAGTACTGACAGGCAAAGCCAAGTTCGGCATCTTCGGCGACGGGAAGGAAGTGGCGCAGGTCGCCATGGCTAAATTCTTCCAGCCCGGCGACTTCCGCTCAGGATATTACCGCGACCAGACCTTTATGTTCGCCAGTGGCCTCGCCACGGTCGACCAGTTCTTTGCCCAGCTCTATGCCGACCCGAGCATCGAGCGCGAGCCCTTCAGCGCCGGACGCCAGATGAACGGCCACTTCGCCACCCGCCTCGTTGACGACAATGGCGACTGGCTCGACCTTGCATCCCGTAAGAACGTCTCTTCCGATATCGCCCCCACTGCGGGCCAGATGGTCCGCGGCCTTGGCCTCGCGTTCGCCTCCAAATGCTTCCGCGAGATCAAGGGCCTCGAAGACCTCACCAGCCTGTCACGCAACGGCAACGAAGTCTGCTTCTGCACCATCGGTGACGCATCGACATCCGAAGGCCATTTCTGGGAGACGGTCAATGCGGCCGGTGTCCTCCAGGTGCCGCTCGTGATCTTCGTTTGGGACGATGGCTACGGCATCTCCGTGCCAAAGAAATACCAGACCACAAAGTCCTCCATCTCCGATGTCCTTTCGGGCTTCCAGAAAGAGGAGGGCACCAACGGCTTCAATATCTATAAGGTGAAGGGCTGGGATTATGCCGGCCTCTGCGAATCGTTCGAGGAGGGCATCCGCCTCGCCCGCGAAACACATACACCCACGCTGTTCCATGTCGAAGAGATCACGCAGCCCCAGGGCCACTCCACCTCCGGCAGCCACGAGCGCTACAAGAGCGCCGAGCGCCTCGACTGGGAACGCCAGTGGGATGGGCTCGTGAAGATGCGCGAATGGATCCTGGCCAATGCCCTCGCAACGGAAGCGGAGCTCGCTGCCATCGAAGAAGAAACAAAGACATCCGTCCGGGAAAGCAAGCAGCAGGCCTGGGATGGCTACCTGGCACCGATCAAAGCGCAGGTGGCACGGGCCGTCGAGCTGCTTTCAGACGTGGCCGGCAAAGTCCCCGCAGCGGCGGATCTGCTGCATGCCGGTGCCCGAGAGCTGTCCGCCCTCCGCGAGCCGCTTCGCCGCGACGTGATGCGCGTCCTGTCCGCCGCCCTCGAAGCAACCGCGGGCAACGAAGCCGCCTACTGGCTGTCCGATTACTATAAGGACCTGAAAGAAGAAGGCAAGGACCTCTATAACTCGCACCTCTATAACGAAGGACCGAAAAGCGCGCTGCGTGTCGCCGAAGTGCCCGCCACCTATGCCGACGATGCGGCGGCTGTGAACGGCTTCGAGGTGCTGAACCAATATTTCGATACACTGTTCGCGTCCAACCCAAAGACGATTGCCTTTGGCGAGGACCTTGGCTATATCGGCGACGTGAACCAGGGCTTTTCCGGCCTCCAGGCCAAGCACGGCCCCGAGCGTATTTTCGATACCGGCATCCGCGAGCTGACGATCATGGGGCAGGGCATTGGCCTGGCCATGCGCGGCCTGCGCCCGATCGCCGAGATCCAATACCTCGACTATCTCCTGTACGGTCTTCAGCCACTGAGCGATGATGTGGCCACACTGCATTACCGCACGCGCGGGCAGCAGTCCTGCCCGCTGATCGTCCGCACGCGCGGCCACCGTCTCGAAGGCATCTGGCACAGCGGCTCACCCATGGGTGTTGTGATCAACGCGCTTCGCGGCATGTATGTCTGCGTGCCACGAAACATGACGCAGGCCGTGGGCATGTACAACACGCTGCTGCGGAGCAATGATCCGGGCATCGTCGTCGAATGCCTCAATGGCTACCGCCTCAAGGAAAAGCTGCCGTCCAACCTGCTCGACTACACGGTGCCTCTGGGCGTACCGGAAATTGTGCGGGAAGGAGAGGACGTGACGATCGTGACCTACGGCTCGACGCTGCGCGTTGTGCTGGAAGCGGCGCAGCTGCTGGAAAAAAGCGGCATCGGCTGCGATGTTGTCGACGTGCAGACGCTGCTTCCGTTCGATATCAACCACCGCATCCTCGAATCGCTGAAAAAGACCAACCGCATCGTCTTTGTCGATGAGGACGTGCCGGGTGGCGCGGCGGGCTTCATGTTCAACCAGGTGATGGAAGAGCAGGGCGGCTACCGCTGGCTCGACGTTGCGCCGCGCACCATCACCGCCAGGGCCCACCGCCCGCCGTACGGAAGCGATGGCGACTATTTCACAAAGCCGAACGCCGAACAGATCATGGAAACGGTGAAAGGGATGATGGGGGAGTGAGTGGTGGTGAGTGGTGAGTGGTGAGTGAATAGTCAATAGTGAATAGTGAATGGTGAGTGGTGAATAGTGAATGATGAATAGTCAATGCTCAATGCTCAATGCTGGATGCTCAATGCACCGTGATCAATAGCGAATGGAGAAAATCTGCAATCGCCAATCTGCAATTGTTTTATTGTTGGATTGTTTGATTCCTCACAAATCATCTATCGTAAATCAAAAATACCCATGACTCTTCCCATCTACCAGGTCGATGCCTTTGCCGATGCGCCGTTTCGCGGTAACCCCGCTGCGGTTGTGCCTCTCGAGCACTGGCTCGATGAAGCGCTGATGCTGCAGATCGCCATGGAGAACAACCTCAGCGAAACCGCTTTCATCGTCAAGGATGAAGAGACCTACGGCATCCGCTGGTTCACACCCGAATACGAGATCGACCTCTGCGGGCATGCCACGCTGGCCTCCG
This sequence comes from Flaviaestuariibacter sp., assembly GCA_028288515.1. Lineage (GTDB taxonomy): Bacteria > Bacteroidota > Bacteroidia > Chitinophagales > Chitinophagaceae > Flavisolibacter. Next base: position 4,441 of record JAQBNP010000092.1, on the reverse strand, counting down.
CCTACGTGATCAAGAACTTCCTCGAGCCCCACCTCCACGATATTCACTTCACCACCCAAAAGGCCGGTGCGCTTAAAGCCTCCACAAAGGATGGCGTCTACACGCTCGACTTTCCTGCCCGCATGCCACAGCCCTGCGACGTGCCGGAGGGCCTGCTGGCAAGCCTCGGCGTGACAACAGCCGTGGAGATCCTGCGCTCGCGCGACTACTTTGTCGTGCTGCCGAACGAGGAGGCCGTGCGCAATGTGGAGCCCGACTACACCATCATGAAGGACCTCGATACGATCGGTGTCATCGTTACGGCGAAAGGCCACGAGGCGGATGCGGTCTCCCGCTGCTTCTATCCCGGCGCGGGCATTCCCGAAGACCCCGTCACCGGGTCTGCGCATTGCAATATCGTTCCTTACTGGGCCAACAAACTCGGAAAGACAGAGCTGTTCTGCCAGCAGCTGTCGCCCCGCCACGGCGATCTGCGCTGCCGCCTCTCCGGCGACCGTGTCCTGATGAGCGGTACGTGTGTCCTGTTCATGAAAGGAGAGATCTACACAAATCCGCCGGCATGAGCAAAGAAGCCGCAGACAAACGATTCCTGAAAGAATGGGAGGAGCAGCGCAAAGGGTCGCGCCTCGGCTACTTCCTTCTCTACACCGTGATCTGGAGCTTCATTCTCTACGTCGCAACACTCTTCTACCACCTTGCGATGCGCACGGTCGACATCGGCTTCATGCCGCCCATCGTGCGTGTTCTGAAGTTCGTCCTGATGGCGTTCCTGATCACCGCCGCTTTTTATTACAAAGGTCAATACCGGTACTACCGCACACGGTTCGAGCAGCAGGGCGGGCAGGCGTAAGCAACGGCTTGCGGCGACCAGTGTCCAACCAGCGCACTCATATTCCTGACTCGATGAAGCGCGCGCGCATGTCGGCTGTCGGCACCATGCAGGCATCCCGTCGTCCAAACCAGCGGTAGCGATTGCGGGCAATAAAGTCGTAGATGGTATCCCGCAGGAATCGTGGCACGATGCGCAGTACCTGGGCTTCTTTCCAATACCACGGCAATTCGTTGAGCACGGCAAGGGCCGCCGTCGATTTCCGGTACACCTTTCCTTCCCTGATCAGCACGAACGAATCGAACGTGTTCTTGTCAAGGCCATACTGTTTGAGCAAAGCCTGTCCCGCCGGTGATTGCAGCGGGGCAAACCGCAACCGCTTCCGCCTGTCCTGCCGCAGCACGAAATTGATCGCGCCATTGCAGAAATTGCAGACGCCATCGAAAAGGATCACGGGCGGTTGCTCCATGGCGCAAAAGTAAAAAGCCCCGGGCTGACCGGGGCTTTTCTTATTGAAGATTGTGAAAGACTTTCTGTACGTCTTCGTCCTGTTCCAGCTTGTCGACAAGCTTCAGGACGTCCTGCGCCTGTTCTTCGGGCAGCTCGACGGTTGTTGTCGGGATCCATTCGAGCTCGGAGCTCAGGGGATTGATTCCTTTTTCCTCCAGCGCTTTTTGCAGCGATCCGAAATCGGAGAAAGCGCATCGCAGCACCAGCAGCTCCTCACCATTCTCGCCCGTTCCCTCACCAAGCTCGTCGAGGCCGGCGTCGATCAGCTCGAGCTCGAGGTCTTCGGCGTTGAGACCGGCGGGGTTCAGCTTGAACACACCCATCTTGCGAAACTGGAAGCTCACGCTGCCGCTGTTGCCGAGTGTGCCATCGCCTTTGTTGAAGATGGATTTGACATTGGCCACGGTGCGGACATGGTTATCGGTGGCGGTTTCAACGAGGATGGCCACTCCATGTGGTCCGTAGCCTTCATAGAGGATCTCGTCATAGTTGATCAGCTCTTTTCCCTGTGCGCGCTTGATGGCGGCTTCGACACGGTCCTTCGGCATGCCGACACTGCGTGCGTTCTGGAAGCAGCGGCGAAGAGCGGGGTTGGTACCGGGGTCGGGGCCGCCGGCTTTGACGGCAATGATGATCTCCTTGCCGATGCGCGTGAATTGTTTGGCCATGCGATCCCAGCGGGCGAACATGGTGGATTTGCGGACTTCAAATATGCGACCCATAAAACAATGTACGATTTAAGATTTACGATTGAAGGAAGCGTTTGACCGGGCGGGAAACCGATCCCGGAGCAACCGTTCGTTGCCGTTCTGAAGCGACGCAAAAATACGGTTTGTCGGGCAAGAAAAAAGCCGTCGGTGAGGACGGCTTTTTTTACAAGTTCGGGTTCGATCAGCGCGTTTCCATTGGGTTGCGCGGCTCGCCGTCGGTGAGTGGCTCGGGGCGGCCGAGACGCATTCCGAAGACGACGAGGTGAACGATCGCAAATAGGATCGAAATATAGAATAAGGTTCTGTCGGTATCAAATCCTTCCACGTACTGGTGGAGGAAGCCGGCAACGACCAGCAAAAGCGCCAGCGCAATACCCGTGTACCGGGCCACGCGCATGCCGCGGCGTTCCGTGGTGCCATTGCCCAGGCGGCTATGCTTGGCGCCATAAGCAAGATAGATGTCCATACCGATCAGCATCCATACGAGGAGACGGATCCAGGTATCCATTGGCAGGAAGACCATCATGAAAAGACAAGTGATAATGCCAAGGATCGGAACCAGAGGAACAAGCGGTGTCGTGAAAGAGCGCTTGAGCTCCGGCATCTTCCGGCGCATGACCCATACGCCAATGCAGACCAGGATGAACGCGAAGAGTGTACCGATGCTGGTCATCTCGCCGACCACGCGGGCCGGCACGAAGGCCGCAAACAGGCTGACGAAAAGCATGAAGAGCAGGTTGTTCTTCGCCGGCGTTTGTGTGCGCGGGTTTACGGTTGAGAAGATGCGTGGGATCAGGCCGTCTTTCGACATGGAGAAGAACACGCGGCTCTGGCCCATCAGCATCACGAGGATCACCGAAGCGTAGCCCGCAAGGATCGCGAGAACGATGGCGCGGTTCAGCCAGGGGTAGTCAGGCTGGATCACACCGGCGGCGTTCGCTGTGCCCATGTGGTCGATCGCAACGGCAACGGGGGCGATGCCGTCCTTGCCGGCGAAGGTCGTGTAGCTGGTCACGCCGGTCATGACGTGCGCAAACAGGATGTAGAGAACCGTACAAATAGCGAGCGAGCCGAGGATACCCCAGGGCATGTCGCGCTTGGGGTTCTTGGCTTCCTGCGCGGCGGTGCTTACGGCATCGAAGCCGATATAGGCAAAGAAGACGATGGCGGCTGCTCGAATGATGCCGCTGAAGCCGAACTCGCCGAAGTTGCCGGTGTTGTCAGGAATGTATGGGTTGTAGTTGGCATTGTTGATATATTTCCAGCCAAGGAAAATGAAGACGATCACAACCGCGATCTTCAGGCCTACGATGATGCCGTTGACCATGGCGCTTTCGCGTGTGCCCTTGATCAGCAGGAGGCTCATGAGCACGATGATGAAAACGGCCGGCAGGTTGATGATGCCGCCGTCCCACGGTCCCAGCGTCAGTGCGTGCGGCAGGTGTATGTCGAAGCCCTCCAGGAATTTCACGAGGTAGCGGCTCCAGCTGATGCCCACGGTGGCAGCGCCGACAGCGTACTCGAGAACGAGGTCCCAGCCAATGATCCAGGCGATGAATTCGCCCATCGTTGCATAACTATATGTGTAGGCACTTCCGGCAACGGGGATCATGGAAGCAAACTCGGCGTAGCAGAGGCCGGCAAAGAGGCAGCCCAGCGCGGCGACGACAAAAGAGATCGTAATGGCTGGTCCGGCGTGGTTGGCTGCTGCCATCCCGGTGATGGAGAAAAGGCCTGCGCCGATGATGGCTCCGATACCCAGCGCGATCAGTCCGCCCGCGCCCAGGGTGCGTTTCAACGTATGGGTCCCTGTGTCCTCGGCTTCGTTCATCAGGGTCGCCATTGGTTTTCTGACAAATAAACTCATAAGTGTATTTTGATGTGGTTCGATTAAGGTCGTAAAATAAAGGAATAAATCAATAGCGGTGACCGTCATTTCTACAACCGGGGTGGAAACAATCCAACTAAGTTTCTGTTGCTGCCTTTTTTTTCCGATTTTCGGCACTCTTAACGAGACCCTCTGTATGAAGAAAGGAAACCGGCTGACGATGTATATCCTGATCGCCATGGCACTCGGCGTAGCTGTTGGCTACTTCGTTTTCACCGGCACCTCGGAGACCTTCCGCACCAGCTTCGCCACGAATATCAAGCTTCTCAGCACCATCTTCATCCGGCTCGCGCAGATGATCATCGCGCCTCTTGTCTTCTCGACCCTCGTTGTCGGCATTGCCAAGCTCGGCGACCTCAAGACCGTCGGCCGCGTCGGTGGCAAAGCGATCCTCTGGGTCGTCACCGCATCCCTCGCGTCGCTTCTTATCGGCATGCTTCTGGTCAATTATATCAAGCCCGGCCAGTATATCGACCTTTCCCAAAAGGATGTGGCCGGCCTGTC
>JAQBNP010000080.1 GCA_028288515.1 Flaviaestuariibacter sp. | reverse complement strand
GGCGGCTTCAAGAAAGGCGGCAGCGGCGGCGGATACGGCGGCGGTGGCAACCGTGGCGGTAACGGCGGCGGTGGTTATGGTGGCGGCAACCGCAGCGGCGGTGGCGGCTTCCGCGACAGCTATTGATTCCAGCAAACCGATATAATGAGCCCGGCCAACCGCCGGGCTTTTTTATGCCCCGCTGGTACGGGAAATGCAGGCCTGCCCTAAAGAGTTTCTATGTTCCCGATCGGCGACGACAACAGCGACCGCACCCGCACTCCCTACGTCAACTACCTCTTCATCCTGGTCAATATCCTGGTCTTCATTTTTCTGCAGGATCTCGGTCGCGACATCCCCTTCACCTTCGCCTATTCCACGGTCCCGGCAGAGATCCTCACCGGCCACGACGTCGTCACACCACCCGAAATTCTCGTGGATGCTGTCACCGGCCAGCGCATCGAAATGCCCGGCCTCCAGCCCACCTTCATCCCTGTCTATCTGACGCTGCTCACCTCGATGTTCATGCATGGCGGCATCGCGCACATTGCCGGCAACATGCTCTACCTGTGGGTCTTCGGAGACAACCTCGAGAACATCATGGGACACGCCCGCTATTTCCTTTTCTACCTCATTTGCGGCGTCCTCGCCAGCATCTCCCATGTCTTCGCAACGGCCTACCTCGACCAAAGCGCATTCGTTCCCAGCCTTGGCGCATCCGGGGCCATCTCCGGCGTGCTGGCGGGCTATATGCTTCTCTTTCCGACGCGCCGCGTCCGGGTATGGTTCATTCTTGGCTTCTGGGGCGTACCGGCCTTCCTCGCGGTCGGTCTGTGGTTCCTCTTCCAAGTCATCAACGGCGTCGGCGCCCTCGGTGGCGAGGAAGGCAGTGGCATCGCCTACGCCGCGCATATTGGTGGCTTTATCGCCGGTCTCCTGCTGGTGAAACTCTTTGCCCGAACACCGGTCAGGCCAGCCGTGAGAAGAGGAATTTTTTAGGAAGAATCGTGATCTCGAACCGGTCGGCAAACAGGTACTCGCCATCAAGATGGGCGTGCAGAGGCCTGTCACACGCAACCACCACGCCCGTCGCCTGCCGGTAAACGACAAAGGGCAGATCCATATGCTCGCCGCGCTCCATCACCGGCAGGTAGCGAATACGTTTCAGCGGGCTGATCGCCCCGACAAGGCTGATGTCCAACAGGCCGTCGTCCGCAATGGCACGCGGGGCCACGAGGAAGCCGCCGCCATAACGCTTTCCGTTCGCAACAGACAGCAGGAAGGTCTTCTTGCGCACCACCTCGCTGCCGATCGTCAGCGTGCAGTCCGTCTCATGGTACCGCATGATGTTCTTAAGAATGGACAGCAGATAGGTCGCCTTGCCCGCCATCTTCTTTCGACCGAGCAGGTCCTTTACGATCGCCCCGTCAAAGCCAATGCCGGCGCCATTGATGAACAGGCGGCCATTGCAAATGCCAGCATCAACGGGCGCCGCTTCACCGGCCAGAAGTCCACGCACCTGGTCATTCGGTGCCGTGTCTCCGTACAGCATCCAGTGCAGGTCGTTTCCACTGCCGCCGGGAAACACACTGAGGGGAATGGAAATGCCGGGGTATTGATTGATGAAATAATTAAGCGTGCCGTCGCCGCCGACGATCCAGGCATGACTGAACGCATTGAAATCGGCCGGCCACTCGCGGTCAAATAAGGTGAAGGGCACTCCCCGACGCGCGAGCTCTCCGCCGATCAGCGAAGCCATTTGCAGCGAACGCTCCTGTGCGGGCGACGGGTTGCAAACAAGGGCGATGTGGGAGATTGACTGGTGGATGGTCTGAGGTGAATCGTGAATACGGAATAGTGAATTTGTTAATCGGCCTTCCTGATATTTCCTGATCCCGCGACCGACTGGCTGACGGCGGCGCCTCCTTTATAGGCCACATCGCCGGCACCTGCAATATCCACGCGGAGGGTCTTGCTCGCAAACACTTCAGCATCGCCACTTCCGGCGATATCGACATCCGTTTGCTCCGCCATCAGGCCAAACGCATGGACCTCGCCACTGCCGCTGATCTCGGCTTTAAGAATGCGCGACGCGCCATTCAGCGTCATCGACCCACTGCCGGTAACGGAGGTCTTTACCATCGGCGCATCGACGTCCAGATTCATATCGCCGCTGCCTGTGATGGAGAGTTCGAGGCCGTCCGACTTAAGGCGCGTAGCCCCCTTCACATTGCCGGAGCCGGCCACCGCGATGACCCTGTATGTCGGAGAGGTGACGGTGATGTGGATGTCTCGCTTTGTGCGGATGTTGATGCCGTGACGCGTGCGGATCTCGAGCTCATCTCCCTTAACGGTTACTTCAACATATTCCTGAAGATTTCCGTCGGCCTCTACCTGCACGGAGGAAGCGGTTCCCTGTACAATGGTCACATCGAAGGGACCGGATACCTCGACGGATGAAAAGCTGCCCACGGTGCGCTCCTGCGTGGTGCGGTTGCCATCGCCGCGCACACTGTGATTGACATACATTTCGCAGGAACCCAGCAGAAGGGCGGCAGTAGCAAGGGACAGAAGACGTCTCATACGCGTTGGTTTTTTGGTAAGACCCGGTTTCCGGGCCCTGGTTACAAAGGTGGTGAAGATCGGCCAGCCCTGCAAATCATTCCGCCCCTTTCCGGGCTTGTCCGGCGATTTCTTACCTTCACACCCGCATGACAGAAAAGATCATCATTCTCGACTTCGGCTCCCAATATACCCAGCTCATCGCCCGCGCCGTTCGTGAAGCGGCTGTCTATTGCGAGATCCAGCCCTTCTCAAAAGACATCTCGTTCGATCCCAGCGTTAAAGGCGTGATCCTCTCCGGGTCACCCTTCTCCGTCAACGACAAGAAAGCGCCGGAAGTGGACGTCAGGGACCTGATCCGCAACGCGCCCGTCCTCGGCATTTGCTATGGTGCGCAGCTGACAGCCCGGCAATTTGGCGGCAGGGTCGAGAAGAGCAGCAAGCGGGAATACGGTCGCGCGATCCTTCACCTCGAAAAAGATGACGCCCTGGTCCGCAACCTCATCCCGGCCTCGCAGGTGTGGATGAGCCACGGTGACTCCATTCGCGAGCTGCCCCGCGGCTTCGAGCTGCTGGCAACCACCGACAGCATACCGGTTGCCGCCTTCCGCATGGCCGAAAATGACGACAAGCCACTGTATGGCCTCCAGTTCCATCCGGAGGTCTACCACTCCATTGAAGGCAAGAAGATCCTTTATAATTTCCTGGTCAATATTTGCGGCTGCGCGCAGGACTGGACGCCGGCACATTTTGTGGACGATACCGTGGCAGCATTGAAAGAAAAGCTCGGTGACAGCCAGGTCGTCATGGCACTCAGCGGCGGCGTCGATTCAACCGTTGCGGCAACCCTCATCCACAAAGCGATCGGCAAGAACCTTCATGGCATTTTCGTGGACAACGGCGTGCTGAGAAAGGACGAATTCGAGACCGTTCTCCGCACCTATAAAACGATCGGGCTCAACGTGAAAGGCATCGATGCCCGCAAACGCTTTTACAAGAAGCTGGCCGGCAAAACGGACCCCGAAGCAAAGCGCAAGGCCATCGGAAAAACATTCATCGACATCTTCCAGGAAGAAGCCGAGCGCATCAAAGGCGTCGCCTTCCTGGGGCAGGGAACGATCTACCCCGACGTCATTGAAAGCGTGTCTGTGCACGGCCCGTCGGTGACCATCAAGTCGCACCACAACGTCGGCGGCCTTCCCAAAAAAATGCACTTAAAGCTCGTGGAGCCCCTTCGCTTATTATTCAAGGACGAAGTACGGCGCGTGGGCGCACAGCTCGGTATACCGGACGACCTCCTGCAGCGTCACCCCTTCCCCGGGCCTGGTCTTGCCATTCGCATCCTCGGCGAGGTAACGGAAGAAAAAGTACACATGCTCCAGGCTGCCGACGATATCTACGTGAAGGCACTCAAGAGCCATAACCTGTATGCAACGGTTTGGCAGGCCGGCTCCATCTTGCTACCGGTGAAAAGCGTTGGCGTGATGGGAGACGAGCGAACCTACGAGTTTACGGTTGCCCTGCGCGCCGTGACCAGTGTTGACGGGATGACGGCCGACTGGGCACACCTGCCCTACAATTTTCTTGCCCATGTCTCCAACGAGATCATCAATTCGGTGCGCGGCATCAACCGCGTCGTGTATGATATCAGCAGCAAGCCGCCCGCGACGATCGAATGGGAATAAGGAAAATTTAGCAAAGCTGGTGCGTTTCTTGCCATCCTGTCGCCAAACAAGCCGGCCTAAAAAAGAATCCATGAAAGCAACCCGCTTCTTTCTTCTCCTTCTGCTGATCGCCACACTATCGGCATCCGCCCAAACGCAGCGGCACAGGATCGCGCTGTTCGCACCGCTCTATCTTGATTCCGCATTTGATGCTACGAATACCTACCGCTTCAACACGTCATTCCCGAAATACCTGAACCCGGGTCTCGAGTTCTACCAGGGCGCGCAGGCTGCCATCGATTCGCTGTCACGCGCCGGCGCACCCCTCGAGGTATTTGTCTATGATACAAGGTCTCTCACGCCCCTCGCCACACAGCTGGCCGCCCCGGAGCTTGCCAACGTGGAGCTCATGATCGGGCAGGCGACAGCAGCGGACGCGCGGACACTCGCAGAGGCGGCGCAGCGCAGGAAGGTTCCCTTTATTTCCGCAACCCTTCCCAATGATGCCGGCGTGACCGCCAACCCCTACTACCTGGTGCTGAACACGACGCTTCGCTCGCACTGCGAGGCCATCTACAAATACCTGCAGAAATACCATGCGCTCGATAAGATCACGATCTATACAAAAAACGGTGCGCAGGAAAGCCAGCTCCGCGACTACTTTACCGAGTTTGCCAAAACAACGATCGCGCCGCCGGTGAAGCTTTCCTACGTAGAGGTCGGCAGGGCCATCGACGCATCGCAGCTCGCGTCCTCGCTCGACAGCACACGCAAGAACGTATGCATTGCGGGCAGCCTCGACGAAGCGTTCGGACAGCAGCTTGTCCAGGGACTTTCGCTGGTCGGAAGGTCATACCCGATCCAGATCATCGGCATGCCGACCTGGGACAACTGGAACTTCAGCAAGTCCGCCTTCCGCTCCGTGGAAATACTGTACACGACTCCTTTCTACTACGCCCGGCCGACACCGCTCGGCACCCGGATCGGGGCCGCCTTCACCGCGCGGCAGAACAGTCGCCCGACAGATCTTTTCTACCGCGGCTATGAAACGACGCTTCGCTTTGCCCTGCTTCTTCTCGATGCCAAGTCGGACATCGCGTCCAGCCTGTCGCGCAAGGGCAACACGGTGTTTACGCCGTTCGATATCCAGCCCGTCTTTCTCGACAGCAAGAACATGAATCTGGATTATTTCGAAAACAAAAAGCTCTATTTCATCCGCGTCGCGAACGGGGTGAAGAACGTGAGCAATTTCTAGGTATTGACTTTAGGTTGATGACTGCGTTGAACCACGAAGCCACAAAGAGCGCGAAGGAGCACAAAGGGATTGACGATTTTAGATTTTAGATTTTAGATTTGTGGACAGTCTGCAACTTTCGGACTGTCATCCCGAGCGCTAAGCGAGGGAGCCCGTGCACCTCGAGACTATCCGTCATTGCGAGGAACGAAGCCTCTCCTGCACTTCCAAGCTGTCATGCTGACGCATGTCAGCACCTTTCCCTCACAAAGACAACCCTCAACTTCATAACTCTCACCCGCATCTCCCCTGCTGTCATCCCGCAGGGACCCGAAACGTGCTCGATCAACCTGGTGTCCGAAGATTGCCAAACAGGCCTATCATGGTGTACTGTCCGTCATGGCGAGAAACGAAGCCATCCCCCGCACCTCCAGAGCCTGTTCCACGCAAAATCCCCAAGCTTCGCAAGCAAAGCAGAACGTAAAAGAAAAGACACTCGTTTTGCCTTTTTAAGCTTTGTTTCTTTCCGTAACACCCGCGGAATCCCTTTTGACACCAGCGGAACCCCTTTTGACACCAGCGGAAGGCTGTTTGACACCACCGGAACGGCATCCGACAAGAGCGGGACGCCATCTCACAGTGCCGGGACGCCATCTCACAGTGCCGGGACGCCATCTGACAGCGTCGGAACGGTCAGTGACAGAGGCGGGACGCCCATCGACATCAGCGGAACGGCCATC
>JAQBNP010000078.1 GCA_028288515.1 Flaviaestuariibacter sp. | reverse complement strand
TTTAGATTTTAGATTTCCAGCGACCGGTTGGAGCGCGAAGAACGCGAAGAAACACAAAGACGGGATTCCCGCTTTGAACGTCGATCATCGACCAGGGCGCATGGCCCGATCTTCTTCTGTCTTCCTTCAACCTTCCCGTCCTCGATATTCGCTCTTCCCATGATTATCTTTACGACATGACTTCACTCCTCCCGCGCCGCGGCCATGGCGGCTGCATCTTCATCACCGGCGGAAGCCGCGGTATCGGCAAGGCCATCGCCCTGCGGTTCGCGCGGGAAGGCGCCAATATCGTGATCGCGGCCAAGACCGCCGACCCGAATCCCAAGCTCGAAGGAACCATCCACACCGCCGCTGCGGAGATCAAAGCAGCCGGGGGCAAGGCGCTCGCGCTGCAGCTTGACATCCGCGACGAGGCGGCCATCCGCACTGCTGTTGCAGAGGCCGTGCGGGTCTTTGGAGGGATCGACGTCCTCGTCAACAACGCAAGCGCCATCAATCTCTCGCCCACGGAAAAACTGGAAGCAAAGCGGTTCGACCTGATGCACGCCATCAATGTCCGCGGCACCTTCCTTGTGTCTCAGGCCTGCATCCCTCACCTGAAGAAGGGACAGAACCCCCATATCCTCAACCTGTCTCCACCCCTTGACATGGATCCAAAATGGTTCCGCGATCACACGGCCTACACCATGAGCAAATACGGCATGAGCATGGTCGCCCTCGGACTCTCCGAAGAGCTCCGCGGCGCCGGGGTAGCCGCCAACGCACTGTGGCCCCGAACAACGATTGCAACCGCCGCCGTGCAAAATCTTCTTGGTGGCGACTACCTCATCCAGCGAAGCCGCAAGCCGGAGATCGTTGCGGATGCTGCATTCGCGATCATCTCGCGGCCATCTACCGAATGCACCGGCAACTTCTTTATCGATGAGGATGTGCTGCGCGCGGAAGGGATGACCGACTTCTCCCACTACGCCGTCAACGGCGACAACCCCTTGCAAAACGACCTGTTCATCAATCCGTAGGTGAACGAGGTCAGAGGTTGAAACGGACACCGCCCGTGACACAGAACGGGCGCAGCACAAACTGTGTGCTGACGAAATTGTTATCGGAAAAATAATTGCTGACGAACACGCGGTTGTTGAACACATTGAGAACGCTTGCCGTGATGTCGATCCGCCGCCCGCGGACCTTGTACACTGCCTGGACATCGGCAAATGCCGCGCTGTGTTTTCGCGGACTGTTGTTATACAGGTGGTCGATCGAGAAGCCGAGCGTTGCGTTGGCCAGACTCACATCCACTTTCACCTGCTGGCTGAGGCCGAAGAACTGTGCCGGGTTCGCTCCACTCTCTTTCCGTGCGCGGTTGGCGGTCTGCGTTGCTTCACCCGTATACGCAAGAAACACGCGGCTTCTGATGTCGGTGATGGCCTTTGCCGATAGCGTTGCGGATGTGGCGCGAAAGGTCCGCGCAGCTCCCTGCTGCAGTGTCTGGTAGTCCTCCACCCGCATGGACGCGGAGGCACTGAGCGAGGTCTTCAGCGACAGGATGTATTTCGAAAGGTTTGCATTGGCCAGCACGATGCCGCGGCGATTGGCGCGCACCTCGGCGACCCGGTACTGCGACAGGCCGTCAAAGATCGAATTGAACAAAAGGTTTGTGCGCACGCGGCTATAGGTGACGGTCGCATTGGCAAACAAGGACCGAAGCACGTCCTTGAACGCCATCGACACCGTGTAGCTGCTGCTGCCATTTTCCTGCAGCGGCGTATTGCCTGTGCGCACGAGCGTACGGTAGTTCTCTAGGAAATACCCATTGCGCCGGTCGATCACCGGGCTCACTGAATTCACCAGGCTGAAGCCCGCGGAAGCCGAATACCGCCTGCCAAGCTTGTACTGGATCGACGCCGATTGCTGCACGAGGGGCTTGCGGAACCGCACCGGCGACGGCGCACCCATGGTATCGTAGGTGGCGAGGTAGGCGTTGATCGAGGTCAGGGTCTGGAAGTTGTATTTCGGCCTCTGGAAGAGAAGACCACCCTCCGCATACGGGCTTACCCGTGTCCAGTCTGACCGGTTCACGAACGGGTAGCCAAGCTTCACAGACGCGCTGCCATCTACTTTCGAGATATCGGTGCGCACTTCCTGGTGCTCCGCCATCAGGCCCACACGCGTTGACAGCCGGAACGCACCGGCGGGAAAGAAGGTGCCGGCCGCCATATTGTGAAAGACGGACTTGAGCGAGAAGGACTGCCTGATGCCGGCATACGGCATGTCGTCGTTGACGATCTTTTTGTAGAGGCCCGAGTCGACGGACAGCGCCTGGCGCTCGTCGGTGTACGACGTGTACGCATACAGGTTGACAAGCTTTTTTCCTGCCGCCCTGATCATGCTGAGGCTGTTGTTGACATTCCGGAACGGCATCGTCAAGCTTTGTGTGATGTCGCGTCCCGTGCTGGCAATGCCGTTTCCGGCCTCGTTGACCACGGCAACGCTGAGCTGGTCGCGGGCATAGCCGGCCCGCGTGTTTTGAACGTAGGACAATCCCGCCAGGTAGGTGTCTCCGGTGCGGGTGTTGTCGAGCCGTTCATCCAGGGACAGCGTATCGGCGGGAAGGTAAAAAACGGACCGGGTCTGTTGCGTGAGCGTGCTCCGGGTGCGGAGAAAGGCCGTGAACAGCTTGAGCTGGCGGTCTTTCTTCATCTGCACCTGGAAATGGTCGGTCTGAAGGATGTCGGCGTTTCGCAGGTAGCGCTCCTTGCGAAGGGCCGGCGGCTGCACCGAAACGAAGCCGAGAAAATCCTGCCTGGTGCTGTTCCCGAGAAGGGCGTCGGCATCAAAGCTTTTGTTCAGCTCGGCGACTTCATCAGATAAGGGCGCGCCGGTATTATTTGCTTTGAGCGCGCTGATGAATTTCATTTTTCCCCCGAAGCTGAATGCCGAGAGCTGGCCGTTGTAAAGCGAGAAGGGCGGGCCGCCGGTGCTTGCAACGCCCCGGGCGATAAGCTTTGTGCGCCGGTCTTTCTTGAGCTGGATATTGATCGCGGCGCGCTCCGAAGGCACGAGACTGTCGAGGATGCGGATCGGCTGGTGGTTCTCGAGAACCTGCACCTTATCGATCGCGTCGACAGGCAGGTTGTTGGTGACGATGTTGTAGCGATCGTCCACAATGTCGGAGCCTTCGATATAAAATTTATTGATGGCTCTGTTCTGGTAAAGGATCTGCCCGTTGGGAGATACGGTGATGCCCGGAAGCTTTTCCAGCAGGTCTTTCAGTACCCGGTCGTTGCGGCCGAGGAATGAATCCGCACGGTACGCGATGGTATCCTTCGATTGCCTGATGCCGCGGTCTGCAGAGCGTACAATGACCGATGGAAGGCTGATGTTCTTAGCGACCAGGGTAACGGTGAATTTTCCTGCGGGCAGCTCGCTCCAGCGATAGGTCCTTGCTTCATAGTTGATGTGACTAACATGGAGTGCCAATCCCGGCACAACCGAGAACGTGGGCAGCTCGAATGAGCCGTCCGGTTCCGAATAGCAATAAGCGATGATGTCTCCGCCCGGTGTGCGAACCGTGATGCTGGCGCCGGCCACTGCGTGGTGAGCAGTGTCGCGGACAAGTCCCGTCAATGCCGGCTGCGCGGCGGCGGCCATGACAAGCAAGAGGCTAGCCAGCAGGATGGTTCCTTGCCGGATCATTCATCCTTCTTTTTTTCGAGCGTTGTTTTGGCGCCCGATGTCTGGCCGCCCAGCAGCATGCGGCGGTTGTTTTCCTTGGCTGCGGCCAGCTTCGACTCGGTGGTTGGCAGGTAGGATGGCGGCGCCCATTTTTGCGTGGCTGCATCGTCGAAGCCGACGAGCTCAGAGGCCCAGCCCCTGTTGTTGCGAACGCTGACGATGAGGCCGGGAAGGCCGTAATAGCTGAAGGGCCCTTCGCCGACGGCCACGGCCGTCGTGTACCAGGCGGTCACTTCGAGGGAGTCTTTCGTTTTGTAGGAGGCCTTGTGGCAGAACAGGTTGTTGATGGTCATCGTATCGGATGAAAGGACCCAGTGGCGGCGGAGCGTGGTGTCCTTGACGTAGCCATAGGCCTGGTCCTCGAGCTCCTCGATGAACACCGACTGGTCCTGCTTGTATTTCTTGAGAATGCCGAAGGGAAGGAAGTTGACGAGCATCGATGACTCTTCTGCGCTGAAGTTGACGGCGCCCCCGTTTTGTGCGGCGGCTGCGAGCTTCTTCTCCAGGTATGCGCGGTAGCGGATCTTGTTGAGGCTGTAGAAATAGCTCATTGTTTCCGTAACAAGCAGGCGGCATTCATCTGCGAGAACTACCTTGCCGTTCTGCGTGTAGCGGATGCTGTAGCGTGCGGACAGGAAGATCTTGTTCTGGCTGTGCGCATCGAAGCATGTCAGAAAGGTCAAAAGGAGCAAAGAGAGTGTTCGCATAGAATCGGTGTAAAAGGTGACCCGGGCGGCCGGGACACCTTGTGAATAAAATGATCAACCTTGCGGGAATCTGAAGCTCAGCTCCGTTGTGTTGGTACCGCAGGCGTTGTTGATGGCCGTCTGCATGGTGCCGAGGTTCGTCATCGTGCCGCCGAAAGAGCAGTCCGATGGGCAGTCGTACGTAAAGTTCCAGGTGACGCCGCAGGAGCTGGTCATCGTGCCCTCGAGGTGAACGGACGTGACGTGGAAGGCAACCAGGCTGATTGGCGCTTTGATGTCGGTTGTCTTGACGGGCTCACTGGCGAACGTAGCCATGGTCACGAACAGGAGCGCGATGCTGAACAGGATCTTTTTCATTTTGCGTTGATTTAGATGTGTAAAACCTGCGATTGTTTTAGCAGGCAGCCCTACTCTTTTTACAGCGGCTTTTCGGGCTGAACTCCGCGCAATGGCCATTGCTTCGTAAAAGTTGTTCGAATCCAGCAACGGCACAAGGGGAATTAACTAAATCTGGAGGCTGCTTTACTCACGGCGCCCCGGAGTATTACTACGGTAATTTACCGCTAATTCCTCACGCCGCGCATTTGCTTTCCGTTTAACCCGCGTGTTTCTACTCGATACTGGCGAGATCTGCCGAAACGCAGCAGCGACAAAGCCTTCAAACCAGCCAGTTAATCTTGTCATTGTGTGGGGAATGAAGTAAATTGGTAGTACGGCTCCGTGCTTATACGGGTCTGCCAGTGAAGAGATTATGGGTCTGCGTTCCACCATTCAAATCGCCCTTGCCGACGACCATGCGATGTTCCGCAACCTCCTTGCCGGCGTCATCAACAGCTTCGCCAATTGCCATGTTGCCCTGCAGGCCGCCAATGGCCGCGAGCTCGTGGAGCGGCTGCCGGTCCAAAAGCCGATCGACATTGTCATCCTCGACGTCAACATGCCCGTCATGAATGGCTACGAGACCGCGCGCTGGCTGCAGGAGAACCGCCCCTCCATCGCCGTCATCATCGTCAGCATGTTTGCTTCCGAGGCCATGGTGATGCAGATGCTCGCCTATGGAGTGAAAAGCTTTCTCAACAAGAACGCCGATGTGCAGGACCTCCGCAAGACCATTGCCATCGTGGCGGACCAGGGCTTTCATCTTTCAGGCTCGGTGATGTACCGGGCCTTTTTTTCAACGCGGTTGAAAGAGATCGACAGCCAGGCGAAGCCGCTGACCGACAAAGAGCTTTCGTTCCTCCACCTTGCCTGCACCGACGACACGTATAAAGAAATTGCCGGCAAGCTCCTCATGTCGGTCCGCGCGGTTGAGCATATGCGCGACCTGATGTTCGTGCGTTTTCATGTCAGGAGCCGCGCGGCGCTGGCTGCCGCCGCCATCAGGTCAGGTGTCGATATGCTTCCGGGGATGGAGTGACTCACTCGGTGCCTTCCTCATGACGAGGGCCCGCATGCGGGGCCCTCGTCATTTCATCACCTGCCGATGTTTTATTCAGCCGCGGCTTCTTCATCCGTCTCCCATTTCTCGGGGCGCATTTGCGGGAACAGCAGCACGTCCTGGATCGACGGCTGGTTGGTCAGCAGCATGCAGAGGCGATCGATGCCGATGCCGATGCCGGCAGTCGGCGGCATGCCGTATTCGAGAGCGCGCAGGAAATCATAGTCGATGAACATGGCTTCGTCGTCGCCGCGCTCCATGAGGCGCACCTGCTCCTCGAAGCGCTCGCGCTGGTCGATCGGGTCGTTCAGCTCGGTATAGGCATTGGCCACTTCCTTGCCGTTGATCATCAGCTCGAAGCGCTCTACGAGCCCCTGCTTGCTGCGGTGCTTTTTCGTGAGCGGGCTCATCTCCACGGGATAATCGATAATGAACGTGGGCTGGACATAATGATGCTCGCATCGTCCGCCGAAGATCTCGTCGATCAGCTTGCCCTTGCCCATGGAGGGTGCGACGTCGATGTCGAGCTTGCGGCAAACATCGCGGAGCCCGTCCTCATCGAGTGTGCTGACGTCGAAGCCGGTATGCTCGTGGATGGCGTCGTAGATGGAAATGCGGTGGAAGGGAGCCTTGAAGGAGATCGTCTTGTCTCCTACCGGAACGTCTGCGCTGCCGGTTACGTCGACCGCCGCTTTTTCGAGCAGGCGCTCCGTGACGTTCATCATCCAGAGGTAGTCTTTGTAAGCCGTATAGAACTCCAGGATGGTGAACTCCGGGTTGTGGGTGCGGTCCATCCCCTCGTTGCGGAAATCGCGGCTGAACTCATAGACCCAGTCGAACCCGCCCACGATCAGGCGTTTCAGGTAGAGCTCGTTGGCGATGCGGAGGTAGAACGGGACGTCAAGCGCATTGTGGTGCGTGATGAAGGGACGGGCCGTGGCGCCGCCGGGAATGCTTTGCAGCACCGGTGTATCCACCTCGAGAGCACCGTGCGAATTGAGGAATTCGCGGATGGAGTTGACCAGCTTCGTACGCTTCACGAAGGTTTCCTTGACGGAGGGGTTGATGACGAGGTCGGCGTAGCGCTGGCGGTACTTGAACTCGGGATCTGTGACGGCGTCGAAGGTGTGGCCGTCGGCTTCCTTGACGACGGGCAGTGGCCGGAGAGATTTGCCGAGGAAGGTGAGCTCTTTTACATGGATCGAGATCTCGCCGAGCTTGGTGCGGAAGACGAAGCCTTTGATCCCGATGAAGTCGCCGATGTCGAGCAGCTTTTTCCAGACGACGTCGTAGAGGCTGGTGTCTTCGCCGCGGGCGAGGTCGTCCTTGCGGACATAGACCTGGATGCGGCCCTGGGAATCCTGGAGGACAGCAAAAGAAGCTTTGCCCATGTCACGGACGCTCATGATGCGGCCGGCGAGGCAGACCTCCTGGAACTGGTCCGCCGTTTCGTCGGTGAATGTATGGCGGATCGCGGCGGAGTAATGGCTGACGGGGAACAGGGGTGCCGGGTAGGGGTCGATGCCCAGGCGCTGGAGCCCGGCGAGCTTCTCGCGGCGGATGATCTCTTGCTCTGATAAGGATTGCATACTCATAACTCTCGTTTCAAAAACTGGCGCAAAGGTAGGAGGATGCGCGGATGAGGGCCCTGACCTTATGCGGACGCATATCCGGCGACTGGCGGCGCTCCCGCAGGCCCGCATCATGCATCGGAGATTGGAAATCAAAAGTCCCCCCAACTCTGGCGCGTGTTTTGAAAAGAGTATGAAAATTTTCATCCATGCTCAAGCATTCCATGACCGCACTGGCCCTCCTCCTGTGCGTCAGTTCCTGCGATACCCTTTCAAAATTACCGAATGCCATGGGCGGCATCACCGAATCCGAAGCCGCTGAAGGCTTGCGCCAGGCGCTGGACCAGGGTGTCGGCCGGGGCATCAACGTACTGAATGTGAAAGACGGTTTCTTCGGAAACAATTTTTACAAGGTGCTTCTTCCGCCTGAAGCGCAGAAGATCGAGAACACCCTGCGGGACCTTGGCATGGGCGGCATGGTTGACCGGGCCATCCTGCAGATCAACCGGGGCGCGGAAGATGCGGTCGGCTATGCCCGCCCGATCTTTATCAATGCCATCAAGGGCATGACGATCACCGACGCGATCAATATCGTCCGTGGGGGCAGCAATGCCGCCACATCCTATTTCCGCCAGAAAACGACCGAACAGCTCATTGCCGCTTTTGCCCCGATCATCAAGGAGTCGCTGGATAAGTTCAGCGCCACGAAATACTATGGTGATCTCGTGAATACGTATAACGCGTTCCCGACCACGCGCCAGAAGTTGAATCCCGATCTCACCTCCTATGTGGTGAGCAAGGCCGTGGACGCGCTGTTCGACCAGGTAGCGAAGGAAGAAGCGAATATCCGAACCAATGTAGCCGCCCGCACGACCGATGTGCTGAAGAAGGTGTTCGGGTACGCGGCAAGGGGATGATCAAGAGTTTGAACCACGAAGCCACGAAGAGCGCGAAGCTGCACAAAGGAAACCCCTTTTGCGTTTCCCTTTGCCTCCCTGCGCTCTTTGCGTTTAGCGGCTGTTAGTTTGCTGCCCAGGACTCTCGTCCCGAAGCGCAGTAGGGTGGGGGATGGGTTGCGTTGTCTTTCAACCATTTTACGTTGGTTTTAGGGTGTGCTCCCACCGAAGGATGACCGAAGGATGACCGAAGGATCACCGAAGCATGACCGAAGGGTGTCCGAAGCAGGTATGTGTGTGGTATGTGTCTGGTATGAGTTATCTATGAGTAAAATACGACTGAAATACGACTGAGATACGAATGGTGAGTGGTGAGTG
>JAQBNP010000057.1 GCA_028288515.1 Flaviaestuariibacter sp. | reverse complement strand
GCGCCTTCCGTTGGGCGGCGGAGGGTCCGCTGACCGTCCCGTGTTGATTCGCTCCGCCTGATCACCAGGAATACTGCCGGAGGAGTCTCGCGGTGCGGGATGGGAAGAAAATCAATGATCAACGATCAATGTTCGATGGTAGGCCCGTGGCCAATTCGTCCCCTGAGCAGTGAAAAATCAAGCAGCAGCAATCACCGTTCGACCATCCAGTCGGTCCCTCCTTCCTTGAGCATCGAACATCGAACACCCATGAGGGAAGATGAGTTCCCCGAGAGAACATGGAGTATGGAACATGCAATGCCAAACGATCAATCCGCAATGCTTGCCCCTAAAGCAGGTCATCGTCGTCAACCTGGTACTGTCTTTTGATCTTCCGCATCACTTCATCCATGCTGGCGCGGTGGTCGCGGGCGGTCCATTCGCCCCGCTCCCACTTGTCGAGCTCCTCGTCGATATGTTTGCGCTGGAGCTCGGTCAGCTTGTCGACCAGTCCGTCGGCCGTCTCTTTTTGTTTCTGGTAGAAGTTGCGGCGTTTCTCATAGATCACTTCCTTGCCCTTGCGGATATCGTTCTCGTCTGCGGCCATGCGCAGCAGCTCCTCGCGGCCGAGGGCCACGTCGTAGGGCCCGGTCGGCATGATCAACTTTGAGAGGATCGGGCCGACCTCGATCAGGATGATCAACAGTGACAGCAGCAGGCTTGTGGTCCAGACGCTCGGCTCCTCATCGGCCAGGTCCGACAGCGCTTTGTTCCGCTCGAGGAACCCGAGGTTGGCGAGTGCCACACCTTCGTACCCGCGACGCTTTTCTTCCATGCCCGAACGTGCGGCGGCAATGAGACTGTCCTGGCGGGCGATGCCGGCAGCAAGCTCGGCGAGCTCGGGTCCATATTGTCCCTGGGCCTGCTGGTATGCCTGCATCTTGAGCTGGGTCAGCTTTTCAATGCCGCGTTTCCCGGAGCCGCCCGTGCCATCGGCTTCCTGGACATAGGCCGACTGGAGACCGCCCAGGCTGTCCTCGATGGAGGTTCGGCGGGCGATCATTCGTTGCCTGTCTGCCTCCGCGGCCTGGACCTGGTTGCGGTTTTCGAGCTGCAGAAGGCTGTCGTTTCGCTGGATCTTTTTGTGCGTGTTCTCCACCATTTTTACATTGATCTCCTTTTCGAAGATCTTCAGCTCCAGCGGCCGGGCAATGGTGAGTCCGATGAGGATGGCAAGGGCGAGACGCGGGAGCGCAAGCATCATCTGGCGGCTGCGCGACACGCCGTATTTGCGCATGGTGGAGACGAGGAAGCGGTCAAAATTGAAGATGATCAGACCCCAGATGGCGGCGAAGACGATGGTCCATCCCATATTGCCGAACACACTATAGATGGCATAGCCGGAGGACAGGGCGGCAAGCGCGAACGTGGCGAGCACGACGCCGCCGAGGCCGCTGTACTTGACCTGCTCCGACGGAAATTGTCGCAGGAGCTTTTGGTGGGCGCCGGCGCACCACCACAGGAAATGAGAGCCGGATGCCGGTGTGGCGCCGCCACCACCGAAAGAGTCATAGGAGTACAGGCCTTCGTCGCGGCCCTCGGAACTTGCTGTCATAGGTTTCCACAAATTGAGCGTGAAAGAAAATGTTTGTGGTTGAAGTTGGGAACCCGTCTCAAGAACGCAGGAACAGCCCGCCGAAGTATGCAGGCAAGATACAAAAAAGAAGACCGGGATTTTGCCCGGTCTGTTACGATACATGCACCACAATATGTTGAGCGACCGAAGCCGTTTGGGTCATTTGCTACGGTAAGATAAGAAACGAAATGCGTACCAGGAATCAGAAAGGGCAGAAATGAATAGCCAAAAGCAAGATTCCAAAAGCCAGGAGGCAAAAGCCAGGATTGGGAGACAAACGACAACACGCGGGTTATTGAAATCGCGTTTCTCTTTGCGACATGCAAATGACACCGATTCATGTCCACGCTTCAGTCATGAACCTGGGCATTCGGCTGCTTCCCCGGCTGTTCAATCCTGGATCCCGCCTTTGGGTTGCCTCATGGGCTGTTCAATCCTGGCTTTTCGCTGCTGATCGGGCTGTTGTCGCCTGGTTCTACAGTACTGCCTTCACGGCGGGCGCCAGCAGGCTCGCCCATTTCTGGTGCTCTTTTCCTGAGTAATGCAGGCCGTCCGGCGCCAGCAGCGTCGGGTCCGTGGCTGCTTCG
The DNA here is from genome assembly GCA_028288515.1 of Flaviaestuariibacter sp. Taxonomy (GTDB): domain Bacteria; phylum Bacteroidota; class Bacteroidia; order Chitinophagales; family Chitinophagaceae; genus Flavisolibacter. The sequence continues at coordinate 21,962 of JAQBNP010000057.1, read as the reverse complement.
CGGGTGAGCGGGGTGATGTCGATATAAGGAATTCCCTGCTGCAGTGTGACCTCTTTGTTGATGGCGTTGAACCAGCCGATCTCCCGGCTCACGCGGGGCTTTTGCGATGCGGATACAAAGGGCGTCGCGCTATAGTCCGGGATGGAAAGCACGAACACGTGCGACGGGCGGCCTGCCGCCAGTTCAACCGCTTTGGCAAGCAGCTGCGTGAACCTTGTCCGGTAAAACCCCGTATCGACGCCCTGGTATTGGTCATTGACGCCGATCAGGAGGCTGACCACGTCAAATGTTCCTTGCGGGGGCTGGGCGCCGATGGCCGACTGGAGGTTGGCGGAGGTCCAGCCTGTGGTGGCTATATATTGAGGCATGCCGAGGGCAACTCCCTGGGCCTGCAGGGCGGCAACCGCCAGATAGGGAAACCTTTCTTCCGGAGCCACCCCCTGCCCGATCGTATAGCTGTCGCCCAAGGCGAGATATGTTTTGAGAGCTGTCCCCGGCGGTGGCGTGGGAACGGGTGCCGGTGCGGCATCGCCCGCGGGCTTTTCGCAGGCCGTCGCAGCGAAAAACAAGAGAGAGAGGACGCAGGCAGCCAGCCGTGATAAGGGAAGATAGCGCATGCTTCTTATACGAAAAATACGTGCCGGTAGTTGTGGTTGCCGATCAGCTCCCGCTTTCATTTGCATTCAAATGGTATGATAATGGTGATGATGAACGAAAATCACAGGCTATGGATATTATCATTCAATCGTTAGGCTTTAAGGCAAGCGAAGCATTAGAGGAACATGTACGGGAGAAGCTCGGAAAGCTATCGCCAAATGATCATATTGTGCGGGCGAACGTGATGCTGTTCCAGGGTCCCGACCGCGCCACGCCGAACGACTATTGCGAGATCAGGCTGGAAGTGCCGGGCAACGACCCGTTCGTGAAGGTCAGCGGGCCGCATTTCGAGCAGGCGGTCGATGAGGCCGTGAACAAGCTGCAGGGCATGTTGCGACGGACGAAAGAAAAGCAGATCGACCGTCACCGGGGTGAGGTGGACGCGCTGAACGAGCTGATGAATAGCGATGAAGATGATGCCTCCTTGAACAGCGGCAGCTGATCCTTGGCGTAATTGTTGAATACGCTGAACTGAGCAGAAAAATTTTAGTAACCCAAATCAAACGGAATGAAACAAACAGTCAATCTCAGTGCAGTCAGGATGGTTTTCCTGTCCTTTCTTTTTGCCCTCGTACAGGTAGTCGCCTTTGCGCAGGATGGCGGCTCATCGGGCGGCAGTGGCGGCGGCACCAGCAGCAGCACCACAACAACATCAACGTCCTCCGACGCCTCCAGCACCACGGCCTCCAACTGGTATGCCTCTCCCTGGGTCTGGGTCGTTGGCGCAGCGCTGTTCATCCTTCTCCTGGTAGCCCTGCTGGGCGGCAGCCGTGGCCGCGCCGCAACGACCACGTCAACGACGTCGTCTACTTCAGCGCCGGCTGAGCGCAGCGATCGCATCACGGTTCAGAAGACGACCCGCACAGATACCGATACGGATCTTTAGATCATTCGTTTTTATTGTGGATGATGGCCGCTCTCCGAGCGGCCATCTTTTTTTGGATGCCTGCCCAAATAAAAAAGCCCCGGGGTATACCCCGGGGCCACGTGACGCCTTGAACGCGTCGTGCAGATATTTTAATGGATCAACCCGGTCAGGCGATACCGACCGCAGGTTTCCATGAATATTCTGTAGATGTCATGAATACCTCCTTTTCTTTGGTGAAGCCTAAAATTACGAAGAATCGCAATTTTTCAAATAAGGTCCCCGACTTTTTTTCCTGATTTAATTCTTCTTTAAGAAGTCCCGGAAACTCTTCTAACAACGATGCATCCTGGTGTCTGAACGAGAGTTCGAAAACGCCTACCGGCGGATCATGGTCTGGTCTTTTTACCTTTGGCATTTTATTCCTGTCCCTCATGAACGAACAAGCGTTTCTCCAGGTCATCCAGTCCACATCAGCACGCCTCGGCATCAACCCCTTCCTGCTGCTTTCGGGCATCGAGGGACTCTACACGTTTCGTGACGTGCCGCTCAACGAGATCAATTACGACCACCTTGACAGTCTCATCCTCACGATCCTCGCCCTGCGGATCGGCGACGAATTCCATGGCATCGCCCAGGAGAACCTCGCGAGCTCGCGGGACTCGGTCCGCGACGCTGCGGCCACCGAGCTGCGCCCCCTGACTCCCGACGAGATCAGCGCGTCTGCCAACCCGTATCTTCAGTCCTTCGCTACCCTTCTCGCCGGCAAAGCGCCGGTCCGGGCCTACCACATCAAGGCACTGGATGCAGCAGCCGAAGAGATCGGCGCCGCCGGGCTGAAATTCGGCAGCGACAGCATCTCCACCCTCGTCCTTGGGATCTGCAAAAGTGAGCTTGGCGGTGAGCTCGACCTGGCAGCGCTCTTTTCCAGCCGGTGATCCCTGCCGCAGAGCTGTATGTTTATAAATCGTCATGTTTCATATGACCCGGCCAGCTATCTTTGCTTCACCCCTTAATTGTACGACATGCAGAAGCAGTGTTACCGAATTCTCTTAGTGGAAGACGATGCCGACGACCGTTACATCATGCACCAGGCTTTCGAAGAACTTTCCTTCACCGATGAAGTCAAGATGTTCTCCGCCGGTGAAGAGTTGAATGCCTACCTGTCCCGCCTCTCGCCAAATGCATTTCCGGACCTGATCGTTCTTGACTACAATATGCCCGCCCTGAATGGAGCGGAACTCGCCCTTGCCCTGAAAAAGGATGCCGTGTTTCGAACGATCCCCGTTGTGCTCTATTCCACCGGGATGAGCCCGAAGATGAAACGCGATCTCGTTGAATCGGGGGTCCTCTACTGCTACGAAAAGGGAATGGAATACCGCGAGGTGCTTGAGCTGGCCCGCTCCTTCACCAATCTGGTGCGCCCGGCGGACGTCCTTGTGACAGGCTAGCTGCCCAATGCCATGGCGCGTTGTAGAAGGACGTATACAAAAAATGAGGAAGAAAAGAAACGGAACCGCACACGCGGAATCGTTCCTTTTCTTTTTACACCCATGCCTGACGCGAAGCTGCCAGTTTCGTAAACGGAGAATCCCCAACGAGGCCGTGAAACAGCCTCAATTCCCCGATTATTGAAAATAAATTTCATATAAGGCACAGTTTTTTTGAATAAGAGAGCATCTGGATTCCAGTACTTCAGTTTCATCATCGAAAAATTACCTTTATGGCAGAAAACAGACTTACCAGTGAAGAGACCCAAGGTCAGAGAGAAGGCATTTCCAACACGGAGCGCAAGCGATCCAACCGTGGCTTCGCGGCCATGTCCCCCGAGCGTCAGCGCGAGATCGCCAGCAAAGGCGGACGCGCTGCACACGAGCAGGGCGTTGCCCACCAGTGGAGCAGTGAGGAAGCCCGCCAGGCCGGTCGCAAAGGCGGCATGAACTCGCGTGGCGGACGCCGGGAAGACAAGGGTCAAAACAGCCCCAGCAACCCACTCGCGTAATCCCCTCACCGGTACGATATGCGAAGCCAGGCTGTATTGCCTGGCTTTTCCATTTACACTGCCAGGAGACTGCAGCCACGGATATCGGAATGGTCGATCCGCCCCAGCACCTCGAAGCTTCCGTCGGGATAAAGCCGGCCCAGGTCCTCGGTAGCAATGAAGGCGCAGGACCAGGCATTGGCCAGATCGGCCACATGAAGCACGCCGGTAACGGGCCTGTCAACACTCTCCCGCAAGGCACGCGGATCGTCCTCATCCCCCACCATCACTTTCATCCAGGGTGGGGCCACGAACCGTCCGTCCTTCGTAGCATACGCTTGCGACAATAGTTCTGTCATTCCATATTCCGAGTGGATCGTCTCCACGCCAAAGGCCGCGCGCAGTTGTTCATGCACCTCGCTTCGCAGCAGCTCCTTTTTCCGTCCCTTCATGCCGCCGGTTTCCATCACCATCGTATGGTTCAGTGTTATCGGAAAGGCATCGGCAAAATCCAGGAGTGCATACGTGACCCCGATCAGCAGGGTCTTTTGGCCCGCCGCCTCCACTTCGTGCAGGGTTCGGGCCAGGTCCGCCGTGTTGTGCAGGTAGAAGCCATTGGAGGGATGCCCGCTTTTTTCCATGAACCGGTTCACCATATACACGAGCGACGACTGGCCGCGCTCAAGGTAAGAAGGCAGCAGCGCCAGGAAACAAAAGTCATGCAGCGGACCATACACGCGCTCAAAGCCCCGGATGCAGGCTTCGTCATAAAGCGATTGGTCACGGACAAAGTGCCTGCTGGTGGCCGCTCCCGTAGTCCCGCTGCTCTCGAAAACCTGTGCGGCTTCGAAGACCGTCGTGCAAACGGGATGGGACTTGAAAAAGGAAACGGGCAGGAACGGGATCTGCGCGGTGGTATTGACCGCCGACGGGTCGCAGGTCAGGTCCGCAAATTGCCGGTAGACAGGGTTGTGGCGGTACTGAAACTGGAACAGTGACAGGGCCTGGCTGTCAAAAGCAGGGAACCCCTCATCAAATATTTTGCGGATGTCTTCGTTATCCATCGGAATGTTGGGGTCAAAGTTTTAAATTTGTTAGCATGCAACGATCAACGATCAAAACTTTTTTGTCCGTCGCGATTTTGTTCGTGGCTGCCGCGGGCTGTAAGAAGACGAAGGTAGCGACCAGTCCGAGCCTGGCGCTGAAGGAAACGAGCTCAAAGGAAATCCCTCTTAACGGGGATTTCGAGGCCACATTCAGCTTTACCGACAAAGAAGGAGATGCAGATTCGCTCTATGTCATCCGGCGACGCCTGAACCTAAAAGGTCCGGAAACAAAAGCGCCCCTGGCATTCAGCGTCCCGAAGACCGGAGGTGAAGCGGAGGGTGAGATCGAGACCATCCTGTTTTACGTCCGTGGCCTGACGCTGAACTTCAACCCCCTTGGCCCCTCAACAAACCGGGAGCGTGATACGCTCAGCATCCGCTACGTGCTGAAGGACCGGAAGAAAAATACAAGCGACACCGTCACCATCGACAACGTTATCGTAACCCGCCAATAAGATTGATCCGCGCACTCAAGGCCCTGTTCAACGGCTTTCTTTTCACAAGCACGTACATTGGGTGCTGCGCGGTCATTATGGCCTGGCAGACCTTCGTTCTTTTTGGCTACCGCGTCAATACGGTCCTTCTTGCCTTTATCTTCTTTGGTACCATCACCAGCTATAATTTCCACTGGTACCTCACCCCTACCCTCGCCGGCGGGTCGACCAAGGCCGTCTGGTCCGTACGCCACAAAAAGCTGCACGCGGCTCTTTTCCTGCTGGGACTTGCCGGAGCTGCGTGGAGCGGCTGGCAGCTTCTCGACAAATGGTACTGGCTGCTGCTGACCGCCTTCGTCACCTTCCTGTACTCCGCGCCAAAGATCCCGTTGCCCCTCTTCCGAAGCCTGCGCCGCATTGCCGTTGGGAAGACCGTCTTCCTGGCACTGGCGTGGACGCAGATCCCGTTCATTCTTCCGCTTCTATTTTCAACGATCGCGTGGACTCCGGTGGAGCACCTGTTCGTCTTCAATCGTTTCTTCCTGATCTATGCCATCTGCATCGTCTTCGATTACCGCGATCGCGAGGCTGACCGCCGTGACGGGATCCGCAGCCTTGTGACCGCCCTCGACGATGCGGGCATCAACCGCCTGTTCTGGAGCTCACTTATCGTCTTCGGCGCAAGTACGGTTGTGCTTGCGTGGTATGGCGCTCCCGGAGGGGCCGTTCTCATGCTGGCAGCACCGGGCGTTATTCTGGGCATGCTGTATTCCTATGCACGGCAGCGGCAGTCGGATCACTTCTATTATTTTGTGCTCGACGGACTCATGATGCTTTCGAGCTTGTTGCTTCTCGTGAGCGGCCTTTCGCTAAATTTGTAGACTAAATTATCACCATGGCGAAAGCAACGAAGAAGACCACTCGCTCTGTGCTCACCGAAAACTCGCTGAACTTTTTAACCAACTATATCAACAACCCCTCTCCTGTTGGATTTGAGTGGAGCGGGCAAAAGCTCTGGCTTGATTACCTCACACCTTTTGTCGACGAAACCTTTACAGATCCCTATGGCACCGCCGTCGGCGTGATCAACCCGGGCCAGGCATTCAAGGTTGTCATCGAAGCGCACGCAGATGAGATCAGCTGGTTTGTTAACTACGTGACGGCAGAAGGCCTGATCTACCTCAAGCGAAACGGTGGCGTCGATCACCAGATCGCTCCCGGCCAGCGCGTGATCATTCATGGAAAGAAGGGTCCGGTAAAAGCAGTTTTCGGGTGGCCTGCGATCCACACGCGTATTGGCACTGCCGATAAAGAACCGGTTCCGAAAGTAGAAAACCTGTTCCTGGATTGCGGCGCTCGCAGCAAAGCCGAGCTCGAGGAGCTGGGTGTGCGCATCGGAAACGTGGTCACCTATGTAGACGGCTTCGACGAGCTCGCCTATGATTATTTCATCGGTCGCGCGTTCGACAACCGCATCGGTGGCTTCATGATCGCCGAGGTCGGTCGCTTGCTGAAAGAGAACCGCAAAAAGCTTCCGTACAGCCTCTACATCGTCAACGCGGTGCAGGAAGAGATTGGACTACGCGGTGCCGAAATGATTGCCCGGCGGATCAAGCCGGACGTCGCCATCGTTACGGATGTCACCCACGATACGGCCACGCCGATGATCAATAAATTTATCGAGGGAGACACGACCTGCGGCAAGGGCCCATCTCTTTCGTTCGGACCGGCCGTGCACAATAAGCTGCTCGAGCTGGTGCAGGACGTTGCCGAGGCCAAGGGGATTCCCGTGCAGCTGAGGGCCGTCTCGCGCAGCACCGGCACCGATACCGACTCCTTCGCCTATGCCAACGACGGCTGCCCGTCCGTGCTGATCTCCATCCCGCTGCGCTACATGCACACGACCGTTGAGATGCTGCACCGGAGCGATATCGAGCAGACCATCCAGCTGATGTACGAGACCCTGCTCACCCTAACGCCAAAGACCAACCTGAGTTATTTCTCGTAAGGAAACAGTTGATCAAATTAATCGAGACAGGTTCCGTTGCGCGGCGATGGAAGCTGTCTTTTTCGTTGAGGATCGCCGGTGGCGGCACGAGTGCCTGAACAGCCGGCAGTTCCGTCCATCCTTTCATCAGGTTCATGGTTCTGCAGTTTGATCTACCGTCACCATTGAACGGCAACTCTTACATTTGAATCCATGAAGCGTGTTTTCGTTCGCCGGATGATCGGGTATGCGGCCGCATTGGCAGCGCTGCTTCTCCTGCTCCAGTGGATGCAGTACCGGCTCCTGCTTCTCGACCATGCCACGGAGATCTACATCACCGGTATTGCCCTTCTCTTTACGGCGCTTGGCATTTGGCTTGCGAAAAAGCTGACAAAAGCAAGAACGGTGGTAGTGACCGAAACCGTGGTTGTTGAGAAAGAAGTGCCGGTCTACACCAGCTCCGCAACCTTCACGCCGGACAGGGAGGCGATCGGCCGACTCGGTCTATCCAGCCGCGAGCTGGAGGTGCTCGGCGCGATTGCCAGCGGCGCAACAAACCAGGAGATCGCCGATCTGCTCTTCCTTTCGCTCAACACCGTAAAAACCCATACTGCGCGCCTTTTTGAAAAACTGGACGTCCGGCGGCGCACGCAGGCCGTCGAAAAAGGAAAACGGCTTGGAATCATCCCCTGATTGTCGCCCATTCGGATGAATTTTAAGCGTGGCCGTTGTAAATCATCCGAAAGTATGAAGCGTGTTTGAGCCGCGCCTGCCATCTTTGACGCCTAAACCACCAGACATGAAACGAATTGTACTCACTTACGGACTGATCGCCGGCCTCATTGTTTCCGCCTTCATGGCCACCTCCATGCTGACCCTCGCCGGCGACGCCAGCTTCGAGCACGGTGCCACGGCAATGATCGTGGGATACCTGGGCATGCTGATCTCCTTTGCCTTCATCTTCGTGGCCGTGAAAGCCTACCGGGACAAAGAGAACGGCGGCCTCATTTCTTTCGGAAAAGCGTTTCGCATCGGTCTTTTCATCTCGCTCATTGCCTCTACCATCTACGTCATCACATGGGCCGTGGTGTATCACACCTGGCTTCCAAATTTCATGGAGCAGTATTGCGCCGCCGAGATCAGGAAGGCCAGCACATCGCTTTCCGGACCAGCCCTGCAGGCAAAGATCGCCGAGATCAACCAGGGCAAGGAAATGTATGCGAAGCCCCTGGGCTACACGCTGATGACCTACGCGGAGATCCTGCCGGTTGGACTGCTCGTATCTCTTGTTGCCGCCGCCATCCTCAAGCGCAGGTCACGGCCATCCATCTCCCAGCGCTCAACCACAGCTGTTCCCGCACACGAGGCCGATCTCTAGAATTCGTTGGGCGCCTCAGTAACTTTGACTTTTGACTTTTGAATTTTGGCTCCTGGATTCTCCCTCAAAACACATCCCGCAGGTTGAGCCCGATCCCGAACTGGTTATAAGCTCCGCGACGCTGGTAGTAAGCGCGCGCGTACTGGAACTCGATCTTCCGAAACCGTGCGGCAAAGCCGGCAGAGAAGCCATTGAGGCCATTCCCGGAGCTGCCGAGCGACAACTCATTCCGGCGAAGAAAATTGTACCCGAGCGTACCCTCCAGGTTTTTGCCCAGGTAGATATGGGTGGCAAGCACCAGGTGGTTGAACAGCTTGCGTGAAAAATTCGGTTTGGCACCCACGTTATTCGCGCTGTTGTACAGGGTGTCGTTATAAAGTGTATTGAAGCGATGCGCCTGCTGGATCGTCAGTGAAAAGCCGAACGGCGCTTTCGCGAGGCGCTTCGTGACGCCAAGTTGAAGGTCGAACGGGAGCTCCTCGCTCTCACCGGCGTATGTGGACAGCTGGATGCCCATATTGCGCGCCACAAGTCCAAACGAAAAGAGGCGTGCTGTGTCCTGATACAAAAGTCCGAAGTCCAACGCAATGCCGGACGAATGGTACGGCGGGTAGCTCGATGAAATGAATTTGAGCCCCAGTCCATACTGCCACCGCAGCAGGTAGCTGCGCGCGGCGGCCACTTGCAGCACCATGTCCTTCGGGTGAAACGTACCCTGCTCGTTGCCGGACGCGTCCGTTTGAGGAATCGTTCCGTAATCGAGATAAGAAAGGCTGGCGCCGAATGTCGTTTGCCATTTCGGAGCGTGGTACCCCCCGGCAATATGCACCGACTTGATACCGGCAAAGAAGGCATTGAAATCGAAAGCGGCGCGGCCATCCAGGCGGCTTGACAGCGAGGCAGGGTTATTCAGAGCCAGCGCGATATCGTCGGGTGCATACGAAACATTGACACCACCCGAAGCACTGAGCAGCGGCGCATGAGGAAGCTTCAGGAAATTGAACGTCGTAGCGCCACCGATGGTCTGGCCGCTCGAAACGAGGGCGCCCAAGACAGAGAAAAGCAGGGGAAACAGGCGTTTCAACAACAGGCGTTTAATGGTGACCAAGCTACGCAATTAATCCTGCAACGCCAATTCAAGGACCTGGTTCATCGTCTTGACGAAATGAAACTTGACACCCTTGATATAATCCGGGTTGATCTCCTGTACGTCCTTTTCATTCTGCCAGCAGAGGATCAGCTCTTTGAGGCCGGCGCGTTTGGCAGCGAGCACTTTCTCTTTGATGCCCCCGACCGGCAGCACCTGTCCGCGCAGCGTGATCTCGCCGGTCATGCCCAGATACGGCCGCACTTTCCGGCCGGTATATGCCGATGTCAGGGCGGTCAGCATCGTGACGCCGGCGCTTGGTCCGTCCTTTGGCACAGCGCCTTCCGGCACATGCACATGCGCAGTCTTTTTTTCAAAGATCGACGGCTCCAGCCCGAACCGGCGCGCGTTGGCCTGCAGGTAAGACAAGGCCGTCGACGCGCTTTCCTTCATGACGTTGCCGAGGTTGCCCGTCAGGCGGAGATCTGCCTTGCCATCGCTCAGCGTTGTTTCAATGAAAAGAATATCGCCTCCCACATACGTGTAGGCAAGTCCCACCGCGACACCCGCCATATTGGCCGTCTTGTACAATTCGTTTGAGTAGCGGGCGCGGCCCAGAATGCGCTCGATATCCGCGGGCGTGAGGTTAGCCTTCACCGTTCCTTTCATGGCCAGTTGCATCGCCTGGTTGCGCATCACGGAAGCAAGCTGTCGGTCGAGCTCGCGCACACCGCTTTCCCGTGTGTATTCCTCGATGATCTTTTCAAGGATCTTGTCGCTGATCTTGAACTTGGCGTCCTTCAATCCGTGCGCCTCGCGCTGCTTCGGAATGAGGTGACGCTTCGCGATCTCGATCTTTTCCTCGATGGCATAGCCGCTCAGCTCGATGATCTCGAGCCGGTCTCGGAGGGCGGGCTGGATCGTCTGCAGGTTGTTGGCGGTGGCGATGAACAGCACCTTGCTCAGGTCGTATTCAAGCTCGAGGTAGTTATCGTAAAAGCTGTTGTTCTGCTCGGGGTCCAGCACCTCCAGCAAGGCACTGCTCGGATCACCACGAAGGTCACTTCCCACCTTGTCGATCTCATCGAGGATCATAACGGGGTTGGACGACCGTACTTTCCGGATCGACTGCACGATGCGGCCCGGCATGGCTCCGATATAGGTCTTGCGGTGACCGCGCACCTCGCTTTCATCGTGAATTCCGCCGAGACTCAGTCGAACATATTTGCGGCCGATGGCGTTGGCGATGCTTTTGCCAAGCGAGGTCTTCCCGATCCCCGGCGGACCGTAGAAGCACAGGATGGGGCTTTTCATATCGCCCTTGAGCTTGAGCACCGCGAGGTATTCGAGGATGCGTTCCTTGATCTTATGCATGCCGTAATGGTCGGCGTCGAGGATGGCCTTTGCTTTTTTCAGGTCGTACTTATCTTCCGTATAATCATCCCACGGAAGGTCCAGCATCAGGTCAAGGTGATTGTATACGATGGAGTAGTCCGGGGTGCTCGGGTGCATACGCTCCAGCTTCTCGGCTCCCTTCTTGAACATTTCCTTCGCTGCAGCCGGCCATTTTTTTGTTTCGGCCTTTTTCTGCATTTCCTTCACCTCGCGCTCATTGGCATCTCCGCCCAGTTCTTCCTTGATGCTTTTCAGTTGCTGCTGCAGGAAGTATTCACGCTGCTGCTTGTCGAGCTCGGCTTTCGTTTTATTTGTCACCTTGTTCTTCAGCTCGGCGAACTGCAGCTCTTTCTGAAGGAGCTGCATGAGGATGTCGGCACGCTCCGCAATGCTGTTGATCGACAGAAGCCGCTGCTTTTCCTTGACGTCTGAATTGAGATTACTCGATACAAAATGAATGAGGAAGGACGGGCTTTCGATATTCTTCAGGATCACGGAAGCTTCGGATGGAATGTTCGGTGACAGCTGGATGATCTCGGTGGCGAGGTCCTTGATATTGGAAACATAAGCCACGAAATCCGGCTCCGTGGACGCCTCCTCTTCTTCGAGGATCTTGATGGTTGCTTTGAAATACGGCTCCTCGGTTGTGACCGCATCGACCTCGAATCGGGTCTTGCCCTGGATGATGATCGTGATCCCCCCGTCCGGCATTTTGATCTGCTTGACGATGCGGGCCACCGTTCCGATCCTCTCGAGGTCTTCCACTGCGGGGTCTTCGATATTGCTGTCTTTTTGAGCAATGACGCCGATCAGCTTATCGCCCTTATAGGCGTCGTTGACGGCCTTGATACTCTTGTCGCGGCCGACCGTAATGGGAAGAACGACGCCCGGAAAGAGCACCGTGTTGCGCAGGGGCAGAAGGGTCAGTTCGGAAGGGATCGTCGCTGTATCAAAATTCTCCACATCGTGCTCATTCAGCGGAATGATGGGAAGAAAATCCATTTCATCTTCTGGCTTTAATCGATAGCTCACCGGCTCAACTGGTTTTAGGTGTTCAAATGCCGCGTTGCGGCGGAATCGCCAAAGGTAAAGCGGATTCGTTCTGAACCAAGCCTTTGACAGGAAAGCCCGAAAGGAAAAATCCCCGCGGGAGGCGGGGATCTTCTATTCATTTGAACGGGTTTACAGTGTAATGCCGAGCGACAGCTGGATCGACTGGCTTTTCCATTTGTCCTTGTCGTCGATGTCGTTCAGGTTATTGAGGCCCACGCCATAGCGGCCCGTGACATTCAGCTTTCCGAGGTGGATGTTCGCGCCGCCAAGTACGGAGAGGTCGCCATTGTCGAAAGCAGCCTTCCCATTCTGCAGCAGATTCTTGTCCTTGTTCATCAGGATACTGAACTGCGGACCGGCCTGCAGCGACAGGAGCTTGTTCAGGCGGTAGTCAAGCACGATCGGGATCGACAGGTAATTAAGCTTCACCTTTCCCGAGCTCGCGTCGGCAAAGGCGTCCTGGTAGATCGTGCTGAACTGGTTGTCTACCTTCGACTGGCTCTGGCTGAAGAGGACCTCTGGCTGGACACTCAGCTTGCTGCCCAGGCCAACGTTGACATAGCCGCCGAGGAGATATCCATAGCCGAATTCTTCCTTGAATGATTTGCCGTCGATCTTAGAGATATTGGTGCCTGCTTTGACACCAAGCTTGAATTGCGCCATAGACGCCTGCCCGATAAAGAGCAGGGCTAGAAAAAGTGGAAGTCTTGCTTTCATAAAGGATTCGTTTTCGTGCCATTTCCAAGATTGGTGCCAAGGCAGAGGCTGACGTGTTAAAAATGAATCAATCCTGATTTATCAGAATATGAAACCCGTGTTCACCTGTACGGAAGTTGTAAAATGTTTCTCGGTCGCCGGGAAATAATAGCTTGCCGATACCTGCGGCTGCACAAAGAAGCGACCGAATGACAGCTCCGTCTTCAAGTAAGCGGCTGCCGAGATGGGCTGAAAATAGAGCTGCCCATCGAGGTAGTTGTCCTCCGACTTATACAGGAGCGCGCTGTTGCTGCCTTGCGGTGTGACGTAGGTATCGCTGAATTCGTTGAGCCCGAATTTTTGCGTGCCACTCGCAAAGCTTAGCTGCGGTGTCACGCGAAGCACGCTTTTGGCCCCCAGGATGTCAAGCCAGTAAAAATCATGACGCACCGATGCAGCGATGGAAAAGTCGGCAATGTTCTCCGTGGTATTAATGCGCGTGAACCCGTAGGGACGAAGGCGCAGCGAAGTGATCTGCTCCTCGCGCTGCGCAACGGCCGAACGACTCCCCCACCCGTACCGGGAAACTACGGACGGCTTGAGCCACCAACGGCGGTAGGTAAAATAGGCACTGATCTCGTTGTCGAGAGGCGATGTATAAAAGGGAAGGTCCTTTTTTGTAAAAAACCGCGTGAACGAAACGCCGGTGAGGAAGGCGTCCTTCTTCAGATAGTCGTAGGAGGCTGTGGCCAGCAGCTGGTATGCGTTGAGCCGGCCGCTATCCATAACGGCCATGGCCGAAAGATTGACACCCAGGCCGCCTTTGTGAAAATAGCCCACCGAAGGCAGCAGCGACAGGGCCCGCCGTGTTTGCACATCATACGAGTTGGCCGTATAGTTGAGAAATGTATTGGATACGCCGACGTTCACCAGCACCACCGTCCGGGGGGCCAGAAGTGAATCCAGAAAATCATCGAGGCTGGAAAAAAGCTCGTCGTAGTACGCGGTGCTGTCTACCGGCGGCTTGTTCTTCTGCGCACGCGCGAGCATGCCCAGGCATAACAGCACGCAACAAAAGACCAGGCGTTTACGCATTGGAACAAAAGTGGTTTTGGACAGGGTACATGTGGTTCATAGACGCTGTTTCGGGCGCCAGGTTTAAAGAACGCATTTTTCGCCCGATTATTCTGACTGGAATTCAAGCAGGGTGATCTCCGGTAGGATCCCGACACGACCCGGGTAGCCGAGAAACCCGAACCCGCGGTTGACATAGAGCTTTTGATTGCCCGCCTCATAAAGACCCGCCCATTGCTGATAAACGTATTGAACCGGGCTCCACTTGAAGCCCGGTATCTCGACACCAAACTGCATACCGTGTGTATGGCCGGACAAGGTAAGATCAATGTCACCATACTTTGGGCGAACCTCGGCGTCCCAGTGCGAGGGGTCATGACTGAGAAGGATCTTGAACGGAATGGATTCCGTACCGGGGTAGGCTTCCGACATGCGACCGTATTTCGGAAAGCGCGCTTTTGCCCCCCAGTTCTCGATGCCGATCAGCGCGATGCGCTCACCGCCACGGTCGAGGATCACGTGCTCGTTCATCAGGAGCCGCCAGCCCAGACGGGCATGAACGCCTTTGAGGGTCTCGAGGTTCTTCTCCTTTTCAGCAGGCGTCGGCCATTTGACGTAATCGCCATAATCATGGTTGCCAAGAACGGAGTACACGCCCATCGGCGCTTTGACCTGGCTGAACACCTCGATGTAACCGTCCATTTCATCGGCGGTGTTATTGACGATGTCGCCGGTGAACAGCACCAGGTCCGGCTTGAGTGCAAGCAGCTTTTCGATCCCGCGCTGCACCGCTCCTTTGTCCGTAAAGCTCCCGCTGTGGATGTCAGAGATCTGCACCACGCGCAGGCCCCGGAAGGCCGCCGGCAGGTTTGGGTAGCGCAGCGGTACCCGCCTCACGCGGTAAGCGTATTTGTTTGAGAGACCGTACAGCAGTGTCGAGAAAAGGCCGCCCCCGACAGCGATGCCCAGCCAACTCAGAAAGAGAGAGCGCGAGATGCGGTCTCCCTGGATCTGCTCGCCCTCTGTTCGCGAAAAGAAGACCTTTCCGGCTCCCCACTGAAACAGGCGCCGAATATCGTCGACCAGGAAGAAGACGCCCGCAACCAGCTTGGCAAAGAACAGGGCAACGACCACCGTGAACAGCGTGTTGCGGAGCCCCTTCGGCAGGTTCTCGAAATTGATGACTGGCAGAAGCAAAAGGATGAGAAACGCAAGCCCGGAAAGGATCCAGTAGGAAATGAACACGACCGTCCGCGTGCGGGGACCGGCGCCCTGGCAAACGCCTTTGATCACGCCGAAAACATAGAAATCAAGTAGAACCATCAGCCCGAGAAACACGAACCAGAAAGGAGAATTGCGCATAGCCAAAGGGAATTGGCCGCAAGTAAGTAAAGTTTTGGGAAACGCATTTTTTAAAGCGAAAAGGGGTCGTTTTTGCGGCAGCGATGCCGTATTTTTGCAGACATCAAAACGTGAGCTGATATGAAGTTGACCTTTTACGGACATGCAAGCTTTTCCGTAGAAATTGGGGGGCGCCACCTGGTTTTCGACCCCTTTATCACCCCGAACGAAGCGGCCCGGCACATCGATATCAAAACCATTAAAGCGGACTACCTGCTCCTCTCCCATGGTCATGGCGATCATGTGGCAGACGCGGTCGCGATCGCAAAAAATACCGACGCGCTTGTCGTTGCTTCGGCCGAAGTTGCCGGCTGGATCGGCGCGCAGGGCGTCGAGAAAACACACCCGATGAATCACGGCGGCAAAAAAGAGCTTGACTTCGGCTCCGTGCGCTGTGTCAATGCCATCCATTCATCCGGCCTCCCTGACGGCAGCTATGGCGGCAACCCGATGGGCTTCGTCATTACCTCACCCGAAGGAAATTTTTATTACAGCGGCGATACGGCCCTGACGCTCGATATGCAGCTGATCCCGCGATGGGCGACACTCGACTTCGCCGTGCTCTGCATCGGCGACAACTTCACGATGGGCTACGAGGACGCCGTTGAAGCGGCCCGCCTGGCCGGCGCGAAGAAAGTGGTCGGCGTCCATTACGATACCTTCGGCTATATCCGTATCGATCACGCAAAAGCGCGACAGGCATTCGAAGCGGCGGGCATTGAGCTGCTGCTTCCCGCGATCGGTGAAACGATCGACGTTTGAGAGCGTAACACAACGGGATCACCCTGGCCGCCAACAACATTTGAAAACAACACTCCGGCAGGAGTCGTAAAATTCCCCTCGGGGAGAACTACCTATGGCAAGAATTATCGGAGTAGCCAATCAGAAAGGGGGCGTCGGAAAAACAACCACCGCGATCAACCTCGCCGCCAGCCTTGGCGTACTCGAATTCCGCACCCTCCTCGTGGATGCGGACCCGCAGGCAAACAGTACAACGGGTGTGGGCTTTGACCTGCAGAACGTGACGCAAAGCCTGTATGACTGCATGGTCAACAACGCAACGGCCCGCGATGTCATCCTGAAAACCGAGATCCCCAACCTTGACCTCATCCCGTCGCATATCGACCTGGTTGGCGCCGAGATCGAGATGATCAATTACCCAAACCGTGAAGGCGTTCTCAAAAGCCTCGTTGCCACCGTGCGCGACGACTACGATTTCATCGTCATCGACTGTTCCCCATCCCTCGGCCTCATCACCGTCAACGCCCTTACGGCTGCTGATTCAGTGATCGTTCCGGTGCAGTGCGAGTTCTTCGCGCTGGAAGGGCTTGGCAAGCTTCTCAATACCATCAAGATCGTGCAAAGCCGCCTCAATACCGCCCTTGTGATCGAAGGCATTCTCATGACCATGTATGATGGCCGGCTCAGGCTCTGTAACCAGGTGGTTGGCGAGGTTCGGCGCCATTTTGAAGACCTCGTGTTCAACACGATCATCCACCGCAACTCACGCCTGAGCGAAGCGCCGAGCGTTGGAAAGCCGGTTATCCTGTACGATGCAAACAGCAAAGGGTCCATGAATTATCTCAACCTCGCCAAGGAGATCCTGCAAAAAAACAACATGACCCGCATCAGCCAGGAAGAGCGCACGCTCGAAGGGTAAGGGCAGGGAAAGTTTAGACTTTCGTTGGCAAACAAATTTTTCCAATTCTAACAGGCCGGAATAACTTCGTGTACTTTCGCCGCACTTGTATTATGAGCAATCCCAAACAAAGCAATAAGGATGCGTTGGGCAAGGGCATCCGCTCCCTGCTGCAAAGCATCGACTCCGACCTGAAAACAACAGCAGGTAACTTAAAGCCGACCGCCGTCCAGGAAGTGACCGGCATGATCCGCATCCCTGTCGAGCAGATCGAGCCGAACCCAAAACAGCCGCGCCGCGACTTCGAAGAAACGGCCCTCCAGGAGCTGTCTGCATCCATCAAGCTCCATGACATCATTCAGCCGATCACGGTCTCCCGGATCGCCGGAAACAAATACCGCCTCATTTCCGGCGAGCGCCGCTGGCGCGCATCAAAGCTTGCCGGCCTGAAAGATATCCCCGCTTATGTCCGCCAGGCGAACGACCAGGAGCTGCTCGAGCTCGCCCTCCTTGAAAACCTGCAGCGCGAGGATCTCAACGCAATGGAGATCGCCCTCAGCTACAAGCGCATGATGGAGGAATTAAGCCACACACAGGAGCAGGTCGCCGAGCGCATGGGCAAGGACCGGAGCACCGTCACAAACTACATCCGCCTGCTGAAGCTTCCACCCGATATCCAGGTGGCCGTCCGCAACGGGGAGATCAGCATGGGCCATGCCCGCGCGCTGATCAATGTCGATACGATCGATAAGCAGCTTTATATTTTTGACGAGATCAAAAGCAAAGGTCTGTCGGTCAGGCAGACCGAAAACCTTGTCCGTAACTTTTATAAGGAGCCTGACGAAAAAAAGGCGACACCTTCCCTTCCGCCGGCATTCCAGAAAGTGGAGGACAAGCTCGCTTCCCATTTCAGCACACGTATCAAGCTGCGGCACAGCAAGAACGGCAGTGGCCAGATCACGTTCGACTACTATTCGCTGGATGAGCTCAACAAGCTTCTCGATCAAATGAACGTTACCATTGAGTAACCGGTTCTTCCATATGCTGCTGGTGCTTTCGGTTGCAACGGCCGCACGCTCGCAGTCGACACCCGATACCATTGCCCGCAACCGGAGCAAAGCAGCCGCTGCCAGCCAACAACGACCCGACACGGCCGCGAGCTATATCTCCCCGCGCCGCGCGGCCATCCGGTCCGCCATTATTCCGGGTTGGGGACAGGTCTCCGTCCGCAAAGATCTCAATGCCTCCTTCTTTCGCAAATATTACAGCATTCCGATCATATATGGCGCCATCGGAACCTCTGCCGGCGTGTTTGCCTACAACCTCACCTGGTACCGCCGCACGCGCTACGCCTACCGCGTGCTCGTGACAAAAGACACGGCAGGCTTTGCCAAGGTGCACAAGAAATTGCAGTACTACATCACGACGAATAACGCGTCAAGCCTGCAATTTTACCGCAACCAATTCCGGCGCGACCTTGATTACTCGGCACTTTTCGTGGCGCTTTTTTGGGGTCTTAACGTCGTCCATGCATCGGTTGAAGCTCACCTGAAAACCTTCGACGTGAGCCCTGACCTGGGCCTGCAGTTCAAGGCCGGTCACAGCGAGCTCGCCGGAACAGACGGCCTCAGCATCATCCTCACAATCAAATAAGCTCTATGCGCATCGCACTGATCGGCTATGGAAAGATGGGACATATGATCGAAGAGATCGCGCAGCAGCGTGGCCACGAGATCGTGCTGCGCATTTCAATCGACAACCTCGACGACTTCACAAAGGATCATGTCGCGAAGGCCGATGTCGCCATTGAATTCACGGCACCTGAAAGCGCGTACAACAATGTGACGTCCTGCCTGGGCTTCGGGGTGCCCGTCGTCAGTGGATCTACGGGATGGAATGAACTGCTCGAAGACGCCCGGAACGTTTGTCGGGAAATGAACGGCGCCTTTCTTCACGCGTCCAACTTCAGCGTCGGCGTCAATATCTTTTTCGAGGTGAACAAACTCCTGGCGCGGCTCATGAACGACCAGCCGAACTATGAGGTAACGATCCGCGAAGTGCACCACACAGCCAAGAAGGACGCGCCCAGTGGAACGGCCGTGACGCTCGCCGAACAGGTGCTTGCGGAGCTCGATCGAAAAACCGCCTGGGTAAAGGAAACGGCAACCGACGCAGACCAGTTAGCGATCTCCAGCGAGCGCATTGACCCCGCTCCCGGCACGCATTTCGTCACCTATTCATCCGACGTTGACGACATCGAGATCGTGCACACGGCGCACAGCCGAAAAGGCTTTGCCCTGGGTGCCGTTCTGGCTGCCGAGTTCATTGCCGGCAAGACCGGCGTTTTCACGATGAGCGACGTCCTTCATCTCTAAGCTCATAAATGTTTCAGCATATCGATCGTCATCGCTGAGAGGTCGTATTCCGGCTTCCATCCCCACTCCTGCTGTGCAACCGAATCGTCGATGCTTTGCGGCCAGCTGTTGGCAATGGCCTGCCGGTAGTCGGGCTCATAAGCGATCGTGAATTCAGGAATATGCTTTTTTATCTCTGCGGCGATCTCCTCCGGTGAGAAGCTCATGCCGGACAAATTATACGACGTGCGCGTCCTGATGTTCTCCCGCGGCGCCTCCATCAGCTCGATGGTCGCACGGATGGCGTCGGGCATATACATCATCGGCAGGTACGTGTCCTTCTCCAGGAAACAGTCATAGTGCTTGTCCCGAAGCGCATCGATATAGATCTCCACGGCATAATCGGTTGTGCCGCCACCGGGTGCGGACTTGTACGAGATCAGGCCCGGGTAGCGCAGGCTGCGCACGTCAACGCCGAACTTTGTAAAATAATAGTCGCACCAGAATTCACCGGCATATTTGGAGATGCCGTATACCGTGGTTGGCTCGATGATCGTTTTTTGCGGGCAGTCCTGTCGGGGCGAGGTCGGTCCGAATACGGCGATGCTGCTGGGCCAGTAAATTTTCGTCAGCTTTTCCTCGCGGGCGATGTCCAGGACGTTCAACAGTCCCTGCATATTGAGATGCCACGCAAGCCCTGGATTTTTTTCACCGGTGGCCGACAGGATGGCCGCCAGCAGGTAGATCTGCGTCACGTTCTGGCGGATGACCTGCACGTGCAGCATCTCCTTATTCATCACGTCGAGACTGACATAGGGCCCGGTTCCTTCGAGCAGGGGGTTCTGCTCGCGCAGGTCGGAAGCGATCACATTGGCAGCGCCGTAGATCTTTCGCAATGCAAGCGTGAGCTCCACACCGATCTGCCCCGACGCACCGATCACCAGTATCTTTTCTTGTTTCATACAGCAGGTTATCAGAACCGCAAAGAAACTGCTTGATCGACATATAAAAAAAGGAATTGACGAAGCGCGGCCACCGCGTTTTGCTGTCCGGTTGTCTGTTCATTTGTGCTTCGCCTCGTACCTTTGGCGCATGGCTCCATTCCTTGACAATCTCTTCGCCAACCAGTCATATGATCCGGCGAACTTCTTTCTCATTGCCGGACCCTGCGTCGTTGAGAGCGAAGAAAATGTGTTCGAGATCGGTGCTGCTGTGAGCAGCATCTGTAAGCGCCTCTCGATCCCGTTGGTCCTCAAAGCTTCTTACCGCAAAGCAAACCGCACAAGCGCGGCATCATATACGGGGTCGGGCGACCAGTTTGGTCTCGGCGTGCTTCAAAAGGCCGGCGCACATTTTGGCTTGCCGACCACCACAGACATTCACTCGGAAGCGGACGCAGCAATGGCGGCTCCCCATGTCGATATCCTGCAGATACCAGCCTTCCTCTGCCGCCAGACGGAGTTATTGCTTGCGGCTGGACAAACCGGGAAGATCGTCAACATCAAGAAGGGACAGTTTCTCAGCGGCGAGTCGATGCGGTTCGCGGCCGACAAGGTTCGAAGCACAGGGAATGACAAAGTGATCCTGACAGAGCGAGGCACGACGTTCGGTTACCAGGACCTCGTTGTCGATTACCGCAATATCCCCTGGATGCAGCAGAGTGGCGCCCCGGTGGTCATGGACTGCACACACAGCCTGCAGCAACCAAATCAGACCAGCGGCGTTACCGGGGGCAACCCGCAACTCATCGGAACGATCGCGAAAGCTGCTATCGCCGCGGGCGCTGATGGTCTTTTCATTGAAACACACCCCGACCCGGCCTGCGCGAAAAGCGACGGAGCCAATATGCTGAAGCTTGATCTGTTGGAGGAACTCCTGACGCAGCTTGTCAGGATCAGGAAGGCAGTCGTGTAATTAGATGGCGGTGCGCACCTGGATAGGCTCAAGCTGCCGAGTAATGCTGACCAGCTGCGCCTCGTAGGCCGATACGGCGAGTTCGACCTCGGCTTCGGACACAGCCGCGACCAGGATATAATCCTCACGATTCATCTGGAAATAGCGCACTTTCGTTGTCACGCAAAAGTCGAGAAGTTTCAGAAGTGAAGGAAATTTAAAGCTCGCTTTCATGGTTGGGATTGGAAGGAATTACGGCCAAATTACACCAGCGGATTTCACTCGGTCGAACATCGGTACGGTAAATTATTGTCATAATGAAAAACCCCTGCCGTTGGGCAGAGGTTTTCCGTAACCGGCTGGTCTTTCGCCTACTTGAAGCGTTGCTTCAGCTGGGCAAGCTTGTCGTGGAACGATGGTTCCGGCTCGCTCGTTTTTCCTGCAGCCGCCGGCCTCTCTCTTCGCTCCGAAGCACGCGCGGGGGCCGCGGTTCTCATCGTTAGTGCGATTCGCTTCCGCGCCACGTCCACCTCCGTAACGGTCACTGTCACCTTCTGATTCAGCTTCACGACCTCGTTTGGATCTGACACGAATTTGTTTGCAAGCTGCGATACGTGGACCAGGCCATCCTGCTTCACCCCGATGTCTACGAAGGCGCCGAACGCAGTGATATTTGTCACGATCCCGGGCACCTGCATCCCAACCTTCACGTCCTCGATCTTTCGGATCGTATCATCGAACTGGAACTCTTCGATCGCACCACGTGGGTCGCGACCGGGCTTCTCGAGCTCTTTGAGAATGTCGTCGATCGTGAACTCGCCGGCCGTCTCCGAAATGTAGGCGGAGCGTTTGATCGCTTTGCGAAGCTCGCTGCGGCGGATCAATTCTTCCAGCGAGGCCTGCAGGTCCGCCGCCATCCGTTCCACCACTGCGTAGCTTTCGGGGTGCACCGACGAAGCATC
>JAQBNP010000046.1 GCA_028288515.1 Flaviaestuariibacter sp. | reverse complement strand
TATATGGAGAACATATGGAAGATATATGGAAGAAACAGCCGGAAACGCACAGGGCGCGGAGGGGCAAAGGAGGCGCGAAGGGAGTTTCTTTGTGCTCCTTTGTGCTCTTTGTGCCTTTGTGGTTCAGATTCTTTCAAAGAGCACGTTTCGGGTCCCTGCGGGATGACAGGCGGGGTGGTTGCCTTTGTAAGGGAAAGGTGCTGACATACGTCAGCATGACAGCGTGCGTAACGCATGGGCTCCCTGGCCTGGTTGGCGATGACATTCTGGAGGTGCGGGAGATGGCTTCGTTCCTCGCCATGACGGGCGGCTGCGGAGCGCATGGGCTCCCTCGCGGGGCGCTCGGGATGACAGCAGGCGGATTTTGCATCCAGCACTTTAATCGACCCATTCACCATTCACTATTCACTATTGACTCTCTCACCGTTCACGATTGACCATTCACTCTCACTCCCTCACTCACTCACCACTCACCAAACGACCCATTCACCATTCACTATTGACCATTCACTCACTCACCATTCACTAATTCTCCTCCATCCCCGCGAGGCGCGCGTTTTCGGTGATATGGAACCGGTAGCGGGGGAATTTTTGGTGGAGCAGGTGGAAGACGGCATGGAGAAGGGCGCGGTAAGCCGGGTCGTGGTTGGTTGCCGGGTCGAAGGCGAACTCAAAAGGGTGGCCGTTGCGGACGAGAGAAACGTAGACGGGAAGGCCGTCGGCGCCCATAGGGCCGAGCCCGCCGGTGTCCGCAGGGGCGAGCGAGGCTGGCTGGAGGCCGTCGAAAAAATCCGCGATCTCGCCTGGCGTGAGGCGGGCGGTGTCGCGGTGGCTCGGGCGGTAGCCGTAGACGAAGAGGTGGGCGATGACGGTGGCCTCCGGTCCCTGCTTCAGGAGGCGGAACTCGATCGGGGAGGCGCCGGCCTGCTGGAAGAACAGGTCGAGCGTGAGGTTGCGCGGTGGCGCGTCTCTGTGGCGGCAGGCTGTGACGAGAAGGAGAAAGAAGAGGAAACGGTGCATGGGGAGGGTAAATGTACGGGTTGGCGGAAGAAGGCGGGGCCTGTACGGAGGCGTCGATCCGCCGGCTTGCAGTGAGCGTTTGCCGGCAGATCGTTCTCATCTCCCGTTCCCGCCGTTTCTTTGCGACTTAAATATTCATCCTGCATGTGGAAATCCCTTGGCGAGGCGGTGTTGCGTTATCGGTTTATTCTCCTTGGCCTCCTTCTCGCCGGTACGGTCTTCATGGGATGGCAGGCAAGCCAGGTCAAGCTGTCGTACGAGTTTTCACGGGCGATCCCGACCGATAATCCGAAGGCGGCCGACTACCAGTCGTTCCGCAACACGTTCGGCGAGGACGGCAACCTGCTGGTGATCGGGGTGGAAACGAACAAGTTTTTCGAGAAGGCATTCTTCGAGGACTATCGCCGGCTGGAGTCGGACATCCGGCGCGTCAGCGGGGTGGAAAGCATCCTGTCGGTGCCGGCCGCTGTAACGCTTGTGAAGGATGAAGCAACGGAGAAGCTCACGGCCCTCCCCGTTTTTCCAGCATCGGTGACAACCCAGGCCTCGCTTGATTCGGCGGCGGCGCTGTTTCGCAGCTTACCGTTTTATCGCGGTCTTTTGTATAATCCCGGGGCCGGGGCTTGGCTGATGGGCGTGGGCATCAACGGCGCGATCCTGGCATCGCCGAAACGGAAAGAAGCTGTCGGGAAGATCGTGGCGCTGGCGGATGCGTTCGGCGCAAAGCACGGGCTGGACGTGCATCTCAGCGGCCTGCCCCTCATCCGCACACAGGTTGCCGTGAAGATCGAGAAGGAAATGCGCCTGTTCACAGTTGGCTCCTTATTGCTTTCTGCGCTGATCCTGCTGCTGTTCTTCCGCTCTCTCAGCGCCACGGCGCTCTCGCTGGCGGTTGTGGTGATCGGCGTCATCTGGAGCTTCGGCACGGTACACCTTCTTGGTTACAAGATCACGCTGCTGACAGCGCTGATCCCGCCGCTGGTAGTCGTGATCGGCATTCCGAACTGCATTTATTTCCTCAATAAATACCATACGGCGTACCGCGACACGGGGGACAAGCGGGCGGCACTTGTGCAGATGATCGCCAAGATGGGCGTTGTGACCTTGTTCTGCAATATCGCGGCAGCGATCGGCTTTGCCGTTTTCGGACTGACGAAGAGCGCCATCCTGAAGGAGTTCGGGGTGGTGGCGGGCATCAATATCATGTTCCTGTTCGTGATCTCGCTGATCCTCATCCCGGCTGCGCTGAGCCTGCTGGCGGCGCCCAAGGCGCGGCACACGCGCTACCTCGACAACCGGATCCTGACCGGGTGGCTGGAGCGCCTCGGAGCCTGGTCGCTCCATCACCGGAAAGCCATTTATATCGGAACGCTCCTGGTGCTGGCCCTGTCGTCGGCGGGGCTGTTCCGGCTGAAGAGCGTGGGCTATATCGTTGACGACCTTCCGAAGACGGACAAGATCTACACGGACCTGCGTTTTTTCGAGGACCGTTTCGGGGGCGTGATGCCGCTGGAGATCGTCGTGGATACACGGACGCCGAACGGGATCCGGAAGTATATGCTGCCGGCATTCAACGGGATCGATTCGCTGTCGGCCTACCTGGGGTCGCGGCCGGATATGGCGCGGCCGATGAGCGTCGTCGAGGGGCTGAAGTTTGCGAAGCAGGCCTTTTTTGAGGGAGACAGCTCGCAATACTCGATGCCGTCCGAATACGACCTACCGGCGCTGGCTCAATACGTGTCGATGCGGAACGGCGACTCGGCGGCGTCGCAAAGCACGTTTGCGCGGCTGATCAGCCGGTTCATTGACAGTGAAAAAAGACAGGCGCGGGTGAGCGTGAATATGAAGGATGTGGGCAGCGCGCGCCTGCCGCAGATCCTGGACAGTGTGCGGAGGGAAGCCAACAGGTACTTCGACACATCGCGGTATGATGTGCGGCTGACGGGCTCTTCGGTGACCTTCCTGGAAGGAAGCCGGTTCATCATACATGGCCTGAAGGAAAGTATCTTCTGGGCCTTCCTGCTGATCGCGGCCTGTATGCTTTACCTGTTCCGGTCGGTGCGCATCCTGTTGTGCTCACTGATCCCGAACCTGATCCCGCTGGTGATCACGGCGGGTGTGATGGGATGGGCGGGTGTGGCGCTGAAGCCGTCGACCGTGCTGGTATTCAGTGTCACGCTTGGTATTGCCATTGACGTGACGATCCGGTTCCTGGTCAATTACAAACAATCGGCCGCTGCGGCGGCGTCGGTGGAGGACAACGTGGTGGGTACGATCCGGAGCACGGGCCTGAGCATCCTGTACACGTCGTTCGTACTGATCGCGGGGTTTGTGATCTTTTGCTTCAGTGGTTTTGGCGGGACGCAGTCGCTTGGCTGGCTCACCTCACTGACATTGGTGGTGGCAACGGTGGCCAACCTCACGTTGCTGCCGGCGCTGCTGATCAATCTTTCGGCACGCAAAAAGGTGAAAGAATAAAGTCAACCATTCATGCGTTCTAAAGACCATGCATACTTTGTTTAAGGTTTTTCGTCACAAAAAATAAATTTTTGGCGAACCCATAACTTTTTTTCTCGTTTCTCCTATATTCGTGCAGCTAAAATAGACCGGTGACGGTCTATTGTCATCTAAACCTGCATAACCAAGACGCTTATTTCTTTTTCGCTGACTGTACTCAAGTTTTTTTATTATTTAAATACACACATGCACATGAGAAAAGTTCTAATGCTTCTGCTCGGGGTTTTTGTGCTTTGCACACAGCTCCTTGCACAGAGTCGGGTGATCACCGGCCGCATCACAGATGAGAGCGGCGCGGCCGTTCCGAATGCGAGTGTGAGAGTAAAGGGGACAACCCTTGGCACGACAACCAATGCCAACGGCTCTTTTACGATCACTGTTCCTGAGACTGCTAAAACACTGACGATTTCTTCGGTCGGATTTTCCGAGCAGGATGTCGCCATGGGCAACCAGACCAATATTCCTGTCATGCTTCGCTCGGTAGCGGGCGGTCTGCAGGAAGTTGTTGTCGTCGGTTACCAGCAGCGTAAAAAGCGTGACGAAGCGGGAGCGATCTCGACGATTCGTGCCGCTGAACTCGAAAACCTCCCGGTTGCATCCCTTGATAAGGCGATGCAGGGAAAGGCTGCCGGTGTCGTGGTTCAATCGAACAACGGTATCCCCGGTGGTTCCATCACCGTTCGTATCCGTGGCTACGGATCGATCAACGCGGGTAACAACCCCCTTTATGTCGTTGACGGTATCCAGCTGAACACGTCCGGTACAAACACGTTCACACAATCCAACCCGCTTGCGTACCTCAACCCGAACGATATTGAGTCCATCGATATCCTGAAGGATGCGGCAACTGCGGCCATCTACGGTGCTGCGGCCTCCAACGGCGTTGTGATCATCACAACGAAGAAAGGACGCGCCGGTAAAACGAAATTCCAGTTCAACACATACTACGGCCAGGCATCACGCCTGAAAAAGCTGGACGTTGTGAACACGCAGGAATATTTCCGCCTCCGTACTGAAGCTGTCGGCAACGCCAACAACCTTCCGTACAATAACCTCGCTGTGAAGCGCAACGTTCTTGTGAACGACTTCCGCATTGCTGCCGCTGCCGCTTATACCGACAAGCAGGCTGACTCCGCTGCCGCCGCCACGCCCACATACGACTGGCAGGATGCTGCCTTCCGTACGGGCAATATCCGCAACTACGAGCTGAGCGCAAGCGGTGGTACCGACAAGACGACCTTCCGCATCTCTGCCAACTACAACAAGCAGCAGGCGATCATTTCCGCGGCCGATTTCGACCGGAAAGGCATCAACCTGAACTTCACCAACAAGGCCAACGACAAGCTGACCTTTGGAACGAGCATCAACCTGAGCTCCTTCAACCAGAAAGGTCCATTCGGCGGCGCCGGTGGCTCATCGCTGGGTAACGTGTCGTTCGCGGCGTCCGGCATCCTGCCGTTCAACCCGTTCTACAACGCTGATGGAAGCTATTATGGCATCCCCGGCCAGACCCCCGCAAACCTCTCCGGTGTTCTGAACCAGAATGCCCTTGCTGTAAATGAGTACGACAAGATCAACCAGCGCAACAACCAGATGATCGGCAATATCTCTGCTGATTACAAGATCCTGAACTGGCTTTCTTTCCGTACGTTCTACGCACTTGACTTCCGCAACGTTGAAGCGAACTCCTACTGGGATCCCCGCACGAACGACGGTTCCACACGCGGTGGCCTGAAGCAGGCACAGAGCAGCTGGAATACGAACTTCCTGACCAACCAGATCCTGTCTGCCAAGACAACGATCGGCGACAAGCACAATATCGACGGTCTCCTCGGATACGAGTACAAGAAGGAAGACAGCCGGTTCATCTATGTATCGGCGCAGGGCTTCCCGACACCTCAGTTCCAGACACTGGGTACTGCGGCAACAGCAAGCAGCTACGACGAGCAGGCCAGCGGCTTCCGTCGCCAGGGTGTGTTTGCGAACCTGAACTATAACTATGACAGCCGCTACATCATCGGCCTTGTCGGTCGCTATGACGGTTCTTCCCGCTTCGGTGAGAACGTGAAGTACGGCTTCTTCCCCGGTCTGAAACTGGCCTGGAATATCGATAAGGAGAAATTCATGCAGGGTTCTAACCTGTTCTCCTCCCTGCGCGTCCGCTACGGAATCGGTGTGGTTGGTAACGACCAGATCGGAAACTTTGACTCGCGCGGACTGTATGGCGGTGGCGCTACCTATGGTGGCTCAGCCGGCATCAACTACTCCCAGCTTGCCAACCCGGAGCTGACATGGGAAGAGAACCGCACGAACAATATCGGTCTTGACTTCGCCATCCTGAACAACCGCATCAGCGGTACTGTGGAAGCGTACGACAAGCGTACGAACGAGCTTCTCCTTGACCAGACGGTTGCCTGGACATCCGGTTTCGCCGGGATCCGCAGCAACGTCGGTTCGGTGCAGAACCGTGGTCTCGAGGTGACCCTGAACGGCAATATCATCAAGCCGAAAACGGCTGGTGGCCTGAACTGGAACACGACGTTCGTGTTCGCCTACAACAAGAGCAAGCTCCTGAAACTGTTCGGCAGCACGCAGAACATCGGTACCAGCTATGTTGTTGGCAAGCCGCTGTTCCTCGTACAGGTAGCACCTTATGCCGGTGTGAACCCTGCAACTGGTCGTGCCATGTGGTATGACAGCCTGGGTAACCTGACCTACCAGATCCAGAGCCCGAAAGACAACCGCATCATTGGCGACGAGCTGCCCGAGTTTACCGGTGGCCTGACGAATACGTTCTCTTACAAAGGCTTCTCCCTGGATGTTTTCTTCCAGTATGAGTACGGCCGCCTTGTAAATGATGGCCAGGTATCGTTCCTTTCCGAAGCAAGCGGTCGGATCAACTTCCTGCAAAGCATCTATGACAACCGCTGGACGACCCCGGGCCAGGTCACATCCGTACCCCGGATGAACCTCAACACGGAGACGAAGAACTCCGGTGTTCAGGGTGGTAGCCGCATGTGGCTCAAAGGTGACTATATCCGCCTGAAGACCGTAACGCTTTCCTACGACCTGCCGAACAATATTGCCAGCCGTGTGCGCATGAATGGCGTGAAGTTCTATGTCCAGGGAACGAACCTGTATACCTATGCTGATTCACCGAGCTACGATCCTGAGTTCCTCGGCGCCGGCACAGGCCAGATCCCACAGAGCAAAGCCATCACTGTCGGTCTCCAAATTGGTTTTTAATTAAAACAGAAAACATTACATGAAAAAATATTCCATCATCGTCGCGCTTTCGGCTCTCGTGGCCGGAAGCACAATGACCGGTTGCAAGAAGGCACTGGACATCGAGCCCCAGCAGTCAATTGACGCCGGCACCGCCCTGAATTCAAAAGAAGGCATGAACGCCGCCCTTGTCGGGGTGTATGCACGCCAGAAGAGTGTCCGGATGTGGGGCCGCGATATCATCGCCCTGCCCGAGGTCCTTTCAGACAATGGCTATGCGAACAACCGCTCCGGCCGTCTGTTTGCCGAGTCGAACAATAATAACCGCGCTCATTTCCCTGCCGATCTCTGGCAGCTTGGCTACCAGAACATCAACGAGGTGAACCTGATCCTGGGCGCCGTCGGCTCCAACCAGTTTCTGACAGCTGCAGAAAAGACGTCAGTGGAAGGGCAGGCTTATTTCCTGCGCGCCCTGAATCATTTCGAGATCGCGCTGGCTTACGCCTATATCCCGGGAGCCGTCCCTGCTGGTCTTGACCGCGGTGGCATTCCCCTGATGCTGACCGGCGTCAACACAACCGAGGCGGCGCTGACGAATATGCCGTCCCGTACGCCGATCACTGACGTGTATGCGCAGATCGTAAAAGACTTCCAGGATGCGAACTCGCGACTGACGGCCGCCGGCGTCTCCCCGTTCAACACGACTGCGACGACACCAAACTTCGCCACGAAAGCGGCTGCGCAGGCCCTGCTTTCCCGCGTGAACCTGTATCGCAAGAACTACTCTGAAGCAAAGCGCTGGGCTGATTCTGCGATCGCTCTCGCCGGCACGAAGCTCACCAGCGGCGCTGGCTATGTAACGGGCTGGAGACAGCCGACACACCCTGAAACCCTGTTCCAGGTTGCGTTCAACACAAACGCAGAAGGCGGTAACGTGAACGAGTCGCTGCACACGACGTTCTCGTCCATCGGTGCGCCCGGCAACACGACCACCGTTGGTTTCGGTGATGTCGTTCCTTCTCTCTACCTGCTGAACGACCTGGGCATTACCCTGGTTGGCGGTAACACGGAGACAAACTTCAAAACGACGGCCGGCGCCATCGCCAGCCGCAGTGCCGACGTGCGCAACCTGTTGGTTGAGCCAGGTTCTGCCGGTCGTGGCAAGGTTTACCTCGAAGCAACCAAATACCTGGGTAAGAACGGCTTTGCAAACCTGGATCATACCCCGGTTGTGCGTATTGCCGAAGTGTACCTGAACCGCGCCGAGGCTGCAGCGACTCCAGGCTCACCTGTTTTCAACGAAACAGAGGCACTGGCCGACCTCAACAAGATCAAGGTTGCCCGTGGACTGACTGCCGTTGCACTCTCTGGAGCCGCTCTCTACGAGGAGATCCTGAAGGAGCGCCGCGTTGAGCTGTTCTTCGAAGGCCATCGCCTGTGGGACCTGAAGCGTCTCGGCCGCGACATCATCAAAGCCCCTCTGTTCAGCGGTGGTGACGTTCCTTTCTCCGATTACCGCATTCTCGCGCCGATCCCGACCCGTGAGATCCAGGCAAACCCGAATCTTGTTCAAAACGCTGGTTATTAAAAATCAATTATGAAACGAATCAAATCCATTCTATATCTTTTTGCCTTGTCCGTTGGGCTGTTCAGCTGCATCAAGAACGACCCCATTACTCTCCAGGACACATATGTCGAGTTCGACGCGGCGACCTGGAACTCCAACAATGCGTATGTTGGAACAGGGTTGGACAGTATCGCTTTCCCGATCATGACGCGCGTACCGGCTTTCGGTCGCGTCGTGAACACGGGTGATGCCACGCTGAGCCGCACATCCGGCACGATCCCTCTCCGTGTGAACCTGGTTGGCGCAACGCGCAAATCGGCAACCGAGGTTACCTACGAGACGATCACGAATTACACGCTGATCGGCACACCGCCCGCCAACAACACAGCGGCCGTTGCCGGCACGCACTACACGGCGCTGCCTGGTACGCTGACGATTCCTGCTGACAGCAGCTTCGGTTACCTCAATGTACCGATCCTGAACCCAGGCGCCGGTACCGGTACACGTGAGCTGGTTATCCGCCTGAAAAGCGCGACAGATGCCAAGATCAACCGCAACTACAGCGTTGTTGGCCTCCGCATCGCTCAACCGTAATCTACTGGACTTTACCTCTCAAATGGCCGCCCCTTGGCGGCCATTTTTTTGTGGTTTTTTGCAAGGTGGGAACTGGATAAAATTCTACCTTACAGCAGACAAGCGAACCTGAATTCATCTAAACCGTTTTCCCATGCGTACCCCATTGCTTCTCCTGTTTGTGCTTTTCTTTTCCGCGTCCCGGGCCCAATTCCTGCAGGACGTCAATGGCAGGCCCTATCTCACGACCAATTATGAGCAGTATGAAGGGTCGCCGCTGCTGTTCAGCAGCTGGGTGCAAGCACGCGTCGTTACATCGTCAGGAAAGGTCTATGACAGCATGCTGATCAATATCGACGTCTACCAGGACCAGCCTCTCTTCGTCCGCGACGGTGTCACATATACATTTACCGACAAGATCCAGGAATTTTCCCTGACCGACGGGCTTACGAACCTGACGTTTAAGAAAGGACACCTGATCAGCGCTGATCTGCCTGATGTTTTCATGGAGCTCGTGAGCACAAAGCCCCTGGTGGTCAAGCACAGCACGCGCAAGCTTGTTGACGTGCCAACATATGGTACAATGACTCATAGCTTCCGGTTCGCGGACGCGACCGTCTTTTATTCAAATGTGGGGGGAAGTTTCAGGAAGATCACCCTTTCGAAGAAAGAGGCCGAGACACTCTTCGCTTCCAAGTGGAAAGAGGTGAGCGCGTACGCAGACCAGACCGACCTGTCCTTCAAAACAGAAGCCGGCTGGCGGATGCTTCTCCGTTATTACAGCACGCTTTAAATCAAAGGTTCAGAGAGCGCAGCTTCGCGATCAATTCCTCGCCGCGCAACCCTTCGGCAATCACGACCCCGTTAGGGTCGAGGAGCACATTGTGGGGGATCGATTCGATGTGGTACAGCGGCACGACGGCGCTATCCCAGAACTTGAGGTCGCTTACCTGTGTCCATGCAAGGCCGTCCTCGGCCACCGCTTTCTGCCAGTCCACCTTTTCCTTGTCGAGCGACACACCCAGGATCGTGAAGTTCTTCTCCTTGAATGCCGCATACGCTTTTACCACGTTGGGGTTCTCCTGCCGGCACGGGCCGCACCATGATGCCCAGAAATCGACCAGCACATATTTGCCTCGAAAAGAGGCCAGTGAAACCGGCTGTCCATTGACGTCAGGCAAACTGAAGTCCGGTGCCTTTTTGTTGACCAGGCTGCCACCAGTCGCGGCGGCCTGGGCCTGCGTTGTATCGATGCTGTTCTTTAATTGAACGAGTCCCTGGTGGTTCGGAAATTTTGCCGACGTACGTTCCAGGATCTGCTTCAGCTGCGCTGGTGAGTAGGACTGCAGGGCGAGAGCAGGGCTCATTGCATACGACTGGTAGGCGCCCAGCACGTAGATCGCCAGAGAGGGACTGCTTGTGCCGTTGACCAGCTTCGTGACCTCGTCCTGGTAAGCTGTGACAACCGTGTTGCGGGCGGCCACAACCGGTGCCAGCACGCTGTCAGGCCTGCCCAGCTGACGAAGGCTGTCAAGCTGCTTGTTGTATGCATAGACGACGGAAAGGCGCTCATTGCTCGTGCGGTTAAAATCCAGCACGGAGCTGCTTGCCGGGGACCCGGTTACGGTATAATAGGAGTTGGGGTCGCTGAGGTCGGCTTTGAAATTCACGCGCGGTGCGTCGTTGATCAGGTAGCCGATCACGCCGGGGCGGTTATTGACGCTGATGAAGTAAAGGTTCTCTTCCGTACTGGCGGCGCTGAGCGTAAAGCTCCCCCCGGCATCCAGTCGCGCGGAATCGGCGATCTCGGGGCGGCCGCGAAGCTGTTCCTTCACAAGGTATACCGTGGCGTTGCCTGCATTTTTAAGCGTGCCATCAACGGTAAAATTGTCGTCGCCGCCTTTCCGGCCGCAGGCTGTAAAGACAAGAAGAACGAGCGCAAAAGAAGATGCTTTCATCAAAACTGATTGAGGGGCAAAATTAGCCGATTCCGACCGCTGCCGCTGTTAAAACAAAAAGTCCCGCAAAGGCGGGACTTGGCAACATGCACAAGAGAGAGCTCTTTACAGGTCGGCTGTTTTTAATTTCTTCGGGAAGCGCACCTCGATGTTCTGCGATTTGCCGTCGCGCGTCACCTGGAAGCGGAGGGGTCCCTTGTCCTTGTTCTCGCGAACGGCGCGGGATACCTCGTCGGCCGATGTGACTTCCTTATCGTTGATATGCGTGATGATGTCATTCTCTTTGATGCCTGCTTTGGCCGCATTGCTCTCATCGTCAACGTCCGTCACCTTCACGCCCTTGCCGTCTTCCGTATCCTGTATGGACAGGCCCAGCCTGGGGCCACCGAAGCTCAGGGTTCCGAACGGAACACCGCCGCGGATGTTGGGAGCGAGTGATTGAAAGTTCTCCATGCGCAGAGGCTCGAGTGAATTCATATCCATATGCGGCGCGGAGAATGTGCTCATCCGCATGCCTTTCCAGCGGCCGAGCTCGGCGGTTAGCTTTTGCTCTTTACCGTCGCGGAGGATGCTGATGGCGACCTTCTCGCCGGGCTTCCGTGACCGCACTGCCTCCGAAACATCGTCTGCACCGACGATCTTCTTGTCACCGATCCTGGTGATGATATCGCCCTTTTTAAGGCCAGCTTTTTCAGCAGCGCTTTCTTTTGTGATGGAGGTCACCTCGGCGCCCTTGTCGTTCTCGTCGGTGATGACACCGAGCATGGCGCGGTTGGAATCTTCGGTAAAGAAAGAACCCTGGTCGCCATTGAATACCCAGGAATTGCGGCCATTGCCCACTGAGATCGACGGGCGGATGCGGGTGGAGTTCATCGAATGGACATTCACGCGGACGTCGTCGTCCTTGCCGGTTTCTTTGCCGTTGACGAGGACCTTGTCGCCTTTGATCTCGACAACCGTCTTCTCATTGATGTCGCCCGTGCGCGTGATGACGATGGTCTGGGTGGTCTTCTCGTTCTTTTCTGTCTTCTCTTTTTTGACCTTCTCTTTGCTGCCTTCCCCTTGCTGGGCGAGGGCCGGGGTGACTGCCAGCGCGAGTGCGGCGATCACAAATGTGTTTAGAAAATTCTGTTTCATGCGTTTATTGATTTACTACGTTTGTTTTCGTAGATCAAATATAGAAACGAAATCCGAATTACGAAACTTTTCGCAAGTGTTAAAATGGCGAACGGATCACAGAGCCGCTTTAACGGCGTCAATGACCTTTTGAAGGGATGAAACGTCCTGTCCTCCGGCTGTCGCCAGCGTCTTTTGACCGCCGCCGCCGCCCTTGATCAGGGGCGCGATGGTTTGTTTGACCAGGGCGCCCGCATCGAGGCCTTTTTCTGCGCTGACGGCCTCGTCGAACTGGAGGACCACGCTTGCCTTCCCCTCGATTGCCGCTGCCAGGGCGATCACCGGCCTTTGGAGTACTCCTTTCAACTCGAAAGCGAGCTTTTTGAGAGCGTCCGCGCTTCCGACGGAGACGATCTCGCCGATGAATGTTACGCCATTCAGTGACTGTGCGTTTCCGGCAATCGAGTCCCGAAGGGTTCGCAATTGCGCAGCCTGGTTCTTTTCGCGCTCTTTTTGCAGCGTAGCATTTTCCTCCTGAAGCGCAAGGATCGCCCTGGCGAGGTCTTTGGGATTTTTGAGGGTTTCCCGTGCCTGAGCCAGCTGTTGAAGCTGCCCGTTGATAAAGTCATCCGCGGCTTCCCCGCAGAGCGCTTCCACGCGGCGCACGCCGGCAGCGACGGCGCTTTCGGAGGTGATCTTGAAAAAGCCGAGCTCGCCCGTAGCGCCAACATGGGTGCCGCCGCAGAGCTCGATTGAGTAGGAAGGGTCGATCGTCACGACACGGACGGTGTCGCCATATTTTTCCCCGAAAAGGGCCATGGCACCCAGCTGCACCGCTTCCTCCTTGGGAAGCTGGCGGATGACGACGGGAATATTTTCGCGGATCTTTTTGTTGACGATGAGCTCGACGCTGGCAATTTCTTCGGCCGACAGGCGCGCGAAATGGGAGAAGTCGAACCGCAGTCCCTCCGCATTGACAAGCGAACCTTTTTGCGCCACGTGCGTGCCGAGCACCTGGCGCAGCGCGGCGTGAAGAAGGTGGGTGGCGCTGTGGTGGAGCTCGGTCTTTTTGCGTGTCGGGGCATCGACAAGAGCTGTTATCTCCGCGCTTGTTTGGGTGGGTAGCGACTCCGCAAAATGGATGATGAGGTCGTTCTCTTTTTTGGTGTCGATGATGCGGACAGTCTCGGCTCCAAAGCGAAGGATGCCGGTATCGCCCACCTGGCCGCCGCTTTCTGCATAGAAGGGAGTCCGGTCGAGAACGAGCTGGTAGGCTTCCTTGCCCTTTGCCTTGACGGTGCGATAGCGGAGGAGAGTCGACGTTGTTTCCAGGGAATCGTAGCCCACGAATACGGAGTTGTTGATGCCTTCGTTGACCGTGATCCAGTCGCCTGCATCGACGGCGGCGGCTGCGCGACCGCGTTCTTTTTGTTTTTGCATTTCGGCCTTGTACCCTTCCTCGTCCACTGTGAGTCCGCGCTCTGCGGCGATCAGCTGTGTCAGGTCGATCGGGAAGCCGTAGGTGTCGTTCAGCTCGAAGGCGTCCGCCCCGGTGATGGTTCCCTTGCTTTGCGCGATGATGTCCTCGATGCGTTTGAGGCCTTTTTCCAGTGTGCGCAGGAAGGATTCCTCTTCCTCGCGGATCACCTTGGCAACGAATGCCTCCTGGCTGTGAAGCTCGGGAAACACGGCGCTAAATTGGCCCGCCAGCGCGGGGACCAGCTGGTGGAGCAGGGGTTGCTGGTAGCCGAGGTATGAATAATAGTACCGCACGGCGCGGCGGAGGATGCGGCGGATCACGTAGCCCGCACCGGTGTTCGAAGGAAGCTGGCCGTCGGCAATGGTGAAGGAAATGGCCCGGATATGGTCGGCAAGAACGCGGAAGGCGATGTCTTTTTTGCCAGCCTCGGATGCTTCGTAGGACTGGCCCGTGATCCCTGCGATCGTGGCAATGGTGCCGCTGAAGACGTCCGTATCGTAGTTGCTTTGCTTGCCCTGGAGAACGCGCACGAGGCGCTCGAAGCCCATGCCTGTATCGACATGGCGTGAGGGCAGCTGCTGGAGCGAGCCGTCCTTCGTGCGGTTGTATTGGATGAAGACGTTGTTCCAGATCTCGATGACGAGGGGATGGTCGGCATTGACGAGCGTTTTGCCATCCACCTCGGAGCGCTCTTCGTCGGTGCGTGTGTCGACGTGGATCTCGGTGCACGGGCCGCAGGGGCCGGTATCTCCCATTTCCCAGAAATTATCTTTTTTGCCGAAGGCGAGAATCCGGTCGGGTGCGATCCATTTCTGCCATTCGCTGATGGCTTCGGTATCTTTTTCGATGCCTTCCGCGGTGCTTCCTTCGAAGACAGTGACGTAGATGCGATCGGTTGGTATGCCCAGCTCTTTGGTGAGAAGCTCCCAGCTCCATTCGATGGCTTCTTTCTTGAAATAGTCGCCGAAGCTCCAGTTGCCCAGCATCTCGAACATGGTGTGGTGGTAGGTGTCGACGCCCACTTCCTCGAGGTCGTTGTGCTTGCCGCTGACGCGCAGGCATTTCTGCGTGTCGGCCACGCGGGGGTTGGGAGACTGGCGGTTGCCGAGGAAATAATCCTTGAACTGGTTCATGCCCGCGTTGGTGAACATGAGGGTCGGGTCGTTTTTCACCACGATCGGAGCCGACGGAACGATGCCGTGGCCT
>JAQBNP010000032.1 GCA_028288515.1 Flaviaestuariibacter sp. | reverse complement strand
CGCCCGGCCTTCTCCCAGGACACAGTTTACCGGGCGATCGCGCGACAGGACAGCCTGTTCTTTCATGCCTATAACACCTGCGATCTCGCTACCCAGGCAGCAACGTACGCGGACACCATCGAGTTCTACCATGACCGCAGCGGGCTCGATACGTCGAAACAAAACATCCTGGCCAATACAAAGAAATATATCTGCGGAAAGGTCACGCGTGAGCTTGTTCCGGGGAGCCTGGAAGTATCGCCCTTACCGGGTTATGGGGCAGTGGAAGTTGGTATGCACCAGTTTCGAAACAACCAGGAGCCGTATGCGATCCCGCATCCAAGCCGGTTCGTGATCCTCTGGAAAAAAGAAGGGGACCGATGGCGCATCACAAAGGTCATCAGCCTTCACTGATGCGATCGGCGATCGTCATACAACCGTAATGATTTCACAGGCCTTTTCCGGGAAGTACAAGGCTTCTTTTATTTACCCGGCTGGTTTGCCGCGAATACACGCAGGAAATTGCCGCCGAGGATCTTGCGGATATCCTTGGCGCTATACCCGCGCTGCATCAGTCCGCGCGTGAGGTTGGGCAGAGCCGTTACATCATCGAGACCGAGTGGCGGGATGATGGAGCCATCGAAATCGGAGCCGATGCCGACATGGTCAACGCCGATCAGCTTCACGACATAATCGATATGATCAAGCAGCATCGAGAGGGGCGGCCGGATGGCGTCGACCTCGCCCTTGTATTTTGCGACAAGGCGGTCTTCGATCTCGTAATCCGTCCACTTCAGCGCCGCGAGCGAATCGATCTCACCCTTATGACGGGCAGACAGCAAAGCCATTTTCGCATCGAACGTACTGTCGATAAAGCCAGCGTTGAAGTTCATGTGGATGACGCCGCCATTGCGACCGATCGCGCTGATCTGGTCGTCCTTCAGGTTCCGGCGGTGCGGGCACAGGCTGTACACGCAGCTGTGCGAGACGATCACCGGCTTTGTCGTGGTTGCGATCGCGTCCCAGAAGGTTCGCTCGCCGGTATGACTCAGGTCCACCATCATACCCAGAGCATTCATGCGTCGAACGATCTGCCTGCCAAGCTCGTTGAGCCCGCTCGCTGGATTGGGCACCGTGTGGGACGTTTCGTCTTTCGCTGACGAAGCCCAGGATGTAGAATTGTTCCAGGTAAGGGTCATATAGCGAACGCCGCGCTTGTAGAGTGAATCGAGATAGGCTGGGTTGTCCTCGATCATGTGGCCGCCTTCAACACCCATCATGCAGCCAAGCTTACCGCTGACAACCGCTCTCATGAGTTGTGCCGGGGTGGAGACCATCATCATCCGCGCCGGATTTCGCCGCACGATCTCATACAGGGAGTCGATCTCGATATTGGCGTATTTGAAGGCCGTATCCTTGCCGAATCGCTCGTCGCAAAAGATCGCAAACACCTGCACGTCCACACCGCCTCTCAACAGCCGGCTGACATCGGAATGAGTTTGTCCGCTGAGGTCGCTGTCAAGCTTTTTGCCCCGCATGCTGACCGTTGAGAGAACGTCGTTATGGGTGTCGATGACAATGGCCTGCCTGTGAAGCGCGCGGTGGTCTTGTGCGTTGCTCAAAAAAGGAAGGAGAATGAGGGCGATGGTAAGCAGTCGTTTCATGGAAGCGGTTGAGCAACCAAAGTACGACATTGAGGGGTGCGCCTAAAATCCTTTTGCGGCTTTGAATTCTTTGAAGCTTTGGCGGATATATGCCTGAAAATCGTAGTCGCCCGTGAGCAGCACAAAGTCGTATGGCGGACGGTACTTCACCATAAACGTTTCGAGGTCGTCACCGGTCAGTTCGGTGAGGCGGCGTACAAGCGCCCGGCTGAAGCGGTGGTCGATGAACTTTTCCTGCTCTTGCTGCAGCAGTCGTTTCTGGAATGCGGCCATGCTCCGGTTCTTCCGGAACTGGAACACTCTGATCAGCTCATCGAGGTCGATCCCCGCTCCATTGGGACCGATCGATGTCATGGTGCTTAGGTTGGGACGTTGGAAGTCAAAGGCCTTCGCGTAATCCATGCGGTTTTGAAGAGAGTCCTGGCGATAGTTCCGCGGTGTGATCTTGATCTCGCGCAGCACCGTCACCGGTACCTGGAGGGCAATATCGAACTGGTTGAGGTCGGTGATTCTCTTGACGGCGAACTTACGCGTGGGCTTCCCGAGGTAGGAGAACCAGATGGAGTCGCGGTCGCTGACCTCAACCTGGTAGGCGCCGTTGCCATTGCTGACGGTGCCGCGGCCTGCTGTTGTCATCACGGAGACGGACTCGAGCGGGTAGGTGTGCGAGCTGTCGTACACCGTGCCTTTGAGCTGGTATTGCCCCCACGCTGAATGCAGGAAGGCGCAGCAAATGAAGAGAAGGAAGAGTCGGATCGTCACGACGAGCAAGTAACAAAAGAATCCGTTAAGGTGATGATAAATCGGTTCCTTGCTAGCTTCGCAGGATGCAAGATATCTCGTGGGGCATGATCGGTTGTGGCAACGTCACCGAGGTCAAGAGCGGCCCGGCTTTTCAAAAAGTGGCCCACTCATCCCTGGCTGCTGTCATGCGACGCGATGCTGCCCGGGCGGCCGACTACGCTGCCCGCCATGGGGTGCCCACGTGGTACGGCGATGCTGCCGCCCTCATTGAAGACCCCGTTGTAACGGCGATCTATATCGCCACACCACCGGACACGCACGCCTTCTACGCGCTGCAGGCCATTGCAGCCGGCAAACCCGTGTACATCGAGAAGCCGGTTGCCCTCGACGCGGCCTCCGCCCGCCGCATTGCCAGGGCCGCCAACGAAGCGAACGTCCGGGTCTCCGTTGCGCACTACCGCCGTGAGCAACCGTATTTCAGGCAGATCAAATCATTACTCGATCAGGGGGCGATCGGCAGGCCATCCCTTACGACACTCTGCCATTTCCAGCCGCACCAGGAGCCGGCCGTATCGACACAGCCATGGCGTCTCGATCCGTCGGTGTCTGGTGGTGGTCTCTTCCATGATCTTGCACCCCATTCCCTCGACCTCTTCCGGCACTTTTTCGGGCCGGCGCAGCGGGCCACAGGACTGGCATCCAATACCGGACATTTTTATGAGGCCGACGACACGGTTTCCGGCCAGGTACTGTTCGACA
>JAQBNP010000274.1 GCA_028288515.1 Flaviaestuariibacter sp. | reverse complement strand
TACTCCAGCTCCCCGTCCAGGTGATAGCACCGGCGGCACCGTGGCTCGTAGACATTCTTTTCACCGAGCATGATGCGCTCTTCGTTCGGCACCTTGCGGTAGGAGTAGTTGGCGATATTGCCGCACTTCATGCAGATGGCATGCAGCTTCGTGATATAATCCGCTTTGGCAAGAAGGAAGGGCATCTGCCCGAACGGCTTGCCGAGAAAGTCCATATCCAGCCCCGCAATGATCACGCGGATGCCGCGACAGGCAAGCTGCTCGCAGACATCGGGCAGGCCATCATCGAAGAACTGCGCCTCGTCGATGCCCACCACGTCAACGTCCTGCGCGAACAGAAGGATCTTCTGTGAGTTGTCAACGGGTGTCGAGTGGATGTGGTTCTCATCGTGCGAAACGATCTTCACCTCGTCGTACCGCACGTCAATGGCGGGCTTGAAGATCTCCACCTTCAGGTTGGCGATCTTGGCGCGCTTCAGGCGCCGGATCAGCTCCTCGGTCTTGCCCGAGAACATCGACCCGCAGACAACCTCGATCCAGCCGCCGCACTCGCCTTTGATATGTGGTTCGATAAACATAAAAAAACAGTCTGGTTTGATGCCTCCTTTCCCAAAGGCGTTGTACTTTTAGCCGCACAAAATCAACCGGCGGCGGGCGCCAAAACTAATAGAAACGAATGGAACGAATCGAGGTTTTAATCCACAAACTGGTCACACAACAGCAGGCCGCCGCATCGTCTGCCGCCTTACTCGAAACCGTTCGCTCCCTCCATGAAGCGCTCCTTCGCGAGCGGTCGCCGCAGGTCCCGGCAGGCACCCGCAGCGTTACCGTCATCCTGCCTTCTTTCTATACGCCTCCCGTTGCTCCCGCCAGCGACAGGATCGTCGAAGCCCCTCCCACGCCTGCTTCTGAGCCGCCACCCGCACCCGTCGCGGCCGTTTCCGTCGAGGCTGTGCCCGAGCCGCAACCCGCACAGCCGGCGCAGGAGGCGAAGCCCGAACCCTATGCGCTTCGGCGGCCGGCCGCGCCCGAGCCTGCTCCCACACGCATGGAGCTGCCGTTCGATGTACCCGATGATATTCCCACCCTGCGCTCGCAGCCCGGCCAGCCCAAACGCGAGATCCACGAGCTGCTCGGTGAAAAAGGCGCCTCTCTCAACGACAAGCTGAAGGCCGACAAGACCGAGCTTGGCCAGGCCCTGAAGACAGAGCCGATCCGCGACCTGCGTAAAGGAATCGGCGTCAATGACAGGTTCCTCTTCATCAGCGAGCTGTTCCGCGGCGACGAGCCAATGTATGAAAGCAGCATCCGCACGATCAATGCCTTCCACATCCTGCCAGAAGCCGAATACTGGATCAACCGTGAGCTCAAAGTGAAGCTGGGCTGGAACGATACGAACGAGACCGTCCAGCATTTCTATGGCGTCGTGAGAAGGCGCTTCTCCTGAATAAAACCGAGGATCGTACGTGTAGCGCCCCCGTTGCAGGCTACATAGCCGCGCGCCGCAGCCGATGACTCCCGCAGCCGTTCGGGATCGCTGAACGCGTCGATGGCAGCCGCCAGGCCGGCTACATCCGACACGCTCATTGCCGCGCGGGTTTCAATGAGACCACGTGCCTCTCGGAACTTTTCGTAATGCGGGCCAAAGATGACGGGTCGTCCCCACGCCGCCGCTTCAAGAGTATTGTGAATACCGCTCTTATTGAAGCCGCCGCCGATATAAGCGATCGATCCGTATTGGTACAGGCGGGAGAGCATGCCGATATTGTCGACCAGGAGAACTGTATGCTGCGGCCCGGGCTTCAGTCCATTTTGAATCTCCGAGTACGTCACCGCGCGGCTGCCGAAGGCGGATACCAGCCTGCCGATGTTGCGCGCGTTGATCTCGTGCGGGGCAATGACAAGGCAATAAGGAAACCCGTCGGCTGCCGCCACGCTCACCAGCAGCGCTTCATCCTCGGCCCAGGTGCTGCCCGCAACGATGGCAGGCCGGGCCTGCAGGAAATCATCGATCCCCTCCACATGACCCGCCTTCCCCACAATGGTTGCCACCCGGTCGAACCGGGTATCCCCGCTCACCTGCGCGTTTGTGACACCGATGCCGCGGAGGCGGTGGAGGGACTCCTCGTCCTGCACGAAGATGCGGGTGAACAGGTGCAGCATCCGCCGGTGAAAGCCCCCATAAGGCTTGAAGAAAACCTGGCCCTCGCGGTAGAGCGCGGACGCAAGCAGGAGAGGAATGCCGGCATCGCGAACGGCTTTCAGATGGTGGTACCAGTAATCATACTTGATGAAGACGACAAGTTGAGGGCGGATCGTGCGGACGAAGCGGCGGGCGTTGGCCTGTGTATCCAGCGGCAGATAGGTGACAATGTCGGCTGCCGCGTAGCGCTTGCCGACACCATGGCCGGACGGCGAGAAAAAGCTGACGGCGATGCGGTGCCCGGGGTAGGCGGAGCGAAGCGCTTCCAGGATCGGCTTGCCCTGTTCGAGCTCGCCCGCCGAGGCACAGTGCGTCCAGATGATCCGGTCGCCTTCCGCCACCTGCGCCTCGAGGTCGGCCCAGAGCGTTTTCCGCCCCGCGATCCACGCGGCAGCCTTGGGGATCCGGAGGGCCGCCAGGCGC
Organism: Flaviaestuariibacter sp.; assembly: GCA_028288515.1. Classification (GTDB taxonomy): domain Bacteria; phylum Bacteroidota; class Bacteroidia; order Chitinophagales; family Chitinophagaceae; genus Flavisolibacter. The sequence goes on along the minus strand of JAQBNP010000274.1, from coordinate 13,914 downwards.
ATTGCCCAGCCATAAAGCCTAATGAAGAGATCGTAGAATATCAAGGGGAAGCGGGCCGCTTTTGACGGTGCCGCAAATGTAAGCCTATCCCGAATCCAACCTATATTTCCCTATTTTTGCGCCACTTTTTACCCAAACACATTTTCCATGCGACCTATACAGATGGTGGATCTGAAGCTCCAGTACCAAAAGATAAAATCCGAGATCGACGCCGCCGTCATGGGCGTGATCGAGAGCACGGCCTTCATCAATGGTCCCCACGTACAGCGCTTTGCCGATTCGCTGGCAGCCTACAACGGCTCTGCGCATGTGATCCCCTGTGCCAACGGCACGGACGCCCTCCAGATCGCCATGATGGCCCTCGGCCTCGAGCCCGGCGATGAGGTGATCACGCCTTCCTTTACCTATATCGCCACCACCGAGGTCATTGCCCTGCTGCGCCTGAAGCCCGTGTTCGTGGACGTCGACCCGAAAACATTCTGCATCGATACCGATGCCCTGCAAAAGGCGATCACACCACGTACCAAAGCGATCGTTCCCGTGCACCTGTACGGCCAGGCGGCAAATATGGAAGCGATCATGAAGATCGCCGCAGCACATAACCTCGCAGTGATCGAGGACAACGCGCAGGCGATCGGCTCCGACTATTATTTCACCGACGGAACCAAGGTGAAGACCGGGTCCATCGGCACGGTGAGCGGCACATCCTTCTTCCCCTCAAAGAACCTCGGCTGCTACGGCGATGGCGGCGCTATCATGACGAACGACGACGCCCTGGCCGCCGAGCTGAAGATGGTTGCCAACCACGGCCAGAGCCGCCGCTACTACCACGACGTTGTGGGCTGCAACAGCCGCCTCGACACCATCCAGGCAGCCATCCTCGAGATCAAGCTGCGCCACCTGGATGAATACATCGACGCCCGCATCCGTGTGGCCGACGCCTATGATGCTGCCTTCGCCGCGCATCCCAAGCTGACGACGCCCTTCCGGGCGGCCTATGGCAAGCACGTCTTCCACCAGTACACCCTTCTTCTTGAAGGTGTGGACCGCGACGGTCTCGTGGCGCATCTTGCCGCACAGGGCGTTCCCTCCATGATCTATTATCCTGTTCCGGCACACCGCCAGAAGATGTTCGCCTCTTTCGGTGGCAGCGCCTTCGACCTGCCGGTGACCGACTGGCTGACAGAGCGCGTCATTTCGCTGCCGATCCACACCGAGATGGAAGACGAGCAGCAACAGCATATTATTACGAGCGTATTGAATTATATCAACTAAGGAGAGATGAAAATTGCAGTGGTTGGCACCGGGTATGTTGGGCTGGTAACGGGAACCTGTTTGGCCGATACCGGCAACACCGTGACATGCGTGGACATCGATGCCGACAAAGTTGCAAAGCTGGGCAGCGGCCAGATCACGATCTACGAGCCGGGCCTGGAGAAGCTCTTCCAGCGCAATCTCAAAGAAGAGCGCCTTCATTTCACCACCAGCCTGGCTGACGGCATCCGTGAAGCGGACATCATCTTTCTCGCCCTTCCCACACCTCCCGGTGCGGACGGAGCCGCCGACCTGCAATACGTGCTGGGCGTGGCCGGCGAGATCGGGCGCCTGCTGGCCGGCTACAAGATCATCGTTAATAAAAGCACGGTACCTGTCGGAACCGCCAAGCGCGTCCGCGAAGCGATCGCAGCCAATTACACGGGCGAGTTCGACGTGGTGAGCAACCCCGAGTTCCTCCGGGAGGGACTTGCTGTGGAAGCGTTCATGAAGCCGGACCGCGTTGTGATCGGCACCTCGTCGGACCGCGCGCGCAGCATGATGAGCGAGCTCTATCTTCCGTTCCTGCGCCAGGGCAACCCGATCATCTTCATGGACGAGCCATCGGCGGAGCTCACGAAGTACGCCGCGAATTCGTTTCTTGCCACCAAGATCTCCTTCATGAACGAGATCGCCCGCCTCTGCGAGCGCATGGGCGCGGACGTGGATATGGTGCGCCGCGGGATCGGCAGCGATGCCCGCATCGGCAAGCACTTCCTGTTTCCAGGCATCGGCTACGGCGGCAGCTGTTTTCCGAAAGACGTCCAGGCCCTCATCCGCTCGGCACACGAGCTGGATTACGATTTCCGCATCCTGGAATCGGTGGTCAATGTCAATGACGACCAAAAGGATTTTCTGGTCCGCAAGATCAAAGCCTATTACAAAGAAGGCGTTCGCAACCGTCACTTCGCCGTGTGGGGACTGTCTTTCAAGCCCAATACGGACGATGTCCGGGAAGCGCCGGCCCTTCACATCATCAAGGCCCTGATCGGCGAAGGCGCTACGGTTACGGCTTTCGACCCGGAAGCGATCGGGAACGTAAAGCGGTCGCTCGGTGATCTCATCACCTATGCCGACGGGCAGTACGACTGCCTGCAGGGCGCCGACGCGCTGATCATCGCCACGGAATGGAACGAGTTCCGGACGCCTGACTTCGAAAAGATGGCCAAGGCCCTCAAGGATAAAGTGGTGTTCGACGGGCGCAACCTGTTCGATGTCGCCAAGATGGAATCCCTCGGCTATCACTACGTGAGCATCGGCCGTAAAACCGTTACCCGGTGAAGCAGCAACGGATCCTCATAACGGGCGGGGCCGGTTTCCTGGGCTCGCATCTTTGCGACCGGTTCATCCGCGAAGGCTGCCATGTCATTGCCATGGACAACCTGATCACGGGCGACCTGAAGAATATTGAGCACCTGTTCAAGCTGAAGGAATTCGAGTTCTATCATTACGATGTCACCAAGTTCATTTCCATACCGGGTCAGCTCGATGCGATCCTTCATTTCGCTTCGCCGGCCAGCCCGATCGACTACCTTCGGATCCCGATCCAAACCCTGAAGGTCGGCGCCATGGGCACGCACAATTGTCTCGGCCTTGCCCGGGCAAAGGGCGCCCGTATCCTTGTCGCCTCCACCAGCGAGGTCTACGGAGACCCGCTCGTGCAGCCGCAGGCAGAAGAATATTGGGGTAACGTCAATCCCGTAGGACCACGGGGTGTGTACGACGAAGCAAAGCGGTATATGGAGTCGATCACAATGGCGTACCATACCTACCATGGCGTGGACACGCGCATTGTCCGGATCTTCAACACGTATGGCCCGCGCATGCGGCTCAACGACGGCCGCGCACTGCCGGCCTTCATCGGCCAGGCGCTCCGCGGCGAGAGCCTCACCGTGTTCGGGGACGGCTCACAGACGCGCTCGTTCTGCTACGTGGACGACCTCGTGGAAGGCGTGTACCGCCTGCTGCAGAGCGACTATCACGGTCCTGTGAACATTGGCAACCCGGACGAGATCACGCTGAAGGACTTTGCCGAAGAGATCCGGGAACTCACCGGCAGCACCGTGGAGCTCTCGTATCACCCGCTGCCTGAGGACGACCCCAAGCAGCGACGACCCGATATCACCAAAGCGCGCGACCTGCTCGGCTGGTGGCCCCGCATCGACCGGGCCGAAGGCTTGCAGCGAACGTATACGTATTTTAAGGCCCTGCCGAAAGAAGAGCTGTATCGGGAACCCAAGCATTTCAACTAACACCCTAAAAAATAATAACCAGAATGTACCAGGATCTACTAGATAAAAAAGCAAAGCTGGCCGTTGTCGGCCTGGGGTATGTGGGCCTTCCCATCGCCCTTGAATTCGCCAAGCGCATTTCCGTGATCGGTTTCGACATCAACGCGAAGCGCGTGGAAATGATGCGCAACGGCATCGACCCCAGCAACGAGCTGGAGTCCTCTGCGTTCGACGGCGCCGACATCACATTCACCGATTCGATCGACGTATTGCGCGAGGCCAAATTCTTTGTCATCGCCGTGCCAACGCCGGTCGATGAGCACAATGTTCCCGACCTGACGCCGGTAAAGCGCGCGTCGGAGACCATTGGCAAAGTGATCAAAAAAGGAGACTACGCCGTGTTCGAATCAACGGTTTACCCGGGCTGCACGGAAGAGGACTGCCTGCCGATCATCGAAAAATTATCGGGCCTCAAAATGGGCGTCGATTTCAAGCTTGGCTATTCCCCGGAACGCATCAACCCAGGCGACAAGAAGCACACGATCCGCACGGTCGTGAAAGTAGCCTCCGGTTGCGACGCAGAGTCTCTCGAGGAGATCGCCAGGACATACGAGCTCGTGGTCGATGCCGGTGTGCACCGCGCGTCGTCGATCAAAGTTGCCGAAGCCGCCAAGATCATTGAGAACACACAGCGCGACCTCAACATCGCCCTGATGAACGAGCTTTCCATCATCTTCGACAAGATGGGCATCAATACCTATGAAGTGCTGGAAGCGGCGGGCACGAAGTGGAACTTTCTCAAATTTTCGCCGGGCCTCGTGGGCGGTCACTGCATCGGCGTTGACCCTTACTATCTTACGTACAAGGCGAGCGAGCTGGGCTACAACTCCCGCGTGATCCTCGCCGGCCGCTATATCAACGATAATATGTCCATCTACCTGGCGCGCAAGATCGTGCAGCACATCATCAAGAACGCCTCTGACGTGAAGTCGGCCAAGGTGCTTGTCATGGGCGCCACGTTCAAGGAAAACGTCAGCGATATCCGCAACTCCAAGGTTGCCGACGTTGTGAAAGAGCTGCGCGAATTCTTCCTCAATGTAGACGTGGTGGATCCTTACGCGGATTCCGACGAGCTGCACCATGAGTACGGATTCGGGCTAACCCAACAACCGTCATCCGATTACGATGCCGTGATCGTGACCGTTTGCCATGAGCCCTACGCAGATCTCGACGATGCCTACTTTGCATCCATCACGAAAGAAAATGCGTTGATCGCCGACCTGAAAGGCGCCTTCAACGGACAGATCAAAAGCCGTCAATACTGGAGCTTCTAATATGCGCTTTACCGCTTGTTCCCTGCCAGGCCTCATCGTTGTTGAGCCGTCCGTCTTCGAGGACAGCCGGGGCTTTTTCTTTGAAGCCTTCAACAGCCGGGCCTTTCGTGAGAACGGCATCGGCTGTGCATTCGTTCAGGACAACCAGTCGCGCTCAACAGCAGGCGTGATCCGCGGGCTTCATTTCCAGGTCAACCCGCACGCGCAAGCCAAGCTGGTGCGCGTGCTCGAGGGCGCCATCCGCGACGTCACCGTGGATCTACGGAAGGGCTCACCGACATATGGACAGCATTTCGCCATCGAGCTTTCGGCCGACAACAAAAAGCAATTGATGATCCCCGACGGCTTTGCGCATGGATTCTCCGTGCTGAGCGAAACCGCCGTCGTTCTCTACAAATGCGATCAGTACTACCACAGGGAAAGCGAGCGCGGCATCCGGTTCGATGATCCGAGCCTGGGCATCGACTGGGGCATCGATGCCAGCAGCGCGGTCGTGTCGGAGAAGGATGCCGCGCTGCCGCTGTTCCGGGATTGCGAAACGAATTTCAACTTTGCCACATGACGATCCTCGTCACCGGTGCAAACGGACAGGTAGGGCAGGAGTTTCGCCGGCTGGCGATGGATCCGGCTCTGGCATTCCTCTTCACCGGCCGTGACGAGCTCGATATTACCGACCGCGGCGCAGTGCTGCGCTATTTCGAAACGCACCGGCCCACGCACTGCATCAACTGCGCGGCCTATACCGCCGTGGACCGCGCGGAGAGCGAGCCCGGCGCCGCGGCCGCCCTCAACGAAAATGGTGCGGCCAACCTCGCCTATGCTTGCGCGCTCAGCTCCACGCGTCTCATTCACCTGTCGACGGACTATGTCTTCGACGGCCGGGGAAACCGGCCTTATGTTGAGACAGACCCGACCGGCCCGACAGGTATCTATGGGGCGACGAAGCTCGCCGGCGAGCGCCGCTGCCGCGAAGAGGACCCGCAAAGCATTGTGATCCGCACGTCATGGGTATTCTCCTCGTACGGTTCGAACTTTGTAAAAACAATGCTGCGGCTGATGACGGAGCGTGACCAGGTTCGTGTCGTGAACGACCAGCATGGTTGCCCGACCTATGCCGCGGATCTTGCCGATTCCATCCTGCACATCATTCGGGCCGGCGAATGGACGCCGGGCATTTACCATATTGCGAACGAGGGGGAAACGACCTGGTTTCAGCTGGCGATGGAGATCCGCGATCGCTGCGGGCTTACCTGTGCGGTGGAGCCCATCGGAACGGCCGGATTCCCGACGGCAGCGCGCCGACCCGCCTATTCGGTTTTGGATACGGAAAAGATCCGTTCCGTTTATGGCCTGGCGCCGCGCCATTGGAAAGAGGCGCTGGCCGACTGTCTCGGGCGCCTCGGCCACAGGATGTAAGCCCACAGATCGGCCCATAGAAAAAGCCCTGCGAACAGGGCTTTCTTTGTTGAGCTATAAGGATTCGAACCTTAACAGGCAGAATCAAAATCTGCAGTGCTACCGTTACACCATAGCTCAAACTTGTCCTGATCGATGTCAGGCTCCGTAGAGGAGTGCAAAAATAAGGGATCGGAAAAACCGTTCCAAATCCAATTTAAAAGATTTGCCTTTTTCAGCAGATTTTCAAGGCGTTCCGTCGCTGCTACGGGATCAGGCTGACCGTCGTCGTTTTCTTCTGTCCTTCCTCCCGTTCCTTGATCGCCTTGATCTTGTCGATCGTGCCGGTGACCGAATCGCACATCACGGTGATGAGCGCGCCGTCCTGGCTTTTCTCGTAGGCCTCTGTCAGCGCAGCGTCCTCGGAGGGGATCACGTGTACCGGGATCGATGAATTGACCGAATCGATGCCCTCGCGGATGAGCCCGAAGATCTCCTCTTCGGAACGACCCCGAAGGTTCTTGTCGCGGCGAATGATGATCTCGTCAAAATAGCGCGCGGCAATCGTTCCCAGCTCGCGGATGTCCTCGTCGCGGCGGTCGCCCGTGCCGGTGATGACACCGATCTTCTGCGGGTAATCGAGCTGCTCGATAAAGTCGCACAGGAGCTGCAGTCCGTGCGGGTTGTGCGCAAAATCGACCAGGTATGTACACTTCTTGAGCTGGAAAAAATTGAGTCGTCCCGGTGTTTGCGATGAGGAGGGGATGAATGTTTGCAGGGCCTGCCGGATGTCCTCGATGGAAATTTCCTTGAACAGGTAGGTTGCCAGCACCGCGGGCAGCACATTGGCAATATTGTGCTTTGCCTTTCCTCCATAGGTGATCGGTATATCCTTTACCGGCATCACACGCACCTTCCAGTTTCCTTTCACCACGGTGATGTACCCGTTCTCGCAGACGGCCGCCTTGCCGCCATCGGCGCAGTGACGAAGGATGCGCGGGTTGGTCTCGTCCATGCTGAACAGCGCGATCTTGCAATCCAGGTCGTCCTTCATGCGGTACACGCGGTCGTCATCGGCATTGAGGATCGCGTAGCCATTGTCGCAAACCGTCTCCGGCACGACCTGCTTCACACGCGCCATCTGCTCCACGGAATTGATCCCGCCAAGCCCCAGGTGGTCTGCCGCAACATTGGTGACGATCGCCACATTGCAATGACGGAAGCCGAGCCCCCCACGCAGGATGCCGCCACGCGCACATTCCAGGATGGCAAACTCGACCGATGGATCTTTCAGCACGAACTGCGCGGATACCGGGCCCGTCGTATCGCCGCTGACCATGAGCTGGTTCTGGATGTAGATACCGTCAGACGTGCTGTAGCCCACCTTCTTACCGGCGGTCCGCACGATATGGGCCGTGATGCGTGTTGTCGTGGTCTTGCCATTGGTTCCGGTGATCGCGATGATCGGGATCCGCCCGTCGCTGCCTTTCGGGAACAGCATGTCCACGACGGGTTCTGCGACGTTACGCGGCAGGCCGACCGTTGGCTCGATATGCATCCGGAAACCCGGGGCCGCATTGACCTCGAGCACCGCGCCGCCATTCTCCGTGATGGGAGAGCGAAGGTCGGGCGCCATGATGTCGATGCCGCAGATGTCGAGACCGATGATCCGGGCGATCCGCTCGGCAAGAAAGATATTTGCAGGATGCACTTCCTCGGTTACGTCGGTGGCGGTGCCGCCTGTGCTGAGGTTGGCGGTGGGCTTGAGAAGAACGAGCTCGTCAACCGGCGGAACGGTGTCAAGCGCATAGCCTTTATCGGTCAGCATCTTGTCCGTAAATCCATCCACCTTGATCTGTGTCAGCACCTTCTCATGGCCGTAGCCGCGGCGCGGGTCGCGGTTCACTTCGTCGATCAATTCCTGGATGGTACTGCGACCGTTCCCGACAACCGATGCGGGCGTGCGGAGTGCCGCACAAACGAATTTATAATTGATGACCAGGACGCGGAAATCGAAGCCCGTGATGAATTTCTCACAGATCACGCTGCGCGAATATTTCTGTGCGCCGGCGAATGCCTTGACGGCGCTTTCCCAGTTGTTGATGTCGGTTGTGGCGCCCTTGCCATGATTGCCGTCGATCGGCTTCAGTACGAGCGGGAAGCCGATGCGGTCGATAGCGTCGTGGAGGTCTTCCTCGCTTCGGATGATGACACCTTTGGGCACCGGTACCTCGGCGCTTTCGAGAAGGCTTTTCGTTTCTTCCTTATCACCGGCGATCTCCACGGCGATATTGGAGGTGGTGCTTGCCACGGTTGCCTGGATGCGTTTCTGGTGGATGCCGTACCCAAGCTGCACCAGCGAGTGCTTGTTCAGGCGGATATAGGGAATATCGCGCTTTGCCGCTTCCTCGACAATGCTGCCTGTCGACGGCCCGAGACGCGTTTCCTCCCGGATTTCGCGAAGCTCCTGGATATCTGTTTCGAGATCGTACGCGGTTCCGTCAACAAGTGCCTGCGCGATGCGGACAGCGGCCTTGGCGGCATAGCGCCCGGCCTCTTCCTCGATATAGGAGAACACGACATAATAAACGCCTGGTCCTTCGCCCGCGTCGCGGGTCCGGCCGAAGCCTGTGTCCATACCCGCAAGGGTTTGCAGCTCGAGGGCCATATGCTCGATGACATGACCCATCCATGTTCCTTCCTCAACGCGGTTGAAGAAACCGCCACGCACACCTTCGCTGCATCGATGTTCGACGAGAGTCGGCATCAGCGCTTCGAGCCGCGTGCGAAAACCTGGGATCTTGTTTGTGGGGCGTGACTCGAGCTCTTCCAGGTCAAGCTTCATCTGGATCAGCAGGGAGCGGCGAACGCTCCAATAGTTCGGTCCGCGCAAGGTCTTCAATTCGAGGATCTTCATATCGTTGTTCTTGATGTTTGGAAATTAGCGGATTTCCTCCGGGTTACAAAAGAAGGCTTGTGGAAGCAGCTATGCAAATTCTTTTCCATGGTCGACCACCTGAAGGCATACCCAATTGAGGGCAATTCATCGCCAGATCATGTCAGCCATTGAGCGAGAAGATTTACATTTAGCAAAAGCATCCACATGAATCCATTGGGACGACGCTCATTCATGAAGCGTCTCGGACTTGCCTCGGCATCGGGCCTGCTTGGATCCCTGGTGTCACCGGCCTGGAGCCGCCAACTCCGGAACGCGGTGGACCGTACGGAATTGTTCAGTGCCGACCAGCTCGCCACCGACGAGGATTTCTGGTACTACATGCAGCAGGCGTTCACTGTTTCTCCGACGCTCATCAATCTGAATAATGGCGGTGTGTCCCCCGCGCCCAAGACGGTCCAGGAAGCAGTCAAGCGCTATTATGATCTGACCAATGAAGCGCCCAGCTATTATATGTGGCGAATCCTCGACCAGGGCCGCGAAGCCCTTCGCGCCCGGCTTGCAGCAATGGCCGGCTGCAGCGCCGACGAGATCGCGATGAACCGTAATTCTACGGAAGGACTGGAAACCGTCATCTTCGGATACCCGCTCCAGGCCGGTGACGAGGTGGTTGTGTGCAAGCAGGATTATATCCACGTGGTTCATGCCTGGCAGCAACGGGCGCTGCGCGATGGCATCCGCATCAACTGGGTCGATCTGGTGCTGCCATCAGAGGACGAGTCCTACCTCGTAAGCCAGTATGTCAAGGCGTTTACGCCGCGCACAAAGATGGTTACGATCACGCATGTGATCAACTGGAACGGGCAGATCCTGCCGGTGCGCAAGATCGCCGACGAAGCAAAGAAGCGGGGCATCGACGTGCTGGTGGATGGTGCGCATTCGTTTGCACATTTCGATTTCCGCATCCCCGACCTCAACGCGGATTATTTTGCCACAAGCCTCCACAAGTGGCTCTACGCGCCGATCGGGGCCGGCATGCTGTACGTGCGCAAGGAGAAGATCGCGCGCATCTATCCACTGTTCGCCGCGGAGAAGCCGCAGGAGGGAGAGATCCGGAAGTTTGAGCACCTCGGTACCCGCCCGTTCTTTATCGAGGAGGCGATCGGGAAAGCGATCGAGTTCAATGAAATGATCGGGCTTGAGCGAAAGCAGAAGCGGCTTCAGTACCTGAAGAATTACTGGATGGAGCGCGTCAGGGATGTTCCGAAGGTGGTGCTGTCAACATCCATGAACCCGAAGTGGGGATGCGCCATCGGTATGGTATCGGTGGCGGGGAAAACGCCTGCCGAGCTCGATAGTTTCCTGTTCTCAAAATACCGCATCCACACAACGACGATCAACTGGGAAGGCATCTCCGGTGTGCGCGTCACGCCCAATGTTTACACCACCACCAGCCAGCTGGACCTGCTGGTGGAGGGGATCACGGCGTTTGCGCGGAGCTGACGAGATCCCCACGCCGATCCTGTATTATCTTGGCGGCCTCAGGCAGGAACGACAGAAGCTAGGGACACATGCACACACTCCAGAGAAGGCTCGGCCTCGTACAGGCAACGGCGATCAACATGATCGATATGGTGGGGATCGGCCCCTTCGTGACGCTCTATCTCGTGATCCAGATCATGAGCGGGCCGCACTTTCTTTATGCCTGGCTCCTGGGCGGTTTTCTTGCGTTCATGGATGCGCAGGTCTGGAGCGAGCTGGGCGCAAAATACCCACTCGCGGGCGGCACTTATAATTTTTTAAAAGAAGCTTATGGCCGCGCCAGGTGGGGCCGTCTCCTTTCGTTCCTGTACGTGTGGCAGACCTGCATCCAGGCCCCGCTTGTGATGGCATCGGCGGCGATCGGGTTTGCGGCCTACGCCCGGTATTTCTTCCCGTTTTCGGACGTCGTGGCCAAGGCCGTCTCCGGAGGTGTGATCGTACTGGTGGTTGCGCTCCTGTACCGCAAGATCGAGGCTGTCGGCCGCATCAGCGTCATTTTGTGGATCAGTGTCTTTGCGGTCTTCGCATGGATCATTGCAGGGGGTATACAGGCAGGTCATTTCTGGCAGCCGCTTGCGCACATCAATGACACCATCGTGGTGAGCCCGGCGTTTTTCGTTTTGCTCGGACAGGCCTCGGTCAAGTCCATCTACAGCTACCTGGGCTATTACAACGTGTGCCATTTGGGCGGAGAGATCCGCGATCCGGGACGCAATATCCCGCGAAGCATGTTTCTTTCGGTCGGACTCATCTTTGTTCTCTACATGGCACTCAACCTGAGCGTGACGAGCGTGATCCCGTGGCAGGAAGCACAGCAGTCGAAATATGTGGTCAGCGATTTCATTGCCCGCGTCTATGGGCACAAGGCGTCTCTGGTGGCAACGGGACTCATCCTCGTGGTGGCTTTTGCATCCTTGTTCTCGGCCACGCTGGGTTATAGCCGCGTGCCTTATGCCGCGGCCGTGGATGGCGCTTTTTTCCCGGTCTTCGGCAGGCTGCACCCAACAAAAGGCTTTCCGTATCTGTCCCTTTTGTTTATCGGAACGCTGGCGTTTTTATTCAGCCTGTACGTACGGATGGGAGAGGCGATCGATGCCATCCTGGCGATGCGGATCCTCGTCCAGTTCGTGGCCCAGGCGATCGGTGTGGTGCTGCTGAGGCGGCGCGAGGGAAAAGAGCGGCTCCCGTACCGGATGTGGCTCTATCCGTTGCCGGTGATCCTGTCGGTGGCCATCTGGCTTCTTGCCCTGGTGTCCACGGGGCAAATGGCGCTCTGGGGCCTGCTTGCAGCGGGAACGGGCGTCGTGGTCTATGTTTTAACAAGAAAAGTTCGAAATGGATGACCTGAATCGCTAGCTTTGACGAGTCTATCATATTAAACGAGAATATATCCGATGATCGATCCTAAAGGAAAACTAATTGCAGTGGGCGGAGCCGAGGACAAGGGCACCGACCTTGAGAAAGGCGAGATCATCCGCAACAACCTCAACTTTTTTGAGCTTGGCATCCTGCGCCGCATCATGGAAGAAGCCGGTGGCAGCGACGCCCGCATCGAGGTGGTCACAACCGCCTCAATGATCCCCACGGAAGTCGGCGAGAACTACCTCAAAGCATTTGGAAAGATCGGCTGCAACAACATCGGTCTCCTGCCGATCCGCGACCGCAACGATGCGGCCAATGAAGAATATCTCGCCCGCATCCAGGCCTGCGACGCCGTCATGTTCAGCGGTGGCAACCAGATGCGGCTCAGCGCCACATTCGGCGGTACAGCGTTTCTCCGGATCCTCCTCACACGATACCAGACCGAGCCCTTCCTGATCGCCGGGACGAGCGCCGGCGCCATGGCGATGAGCAACACAATGATCTATGAGGGCAACGCCGACGTGGCGCATCTCAAGGGCCAGGTGAAGATCACCACCGGCCTCGGCTTCATCGACGACGTCATCATCGATTCGCACTTTGAAAAGCGCGGGCGGTTCGGTCGCCTGGCACAGGCAGTGGCCTCAAACCCGGGCTGCATCGGCATCGGGCTGGGCGAAGACACCGGCATGCTGATCACGGAAGGCAACAAGATGGAAGCCATCGGCAGCGGTCTCGTGATGATCATCGACGGACACGACATCAGGCATAGCAATATCGCCGACATCCCCGACGGCAACCCGATCTCCATCGAAAATCTCAAAGTTCATTTTTGCGAAAAGGGCAATGGCTACCTGCTGGCCGATCGCCGCTTTCTCATGGAAGCACGCGAAGGCGCGCTTGTGAAAAAGCAGGTGGCGGTGGAATAGGGGGAGTGAATACTGAATAGTGAATAGTGAATAGTGAATAGTGAATGGAGTGGACCAGGCTGTGATCACGCGGGACCCGAAACGGGGACGAAAAGACAATTTGAACCACAAAGCCGCGAAGGGCACAAAGGAACACGAAGGGCTCTCTGTGCGCTCGCCTTTGCCTCTCTGCGTGCGTTGCGTTTAACGCCTTTTCAATCTAAGGTCGTCAATCGAAAATCGTACATTCCTTACCCTTTCGCTTCCACCAGGTAATAATTCTTCTTTCCTTTTTGCACGAGCAGGAACCGGTCATGCAGCAGAAGTGATGCATCCACTGCGGCGGCAATATCGGCCACCTTGTTGCGGTTGATGCTGACGCCGCCGCCCTGCACGGTCTTGCGTGCCTCGCCCTTGCTCGGGAAGATGGTCGTTTCGGCAAGAAAGCTGACAACATCAATCCCGGCCTGGAGCTTTTCGCGGGGAAAATCGAGCCGAACGATCCCCTCCATTGCTTCGAGGTCCGCGATGCTGAGGCTTTCAGCAGGAGCCGATGCCTGGGAAAAAAGCTTCTGCGTTGTTTCAACCGCCTTTTCAAAATCTTCACGGCTGTGCACCAGCACGGTCAGCTCTTCTGCAAGCTTCTTCTGCAGAAGGCGTTGCGAAGCGTCGCGGTGGTGATCGGCGATGAGCGCATCGATCGTCTCTTTGGTCAGAAAGGTGAATATCTTGATCCAGCGTTCGGCGTCGGCGTCCGCCGCATTGAGCCAGAACTGGTAGAACTGGAAGGGAGTGGTCTTTTCCGGGTCGAGCCAGACGTTCCCGGTCTCGGTCTTGCCGAACTTGCCGCCGTCCGCCTTCTTAATGAGCGGACAGGTGAAGGCGAAGGCCTCGCCGCCGGCTTTTCTCCTGATGAGCTCGGTGCCCGTTGTGAT